>NZ_RZGQ01000017.1 GCF_003989735.1 Legionella sp. km772 | reverse complement strand
GCTCTCCTGGCCTATGGACTTGTGGATAAGCCATTCTGAGAGTAAGGTGAATGAACTAACAAACCGGGAATAGCTCTTATTTTTCCTGAATTTTGTTCCAGATCCCCGGACCTAGCTAATAATACTTTCCTAACGGTGTCTTTATCCGATGACTCGCCTGTTGGGCATTGTTGTAATAAACGTTCCAATTTTAAGATTAAAACTTCAATATCTTGATTGGAATTTTGTATTTTTTGGACTTCCTTTTTTATGGAGAGTTTCTTTTTCATAATCTACCTAATAATTTAAATGAACCCAAGTGCCCAAACTAATTTGTGCAATTGGCTATTTTAATTTGTAATAACGATTCTTTTGGGGTTAACCCCAAACCTGTTTGAATAAACGAAGATAATTTTAAACTTAAAAATTTTTTAGTATTTAGTATTTCTCGTTCGTCCTGTGAAAGTAAAGGGGCTTTGTTTGCTTTCAAGTCCTTGATTATGCGTTCCAGCGTAGATGCAAATTGTTCCTTAGCGCTCTTTAGTTTTTTAGAAAAAAAGAAACCATCAGGATTTTGAGCCCTTTGCTCTAACTTGATTTTATTTACTAGCGCCAGATAGTTAGTTAAAAACTCAATAGCCTCTTTACGCTTAAAAGCATCAATATGTTTTTTTTGTATTTCGCATAATCGGGTTTCGTAATGATTTACATCAATTGGCACACTTTCTAATTCTTGTTGCAATTTTCTTTCTTCTTCGCGCTCGACATAGGACATCACATAGCGGGAAATATCAGGAGAGAATTTTAGACGAAGATGTTTATCAATACATTCAGTTGAAAACTTTTCTAGCATTTTAAGTCGCAGTCTAGTTAGGCCTTTGGCTAGCACTTTTTCACTTAATTCTGGTGAAAATAGCAGTTTAATGCGCTCTAGATGCTGCGGACATTCGGTATCAATAATTATACGGGTTAATTGCTCACATCCCTGAAAAGCCTCTTCGCCAACCTCTTGAATATTTTCGGGAAGAATTACTTCTTTTAGCTTGGTGCAGTTAGCAAAAGTATTACGATCAATAATTTTTACCTCCGAAGGGATAATAATGCTAGTAAGACTTTGACAGCTGGCAAAAGCTCCTTCACCAATAGAAACCACGGTTTTGGGTATAACTAGGTTTTCTAAGGCGGTACACTCATCGAAGGCGACTGTTTCAATATATTTAAGGTTTTCGGATAACGTGATGCTGGTCAAGCTATGGCAACGTTGAAATAAGCCCTCCGATATTGTGGTCAGGTTTTTGGAAAGTTTAACATCCGCTAAAAGGACACAATCACTGAACACAAAGCGCCCAATCTCAGTCACTCCATCAGGAATCTCAATTGCCTCCAGACTAATGCAGTTCATGAAAGCCTGATCTTCAATTTGGATTACGCTGGATGGAATAATAAACCTCTGCAAACGCTCACAATTCCAAAAGGTGTTTTCCTTAATATTTGTAAGCACAGAGTGAACATTACATTCTTCTAAATTAGTTGCATCACTAAAAACGTTATCCCCCATATCGGTGATATGCTCTGGAATAGTAATGCGTATTAAATTAGTACACCGTGCAAATGCATCATCTCCTATTGTAGTGATTGCAGGAGGAAAGCTAAAAATACCATTTTCAATATCCTCATTATTAACTTCACTTAATATAAACTCAAACTGTTCATTAAAAACGATGTTCATAAACGTATCTCAAACCAAATAATACAAATAAATATAATTTGGAATTTTAACACAAAGAACAAAAATAGATCAATATGAATTGTTTATTTTTAAAAATCTAGATGGATAATTTTATTCAATAACTTGGGTTTCTCTTAAGGAATGTCTCTTTTAAGGGCGAAATGGTTTTATTAACTTCTGTTCTCTAGGCCGGAATGGCCATAATTGCTTTCTCCCCTCTGAGGATAGAAACCTCCTTGGAATCCAAATTGAACGAATAGCTTAAATAGCAATGTTCTCGGACGTTTGACAATACATGACTTTTAAATGCTACTATATTAAAGCCTTCTGGATGACGTACCGATTTAACCCTTATTAAGGGATGCCCTTCTTTTGCCATACGCTGACCTACCTCTTGGCATCTCGTGTAACTAATGGGATCAATAAGCCAAGGAAATTCTTCAGTTTTAGACGATAAATCAATAGTCAAGCCAATGCAGGAGGTTTTTGCCACTCGCCTATCGACTATAATTTTTTTTTCGTTAATGAATGCATCGATAGAATCATTGATGTTTTTCACAAAATGGAACACGGTTTCATAAATAGTGGTTTCTAAAGTTTCTGAACCATACCAGCATGGGGTTTTTCCATCACTAAACCGTGAAGCGGTTAAATGTTCAAAAGGATAGTCAATAAAGGAATTTTCACTGTATTCAAATCCTCTTTGAATAAGGGAATTACTTTCAAGAAGTGGGTGGGTAAGCATTTCTAATTGATTGGCTGCATCCCAATTGGTTTCATCGTCACTGAGATCATCAAACAAATTTTGTGAGGGTTTAACAGATGGAATATTTCGAAATACATCCTGTGAGTAATCAATTATTGTTTCATAGAGTGACATTAAGTTCCTCTCATATAATCCGTTAATTTTCTAATTTGAGCAATGCCAATATAACCTTCCGACAACATTACTTCTAAAGGAGTTAAATTATGTAATTTTTTATTTCTAGCCTTTATCCACTTATACACAACCGCTTTATTGTAAGGATATAAAATTCTTAAGCTTTTGTGTATACCAAGAAGATTACCCACTCGTTCAATGGTATCCCGTCCAGAAATACGCGCAGTCGCCTTTTGAAATTTATTAAGTTGTTGCGGGCTAATACCACCTAATAAGTTACATTGCTCATCAACTGTTAACTCCCAAAGCTTGAACAATTGAATTATATTTGCTGTATTTTTTTGTAAATTATCGCTATCTAAAACTGCCGATAAGCTACTTTTTAACACGATAGAGTTGCTCATATTATTTCCCGAGGAAATCTATATATATATAAATATAATCTATATATGGATAAAAAACAACAGCTCTATCTATAAATAGATTTATTTAATCTATGTATGTAAAAATAGTGAATCTTATGAGGTGCATTAAATATTTTTATTTAAAATAAGTTTGGTAAAACTGCTTCTTAAATAGAAACCGCGAGGTAAAGTTTGTACTTTATTGCCCTCTCGGTCAAAACCATAGCATAGAGATTTTCCATTTGCAGCTTTCGGTCTTACTTGCAAATAATCTCCGATACTTGCATCAAGTGTATCTAAATAGCCGGTGCTTATTTCAGTACTCAAATGGTTCCAATCAGCTTCTAAAACAGCTTCTATCTGAGCATTAGGTGACCAAAGAAAAGCTTGGCCCACCCGTCGATGCTGATAAGGAATGGCTCTATCCCCTTCTATAGGCACCCACAGAATACGTTTTAATTTATTGTAACATTGTGATGAACGCCAGGTTTGCTCATGGATGGTAAGCAAGGGGATAGACGTTATGTATGTGGATTCGGTGGGGCTACCTGATAAACCGATTGGTAAAGTTTTTAGTTCAACACTAAGCTCAGTAAAATCCGGCTCTGCTTGGTTGCCAGCATCGGTTCCTAATGCCAACTCCAACAAATGACCTGTAAGGCCTTTTCTCTTGTATGCTTGCATTGGAATTACAACACCTAACTGATTAGCTAATTGAGCAAAGCTTACCCCCTCAATCTCTGAACAACGTTCTAGGAGCTCAGCTTCTGTCTTAGGTGGATTTCGCTTTTGGGGAGTTAAGAGCATCATGATGTCCCTCTTTAATTTCAATTGCTACTGGTTCAACAGGCGGCTTAATTCCTGCAGCTTTAAATTGTGCGGTTATAGCAAATAAAACTTTAGAACGTATTTCTACCCGCGAATGGGTTTGGACATTAATAAAATAGCGCACTTCAAACTCCACTAGCGCCTCATCAATTTTTTTCAAGAACACCTGCGCGGGCGGATCGGGAACAATTTCGGGAATAATTGCCAGAACGTCTAAAATAAGTTGTTGTACAACAGTGGGATCATCTGAACGACATACTTTAATTGGAATGACTGTTCTGACTATACTGTCTTGCAGGGTCCAATTCGTAAAGGGTTTATTAAAAGTTTCTGCATTAGGAATAAGCACTTCCATGTTATCCCAAGAAGAGACACGCATGGTGCGAATACCTATGTGAGCAACCCGTCCTTCATGTTCGCCTAAAGTAATTAAATCACCTTCCCTTACGGGACGTTCGATAAGTAACATTATGCCACCCACGATATTGCTTGCAAAATCTCGTAAACCAAAACCCATGCCTACAGCAAGTCCGCCAAGGATCATCGACATCCCGCTTAAATCCAAGCCTAATACATGAAGTGTGATAAATCCACCAAGAATAATAACGGCATACTGAGTAAATATAGAAAGACTATTACGCAAGGCTACGTCTTTAGCGTTTACATAAAGCCAGCGATAACAAAACTCACGAGTCCATTTTGCGGCCCAGACAAAAATGGCCAATACTATAAAGAACTCGATAATACTTTGAACGGTGATATGAATGCCAGTAAAATTAATTATTGTATAATGCGCCGCTTTATTTAAACTAATCATTACTAAAGAATCAGAGTTCCAACCTAAAATCTGAAACATAATAAAAATACTAAATAGCAGCAGAATGATTCGTAAAATTTTATCTAAAGGTTTTAAAAACACCTCAATCCATAACCAACCATTTTCTAAGGATGAGATCATCCATTCAGATAATAACTCTAAAAGATCAGCGGTTAAACCTCGGGCAATTATATACCCGACTAACACAGATAAGGTGTATGCTTCATAACCACTCATGGTCCAAGCTAAATTAATAAAGCCGAATAAACCAATTACTGCAGTAGTAAACAAAGTAATAGGAATTAAAATAATCAGCAAGGATACAGCATTTCTCACATAGCGCTTTTTTTCGCTTAAAAAAGGCTTTAATAAATAAGGAATAATATCCTTACTTTTCCATAGCACTAAGGAAACGGTTAGAATAAAGAGCATAAAGAGGCGGTTAAATATGTCTTGCACGATAATCGCCAACGGCATTAAATGCCCTAAAACCATTAGAGCGGTGGTCCATCCGCCAAACAGAAACAACCATTTTAAACGATAATAAAGTTTGACATCTTTACCCGAAACGTCCGAAAGCCGTTCTAATAGGGCTAAACGCGCGATTAATATCAATACTCTAAACGTAAACCAAACGGTGATTAAACTGGTTAATAATTGATAATTGGCAAATGATATACTGGTGAAGTAAAAAACTACTCTGAGCATTGCTAATAAACAGAGATAAGGAATGTTTCTTTGGATAAGAACCAATACACCATCATACAAGTAACCCGTTAATCTTGAACGCTCCTTATTTCCCTCTAAGGATTTTAAGAAGTGATTAAACACAATGAAAAATATAAAGATAGTAGCTAATAGCACCCAGAGGATAACCGTAGGAAGAAGCTCAAGCCAGGAATAGCTATCGTACACTTTTAAGCTCAAGGTCTTAATGTATTTATAGAACTGCGCGGGAATCGCTGCCATTTTATTGAGGATAATAGGCCAGCTATTGATATTATATTGGGCCAGGCTTTGTCGTGTAGAAATTAAGCGTTTTAGTTGATTTTGATAATTATCTAGCTTCGTTGTTAGTGTTTGCTTTAGACTTGCCGATGCTTCTAGTTGCTGAGTTAAATAATCCTTTAAGCGAATAATTATTTTCTTCAAAGCAGAATTATTTACAAAATCAAGTTCTTTATCTAAAGAACCTTTTAATTGCTGCAAAGAATTTTCAATTCCAAGAATTTGAACGATTGTTTCTTTATAAATGTCCACCACCGCTTGTAAATTTTTAGTATCCAGATTATTTAATAAAGAGATATCCGCTTTAATAGTTCGTTTTTCGATATTGAGTCTATTTAAATCATAATGAACTAAAGCGATATGTTGATTATTAATCAGCAAGCCGGCCTGATGGTCAATTTTTATCGCGGGGCTAATGGAACCGGATTTATTATCCTTTTCTTGGTTTAAATTAGTTTGATATAAATTAAATAACTCTTCATTTAATTTAGCTTTTTTAGTTTTAATGATTAGAAGTTTTTGCTCTAAATCAAAATGCTCTTGCCAAACCTGAAGCTTCCTCGTTTCTTCGCTTAACTCAATTTTTAATTGTTGGGCTAAATTAATATTTTCATTAATTAATTCAAGTGTTTTATTGCTTACTGTCAGTAAGGTTTCTGTTTTTGCCACACGCTCTTGAATATTTATTTCATCATTATTTAGCGGGAGCTGCTGTAAATATTTAAGTTTTTGGTTTAACTCCAGACTTTGTTTTTTTTCATTTTCCAAAAAGGAATTTAAACTTTCAATTTTTGCATCAACAATTGTTAATGATGCCTTGATTTGGTCAATACGGTTGTCAAATTCTTTTTTATCCTTGGGTGAAACATATTGTTTGGCATTATTAATGGCAATATTAAGAAAATTTTTTTCTTGAGCTAAATATTCGATTAGGGTGGAAGGATTATCTTTTATTTTAGTAAATTGCTCTTTTTTTTCGGCAGCATAAAGCCCCTGATAACATAAAAGTGCTATCAAGAGCATCATGCAGCTTAAACACCAACGCCTAAAATTGGTGTTTTTGATAAGTTTATTTCGCTGGAATGGGAGCAAGTCTAATTCCTAATTCATTTAACTGTGCTGCTCCTGTTGCTGAAGGGGCACTCGTTAATAAACACGAAGCTGTTTGGGTTTTAGGGAAGGCAATGACATCACGAATTGAAGTTGAATCTGTTAATAACATTGCTAACCTATCAATACCCAAGGCAATCCCGCCATGTGGAGGCGCACCATATTGTAAAGCATCAAGTAAAAAGCCAAATTTTTCTTGCGCCTCTTGCTCTTTAATACCTAACAAATCAAAAACAGCCTGCTGTAATTGAGGTTGATGAATCCGGATTGAGCCACCGCCAATCTCATAACCATTAATTACTATGTCATAGGCCTTGGCTAATGTTTGAGTGGGCTCTTCCCTTAATGCCTCAACGGATAGGTTTTGAGGTGACGTAAAAGGATGATGCATAGATTGCAGACGATTATTTTGGTGATCCATTTCAAACATAGGCCAATCAACCACCCATAACAACTGCCAGCCTTCACTTAAGAGTTTCCGATCTTGGCCTAATTTAATTCGCAAAGCGCCCATAGATTCATTAACGATATGTTCCTTATCAGCACCAAAAAATATCACATCTCCCGTTTGAGCTTCCGTACGTTTTAGAATGTTTTGAATAATTTCTTCACTTAAAAACTTTAAGATCGGTGATTGTAACCCTTCCATTCCTGCTGCTAAATCGTTGACTTTGATATAAGCTAGACCTTTAGCGCCATAAATACCTACAAACTGCCCATAACCATCTAAATCTTTGCGGCTTAACTCATTGCCATTAGGAAGTTTTAAAGCAACAACGCGTCCTTTAGGATCATTGGCAGCCGAAGCAAAAACCTTAAAATCACAATTTTTCACCAAATCCGCAATATCCAGAAGTTCTAAGGGATTTCGTAAATCCGGTTTATCACTGCCAAAACGTCTCATCGCCTCAGCATAAGACATTCTGGGGAGTTTTTCTGGAATAGTTACATTAAGCGTCTCTTTAAAGACCACTGTTAATAGACCTTCAATCAACTTTAAAATATGTTCCTCGTCAATAAAGGCCATTTCAATATCAAGCTGGGTAAATTCAGGTTGTCTATCTGCTCTTAAATCCTCATCTCTAAAGCAACGAACGATTTGATAGTATTTATCAAAACCAGACATCATTAATAATTGCTTAAAAAGCTGGGGGGACTGAGGTAAGGCATAAAATTGTCCCGGATGCACACGCGAGGGAACTAAATAATCACGAGCTCCTTCTGGTGTTGCCTTAGTCAGCATAGGAGTTTCGATATCAAGAAAATCTTGTTGATTTAAATACTGCCGAATACAGCTGGTTAATTTGTGACGCAACGCGAGTTTATTTTGCATCGAGGTTCGTCGCAAATCAATGTAGCGGTATTTATAACGTAAATCTTCATTCACTGTTTGGTGATCATCGGGTAAAAATGGAGGTGTAGGTGCTTGATTTAAAATTTCAATTGCCGTCCCAATCACTTCTATGGCACCTGTCGCCATACGATCATTAACCATGCCCTCAGGACGTCTCCTTACTTTTCCTGTTACTTTAACGACAAACTCTGAGCGCAATTTTTCAGCAACGGCAAATATTTCCTTATTTTCGGGTTCATAGACAACTTGTAACAGACCGGAGCGATCTCGTATATCTAGAAAAATAACACCACCGTGATCGCGTCGATTATGCACCCAACCACAGGCAGTGATTACTTGATCCAAGCTTGATTCATTCACTGAAGAACAGTAGTGTGTACGCATAAAACCACCCTTAATTAATTTTTATTGTGTTGTTACTAATGCCGCCTGGTTAGCTTGCATTACGCCTAAAGAAATTATAAATTTCAATGCCTCATCAATGCTCATATTGAGCTCTATTGCATCCTTTCTTGGAATCATCATTAAAAACCCTGAAGTGGGATTAGGAGTAGTTGGTATAAACAAGGAAATCATTTCTTCTTGGGTATGAATATTAATTTCCTGTGTTGCTGCTCCCGTCTGGAATGCCAAACTCCATAATCCTTTTCGAGGATATTCAATTAATAATACTTTACGAAAAGCATCACCGTTACTTGATAATACCGTATTAATCACTTGCTTAACGGCATTATATATCGATCGCACCAAAGGGATTCGAGATAAAATTGACTCTCCCCAACCCACTAAGCGTTGACCAAAAAAATTAGTGGCAAATATTCCTGTGCCAAACAACAAAATAAGGGACAACAATACGCCAAAGCCTGGAATATGGATGCCTAAGAGATACTCTGGCTGATACGCTTTAGGTATTAACGCCAAGGTATTGTCCAACAAATCAACTATAAACCGTAGCACACCAATAGTCACCAAAATTGGCAACCACACTACTAAACCTGCTAATAAATAGCCTCTAAACGACTTAGACTTCACTCACTACCACCTTTGGAGCCCTCAGTTGTTGATGATGTAGATGTTGTTTCTGTAGATTTTGTCTCAGCAGCTTTTGTGCCAGGGGTGCTGTTAGTGTTTTTATTTTTAAAATCAGTTACATACCAACCGGTTCCTTTTAATTGAAAGCCAGCTGCAGATACTAATTTCACCGCCGTCTCTTTATGACATTCAGGACACTCTTTTAAGGGCTCATCACTAATTTTTTGAATCGCATCAAACTGGTGATGACAATTTGAGCATTGATATTCATAAATTGGCATCCTAAAACTCTCCATAATTTTCTAATTGGTCAAAATAACCCTTTATTATAGCTAAGTAGTAGTCAATGGACAACAGTCTCCAGTAAGCTAATTAAGAAGATTTTTACTCTTTAAACTCAAAACGCACTGGCATTATTTGAGTGGATTTCCAGGATTGCCTATATAAGGATCTTTTGAGGTACTTGATTGGGCATTCCTGATATGCTCACTCCTAAGATCCTTTTTTTGTTTCTAGTGAGTTAATAATGAAAGTACCTTCCTTCTTTTAATTAAGTAATAAACAGCGGGTAAAACAAACAAGGTAAATAAGGTTCCCCAGCATAAGCCTCCTATTAAAACCGTACCAATTGCCCTGCGCGCTTCAGAACCGGCATCATGTGATAAAATTAACGGAATAGCACCAAACACCATCGCTCCGGTTGTCATTAGGATAGGACGCAACCGTAATACTGCAGCAGTTTGGATTGCCTCAATTAGTTCATCTCCTTGTTGTCTCAATTGGTTAGCAAATTCGACAATTAAAATTCCATGTTTGCTAATTAAACCAATTAGAGTAATCAAGCCCACTTGAGTATAAATATTCAATGACTGTCCAAATAAATAAATAAACAATAAAGCGCCAAAACAGGCAAGAGGAACCGTTAATAAAATAATCAAGGGATCGATAAAGTTTTCAAATTGAGTTGATAAGATTGCATAAATAAATGCTAATGATAAAAATAATAAAAAAAGCATCGTATGGGATGATTCATTGAGCGTTTTCGCAGTACCTGTCCAGTTTAATTTATAATTTGCTGGTAAGTTTTTCTGGGCAAGCTCCCATAATTGTTCAGCCGCCTTGGCTATGGAATCCCCTTTGTGCATTTGTACATGCAAAGTTGTTGATCGCATTTGCTGATAGTGATCTAGGGTAGCAGGTTGGGCCTTAGGTTTCATTTTAGTAATAGCTCCTAAGGATATTCGTTTACCCTTAGATGTAGTGACATAAAGCTCATCTAAAGTCCATGGGGAGGTGCTTCCTTGAATAGTAAGGTTATAAACCACGCCGTTTTTTTCAAAAGTTTGGCTTTTATCACCGCTAAAAAATATTTCTATCATTTTAGCTATTTGATTGGGCGTGATCCCTAATTTGGCAATTTGATTATGATCAAGCTGTATAGAATACCCAAGGGTATCCAGTCGAAGTTCAAAATAGCTGCTTTCAAATAACTTAGATTGATCAACAACTGTCTTTAACTGTTCGGTTTGCTTAAATAAATCTCTATAGTTATCGGGTGTGGAAATAATTAAAGCCAACTCTGTCCCGCTTCCTGCATTATCGATTCCCGGTAATCCCGTATCCCAAGACCAAATATGTGGCTCAATGGAAGGATAGTGAGCAAATAGAGGCTTTAAGTTATCTACTATATCGCTAGCACTGCGTTTTCTTAACTGGTGAGCTTGCAAGGGAAAAACAATACTTGCGCCCCAATCTCCGATAAAAGTCAATTTATTATCGGATTCGGGGATTTTACTTATTAGATTATCAATTTCTATGACATTCTTATCTAAAACATTAATGTCTTCCCCAGGAATAGGTGGAATATAGAGGCCAATTAGTCCCCGATCTTCTTTTGGTGCTGTCTCCTGAATTATCAAGGAATATAGGGCTATGCTAGCAACAATAGAAAATAATGCAGCAATACTGGTCCAACGTAAATGATTGAAGATAAAGTAGAGTGCGCTAGCGTATTTTTTTGCCAAATTATCCAGCCAGCGATCAATTTGCGGCAAACAATTTTTCGTTTCCTTTTGCAGAAGATGGCCACACATTACTGGTGATAAAGTCAGAGCGACAATGCCCGAAATGAATACACTACCCGCTAAAGCAACAGCAAATTCAATAAACAATTGCCCCAACATTCCTTGAATGAACGCAATGGGAATATAAACGCTCGCAAGCGTACAGGTCATAGCAATGATAGCGAAGCCAATTTCTCTAGGACCTTTGATAGCGGCTTCTAAAGGACTCATCCCTGCTTCTATATGACGCCAAATATTTTCTAACACAATAATGGCATCATCAACCACTAAACCAATGGACAAAACCATTGCTAGCAAAGTCATTAAATTGATAGAAAAACCAAAAATTTTGAGAAAAAGTAAAGAACCTAATAAGGAAATTGGAATAGTTATTAAAGGGATTATGGTCGCTCTGAAATTCCGCAAAAAGAGAAAAACAATCAACAGAACTAAAATAATCGCCTCGACAATGGATGAGCGTATACTTTCTATAGACGCATTAATAAAGTCAGCCTGGTCAAGGATTACATTAATTTTTAAATCAGGGGGTAAGCTTTTTTGTAAATTTTGAATGGTTTTTTTGACTTCTCTTGATACTTCAATAGGATTCGCATCATTTGCTCTATTAATAGCCAATACTAGTCCAGTATGTCCATTAACACGTACTCTCGTACTGGTGTCGTCTGTTTGTAATTCAACTTTTGCAATTGAATTCAATAAAATGGGATGTTCGCCTGGTTTTATTAACAAATTTTCAAAATCTTCTTTTGTTTTTAAAGTAGAGTTTAAAGTGCTCGGAATTTTATTTTGGTATTTTCCAACTGGTAAAGAAACCCTACTCTTGACTAAAGCCTCAACAACTTCATCAGCATTAATCCCAAAAGAAAATAATTTATCCGGTTCTAAGCTAATCAAGTAAGTATAGGGTTGTCCCCATACCTCTATAGAAGCGACACCAGGAATACTACGAAAAATATTTTTAATATTTAAATTTGCATAATGAGTTAAATCGCCGAAATTACGTGAGCTCGATTCGATAGCCACAGCAATAAAAGGAAGACCGGATGATTTTTTTTGCCGTTCAACGAAGGGTGTTTTCACTTCCGAAGGTAAGTACGATTTAGCAACACCTACGGCATCTTGAGTGGCACTTAAAGCCCTTTCCATTGAGGTTCCGGCACGAAAGGTTAAATTAATAAAAGAAGTTCCTGTATAGGATTGTGAGGTAATATTTTCTAAACCCTCAATCCCTGCTAAACGGTCTTCTAAGATATTTGTTACAGAGCTTTCAACTAGATCTGGACTGGCATTTGGATAATAAGCAGTCACTGTAATTACGGGTAAAGTAATATTGGGATATTCTCTTATCGATAATTGAGAGAAAGAAAGCAAACCCAATAACACAATCATAGAGTTTAAAATAATGGCAATTACTGGATGTTTAATAAAATAGCTAGTCAATCTCATAAGTATTAATTAATCTTGGCAGTTGGCGTATAAATATCAACAGTCATTTTAGGATATAAGCGATCTTGTCCTTTGATAATCAACTGTTGGCCTGCATTTAAACCCTCAAGAATTTCAATTTTATCGGCTTGTCTTATGCCTGTTTTTACAGCAAGCAACTCCACTTTATTATTTTTTACTATATAGACAACGGGACGGCCATCTCTTAAAAAAAGTGCCTGTAAGGGGATTACAATGGTATTTTTCTTTTCCATTACCACCAGACTAATTTTGGCTGTTGTTCCAATCAAACAATCAGGGCATTGAATATCAACATCCGCAGGACACATATGGGTATCTTCATCCAGCATTTTTTGTAAGTGGGTTAAACGATATTGTTTTCCAAAGACGTAGACTTTTTGCCCTTCACTTAAGGCGGCTAAATTACCGCAAGGGATATCAAAATCTACAACCAAAGAGGCAGGATCATAAACTGAGACAACGGGATCTCCCTGTGTTACTTGTGAGCCCTCGCGTTTTTTATAGGCTCCAACAATACCATCAAAAGGTGCATAAAAACGCATGTAGTCTAATTCGATCTTGGCTTTGGCGTATTCCTTTTGTGCATTAATCCATGCTTGTTTTCTCTCTTCAATTTCTTTCGGACTGACAAAGCCTTTTTTTGTCAATGGGATAAAACGCTCGTATTGCTCCCTGGCTAATTGCTCAGCACTTTGTGATAATTGCGCATTTTTTTCAATATCACTATTATCAATACGGGCAAGCAAAGTGCCCTTTTTTACCTTTTGTCCTGTAGCCACGAAAGCATCTAAAGTTCCTGATCCTTTAGCTATCAATAAAGTCGTGTGTTTAGGATGGATAACACCAAGTAAATGAATCCGTTGCTGGATATTTTGTGGTTTAATTATTTCAATTTCAACCATCTTATTAGGATTGTCTGGAACTATCTTTTTTTGTTTAATAAATTGCCATGAAATTAAAATAATTGCCAACACAGCACAGGCAAGAAGGATTTTTTTCCAAGCATAATAATTGGGGTAATTTGCAAATCTCATAGCTTTAAACACTTAAAATTGAAAAGCAACTCTAGCATAGATGAAGCAAAAAGCAGAGAGTGAGGAGAATTAAAAGATTCGTTACAAATTAACTTTTACTTCTATTGAGCAATTATAAGGCACACGAGCTAAAAGTGGGCTATCTATCAACCCTTCTAAGGTTTCTATATTTTCTTCTAAAGCAAGCATATTAGGGTCGATGCAATTGGCTATCCAGCCAATACAAGAAATCTGATAGGTTTTTAATGCAGTAATAGTTAATAAAGCATGATTTATACAGCCTAATTTCATTCCCACTGTTAAAATTACCGGAATTTGACTGACATTTAAAAAATCTAACCAGGTTTGTTCCTTATTTAAGGGCACCATCAAACCACCTGCGCCCTCTATAAATAGAGTATCTTTTCCTGGAGCGCTAAAGCGCATGCAATAACTGACTAGTTCAGAGAGTTTAATTTCCTTGCCCTCTTCCTCTGCTGCGATATGTGGGGAAACCGGTAATGCAAAGCGCCATGGATTTATTAAATCCAAATTGAGACCATTAATTTTTGCAAGCTTTTGCGCATCAGAACTTATTAATTTATTTCCAATACTCATACAACCACTTGCCACTGGTTTAACAGCAATCGCATTTTGATAATAATTTATTAACTGACTGGTCACATAGGTTTTTCCGCAATCGGTATCGGTTCCAGTAATAAAATAACGTTTCATTTTATAAACCTTTGAAATTCTTCTATAAACAATTCTGTATGCGATAAAAAAGGCATATGAGCTGCACGATTAAAAAAAACATAGTCAAAATGGGGATATAATTTTTGCATCGCCTCCATAATTTTAGCGGGCGCAATGGGGTCTAACCTTGCAAACATAAAACAAGTGGGTAGGTTTAAATCATGTAAGGCGGAGCGCAAATCCCATTGTTCTAAAGTATTAAGGCCCTGCTCTAATCCCTCAGATGATGGCCTTTGTCCTAAGGGAAGGATAATTTTGTTCTTATTTACTTGTAAACGGATAAAATCTTTTAAGGTCTTTTCAAGATCGAGGGATAGATTATTATAAAAATGATTAAATACTTCTTTGGGTACAGCAGGCCAGGATTCATCCGCAATGAAACGAGGTGATGCGGTTATACTCAATAATGAGCTAATACGCGAAGGCTCCTCAATTGCTAAGCGTTGCGCATATAGACCACCTAGCGACCACCCAACTAAAGCGAAGCTTGCTGGGAGTTGAGTTAATAACTTGTTTTTGAATTTACTCCAATTCAGCCATGGCGTTGAACCAAAACCCGGTAAATCCACCAAAATTAATTGATAACGTTCCCCTAATGGCTCAATAAGAGGTAGCCAAATATGATGGTCAAACCCCCACCCATGAAAAAAAACTACAGGGACTCCGCGCCCATGCTTAATAATATTAATGTTCATATAATGTGTGCAATGCTGTAAATAAAGAATTAATTTGTTCAGGGGTATGACGATAATTCAAAACAATACGCAAGCCGGTCGCTTTCATATTAACCGTTGGTGTACGAATTGGTGAACAAGAAAATCCCTTCTCCTTTAATTTATCTGCATAAAAAAGCGCTCGATGTGGACACCCAAGTTGTAATTGTTGGATGGCGCTATCTGATTTGGCCCATTCGAATGGAGATAATTTAATTTTATCTTTAAAAAAATCGATTAATCGATGAAGCTTTTCTCTGCGCTCATCAGCGGCTACAACAATGTCTAAGGTTTTTAATAAACCGTAGCTTAAGGCCGGGCTAATTGCTGTGGAATAAATAATTGAACGTCCTGCCTGTAAAAGTGCTGTGATCCACTCTTGTTTTCCCGCAATAATAGCTCCTTGACCAGCGAAGGCTTTACCAAAAGAAATCATTCTTAAAGGTACATCCTCTTGACTTAGCTGATGTAGACTAGTTGCTCCTTTTCCCTGTTCTCCGAGCACTCCAAAAGCATGGGCTTCATCAACTAATAAAGGAATTCGTTTGTGTGTAAGTTGACTAATTGCAGATAAAGGGGCCCTCTGCCCGCTCATACTAAAAATCCCCTCAGTAATGACAACAGCATTCTCAGGATATTTATTTATTTTTTGGGATAAACTAGTTAGATCATTATGCAAAAATCGACAAAAACTTGCCTTTGATAAACTAAGTCCGTCATACATAGAGGCATGAATGGCCTTATCAATGATGCAATGAGTGTCAATAGCACCTAATAACAAAGTAAGCGCTAAATTAGCTGCATAACCAGAAGAAAAAATAATGCAAGCATCGACATCTAATAATTGCGAAAAGGCCTCTTCGATTTCTTGGTGATTGCGATGATACCCGCTTAATAACATTGATGCTCCACTGCCGCTAGCATAATGTTTAAAACCATATTCATACGCTTGAGCTATACGTTTGTCACCAAGTAACGATAAATAATCATTACTATCAAAAGCGAGCAAGGAAGAGTTAGAAACAGCTCGGGTGCGTAATAATCCGCCTTGCCTTAATTGTTCAGTATATTCGCATATTTTAAGACTAGGAATCATTAAACCATCTCGGTCAAGCCTAATTTATTAAAGAGAATTTTATCTTTGGCTCTTTGGGGGTTTTCCTCAGTCAATAATTTATCCCCAATGAATACAGAGTTAGCGCCAGCAAAATAGCACAGTGCTTGTAATTCATCACTCATTTCTGTTCTACCTGCAGTAAGGCGAATAACACTTTTAGGCATAGTGATTCGAGCAGTGGCTATTGTTCTTACTAACTCAATACCTTCAACGGGCTGTGCTTTGGCTAAACGCGTGCCCTCCACGGGGATTAAGCGGTTAATAGGTACACTTTCTGGGGGATTTTCCATATTGGCCAAAGTTAGAACAAATTCGATACGATCTTCGCGGGTTTCACCTAAGCCTAAAATTCCACCACAACACACATTAATTCCAGCATCCCGCACATGATTTAAAGTATCAAGGCGATCGCTGAATTTGCGGGTAGTCACCACTTTGTCATAATAAGAAGGAGAAGTATCTATATTGTGATTGTAATAATCCAAGCCGGCTTCTTTTAATTCCATTGCTTGGTCTTTATTCAGCATTCCCAAAGTCATGCAAGTTTCCATCCCTAGCGCTTTAACACCTTCAATCATCTCCTTTAGCTGCGGCATTACTTTGTCAGGAGGACAACGCCAAGCAGCCCCCATACAAAACCGCTTTGCTCCACCATCTTTAGCTTCTTGAGCAGATTTTAACACATCATCAACACACATTAATTTTTCTTTCTCCACGTGTGTTTTAACATGCCCACTTTGCGAGCAATACCCACAATCTTCAGGACAAGCACCCGTTTTAATGCTCAATAAAGTGGCGAATTGCAAGGAATTTGCCTCATGATTTTCTAAATGAATGCTATGTGCTTGATGCAACAAATTATTAAACGGTTGCTCATAAATTTCTCTAATTTCATCCATAGACCAGTTCTTTTTAGCGTCTGTCACTCTGATGCCCCTATGATTTATAATAGCGAACATGATAAAGTGACGTCTTTACTTGTCAACCAAAATTTTCAAAATGGTCAACACAGAACAACTAATTGCCAAGGATTTACGCCATATCTGGCATCCTTGTATGCAAATGAAAGACTTTGAACAATTTCCTCCCATTGTTGTAGAACGAGCTCAAGGAAATATTTTATATACTAATCACGGGCCATTAATTGACGGCATTTCTAGTTGGTGGTGCAAATCACTCGGTCATGGACATCCAGCAGTTCTCGCGGCAATAAGAACCCAAATGGATCTTTTT
This sequence comes from Legionella sp. km772, assembly GCF_003989735.1. Taxonomy (GTDB): domain Bacteria; phylum Pseudomonadota; class Gammaproteobacteria; order Legionellales; family Legionellaceae; genus Legionella. Next base: position 15,549 of record NZ_RZGQ01000017.1, on the reverse strand, counting down.
GAGCATGTGATTGGTGCAAATACTACTCATCCAGCGCTCGCAGAGTTGGGTGAGCAATTATGCTCTATCACCGGGAAGCAACACTCCTTTTTTGCCAGTGATGGTGCGAGCGCTGTTGAAATTGCGATGAAATTAGTTATTCATGGGATGTTGATTAAAGGTTATAAAAATAAAAATCAATTTATTGCACTAAAGAATGGTTATCACGGCGAAACCCTAGGAACCATGAGTGTAAGTGATTTAGGAATTTATAAAGCGCCTTATGATGGATTTGGTGTTTCCTGTCATTTCGTTACTCCGCCCTATGTCAGGGACAATACTGCGTCTTTATGGACTAACTGCGACAGTTACTGGGCGAGCATTCTCCCGGAACTAGAAAAAATAAAAGAGCGGGTTTGCGCTATCATTCTGGAACCTATCGTTCAGGGTGCGGGTGGAATGTTATGCTACAGTGCGGATTTTTTAAAAAAATTAGCCCATTGGGCCAAAGCAAATGATATTTATCTCATCACCGATGAAATTATGACGGGGCTCGGCCGTACGGGAAGATGGCTAGCAGCTGAACATGCTGGTGTTGACCCAGATATTATCTGTTTATCTAAAGGACTTACTTCGGGTTCTATTCCTTTTAGTTGTATTATGATTGACCACAAAGTTTTTGATTTGTTTTACGCAGACTACAGTGAAGGAAAATCCTTTCTACACTCACATACTTACAGCGGGAATCCTTTAGCAGTGAGCGCGGCTCTAGCTACTATCAAGGTAATGCAGGATGAATCAATTATCCCTTATGCTGAACAACTTGGCAAAATAATGCTAGCGTCTTTACATGAAGTAGCGAAGTTGAGTGGTAAGCTTGAGAATGTTCGCGGAATTGGTCCTATTGTCGCAGCTGATTTAATAAACCCTCATAACAAGCGCATTGGGAATGATTTATATCAGAAGGCGCTTGAACTTGGCGCATTAATTAGACCCATGGGTAATACCTTGTATTGGCTACCTCCACTTAACACGGAAGCAAAAATTATTGAGCAATTAGCAGAAATAACACTAAACTCTATAAACCTAATCTATAAATGAAGTCTGTGATGCGTCATCAAGCTTTACACGGGTTTATGCATTTTATTTATAAACATTTTAAAGTAATTTGGAGTGTTTTAACGCTAATAGTGCTCATTGGTGCTTTATACTTTAACATGGCCCTTAGTTATAACCGTTGCTATCAAGAGGTTTTAAGTAGCGCTAAAGACTTAAGTAAACAAGTAGATGGTTTTATTGAAGATCTTCTGCAAGAGGTCTATACCCTGCCTTTTTATGGAAAAACCATTCATCATTGCACCCAAGAAATTTATGAAAGTTTAGAGCATATTGTTTTAAACAATCCCAAAATTTCAGGACTCATCATTACTGATAAAAATCATCATTCCATTTGCTCCACTATTGAACCGAATATCTTAGAGAGTAAACTATCCTCCCATTCCCGTACTCTGCTCGGTCCATTTACTTCTGCCCTCTTTGATCAGCCTGTTTATTTGCTAAGACAAAAAATTGGTCCTTATTACATTGATATTTTGCTTGTTTCTTCCGTCTTAAAAGCTGAGTTGGAAACATCAAACATTTTATCGAGTGAAGTGGTTTTGTATGACAAGTATACTAAAAAAGACCTTATTAAAATTGAACATAGTGATGATCATAAAGGCTGGATAACAAGTCCTAATCAGGATCAAGTAGACTTTAATCCTTCGATGTTTGCCACCGATAAATTACAAAGCATCGATGGAATAATTCTTAAAATTTTCGAAAACACTAATACAGTGCACTATCATTTGTGGCTAAGTCAGGTATTGGTTTTCTTGACAGGCTTAGCCTTAGCTTTTTTCTTATATTTCTTTATTTCTCACAATATCAGCAAACACTATTCGTTAAAACGAGCCATTAAATTAGCACTTAAAAATGAACAGTTTTTTCCAGTATATCAACCGGTATTCGATCGAGAACATCGTCATTTTTGCGGCGTTGAAGTCTTGCTAAGATGGGAAGATCATGATGGCAATATTATCATGCCAGATTCCTTTATTGAGGAAGCTGAATCGTCCCACTTGATTGTTCCCATTACCATGCAAATCATTGAAATAGCCTTCCTTGAGCTTCAGCCTGTTTTAAAAAAACAACCTGATTTCCATATAGCAGTAAATCTTTCAGTAACCCATTTCAAAAATCTTGCATTTTTTGATTCTTTTGACCTCTTAAGAATTGAGCATAAGATTCAAGCCCAACAAATCATCTTTGAAATAACCGAACGTGATCTATTAGATCGAAACGATATTCTTTTTCTTAATAAAATGAATCAATTAAGGTCCTTAGGTTACTCTTTGGCTATTGATGACTATGGCACAGGTCATGCTAGTATTGCCTATTTGCAAAGTTTTCCTTTTAACTATTTAAAAATTGATAAACTATTTATTCAGGCAATAGGTACAAAGGCTATTACAGAATCATTGAATGATGCAATTATACAAATGGCGAAAGGATTAAATCTAATTATTATTGCCGAAGGTGTTGAAACTAAAGAACAAGTTGATTATTTAGCAAAAAATGAGGTACGTTATTTACAAGGGTGGTATTTTTCTAAAGCTGTATCCATAGATAAAATAATGCAACTAATTCAGGGAATGCATAATGAACTATCAAGTTAAAATTTCTTTTCTTCTAACAATGTTTTTACCCTTTTTAAGTTTTGCGAGTCCTGATGAAAATCAAGATTATTGGGTATGCAAAACTCATGACAATAATAATGTTGAGTGGACCGTTAAAAATAAGTATCAAAAAATAGCCTTAAATCTCTCTTTCGACGCCTGTAAAAAACAAAGTAAAAATCCCAACACCTGCAAAACCTCTAGCAATGATTGTGAAGGATTTCATCTTGGTTTAAGTACTAAACCCTATTGGAGATGTACCGCGCTGGATAAAAAATCTGGCGTTTGGAAAAGTAACTATTACCCCAATAGAGACGATGCCTATATGGCAGCAAAAGACTACTGCAAATCTAAAAGCCAAGCTCCTGAGACTTGTTACGTTCATGTACTTACTTGTACCAATATTAATGAAAAGCATTAGAGTAAAATAATGGTTTATTGTGTGGGCTTAACAGGCAATATTGCAAGCGGTAAAAGCACTGTTGCTGCCTTTTTCGAAGCTTTAGACATTGGTGTGTTAAATGCAGACAGCATCTCGAAACAGCTTACTCAAAAAGGCGCCGAAGCTTATGACCTCATTCTTGAGCATTTTGGCTCCCAGATACTCGAAAATGATAGACAATTAAACCGGAAAAAACTGCGGGATATTATTTTCACTAATGCGGAGCACCGTCTTTGGTTAGAGCAACTTTTACATCCCCTTATTCGGCAGCAACTCGCCCAAGAAGTCGAGTCGTGCACTAGCCCTTATTGTATTGTAGAAATCCCTTTGCTAAAAAATAAACAAAACTATCCTTATCTTCAGCGCGTTTTATTAGTAACAAGTCCTATTGATACTCAAATTAAAAGGCTTATGGATCGGGATGGATGCAGCCAAGAGCAGGCACTCGCTATTATCTCTACACAGCCAAGCAATAAGGAAAGATTAGCTCAAGCCGATGATGTACTTACTAACAAGGGTGATTTAAATAAATTAAAAACTGAAGTGAACAGCCTGCACCTAAAGTATTTGCATCTGGCTCAAAGCATTAATAAACAATCATTGTGATAAAAGAATTTTCAGCAAGCATTCTTATCAGCTTATTTTAAAAAATATTTTTTATTTTCAATAACTTTTATGTTAGTCTTAGCCCAATTTACCTTTGCGCAAATATTTTTATCAAAAGCAGCTGATTCATGCCATAATAAGATTAAGGCATAAAATAAATATCATCTGGTGCTAGGTAAGATACTGCAAGGGATGCCTTATGTATAAAGACACAATTACTTTTCAACTTGCCACACACTTTCTGCCGCGTATTGCACTGCGTCTAGAGTTTCTATTCAAAATAATTAATCAAGCCGGTAAAGAATCCCATGAGGTTATTCACCGTTATGCCTTAAAAAATATTATTGAGCTAATTAATATTATTGAGAAACCCGAATTAAAAAGTAGATTTATTAAAGAACTAATACGGATGGAACATGTTTTAAAAAAACTAACGCCACCTCATGAGATGCACTCTTTAAACGAGTTAGAAAAACAAATTCATCTTTTAAATGATGTACCTGGCCGTTTTAGTCAACCTATCCACGATGATATGTTTTTAAAAACTTTAAAACAAATTTATCATCCCAATACACCAGAATGCGAATTTAACTCACCTCACCTCGTTCTCTGGTTTGATTTAGATCCCTTAACCCGTCAAAAAATGATTAACCTGTGGTTACATGATTTAAGAGATTTAGAGTCTACAGTAATTATTTATCTCTCTTTATTAAGGACTATGACTGAGTATCATTCGATAACGGCATGCAATGGTTTTTATCAACACAGCTTCGCGCCTAAAACTACAAACCATTTAATCTTATTAAAAATGGATAAATCATTACGAGTAACGCCTCAATTGCAATTAGGGCATAATAATTTAACTATTAGGTTATATGAATCTAACTCTACATTCGCGGTTCATGATAGAGCCATCGAAATGGAGATAGCGTTTTGTCAGATATAATATTAAACAGCTAATATGAGGGTATAAAATGAAATTAATCACCTTAAATATATGGGGTGGCTATTTAAGAAACCCCTTATTAAGATTTGTCCATAATAATCGGCATGTTGACTTCTTTTGTTTTCAAGAACTCTATGATAATGCACATCGCCCATTGACTAATAAACAAACAGAATTAAGCCTCAATATTTTTTCCGATTTAAAAAGACTTCTTCCTGAACATCAAGCCATTTTTAGACCTGCAGTAGAAAATGTCTATGGAGTTGGTATTTTCGTTAAAAATTCAATTGATATTATTGGAGAAGGAGAAATCAATATTCACCAAAAGCAACACTACCCTGGTATTGGCTTAAATCATGATAGAAATCTGCAGTGGGTAGAATGCAAAATGAATAAAAAAATATTTTCTGTCTTGAATGTTCATGGCTTATGGAATGGCAAAGGAAAAAAGGACACTCCCGAGCGAATTATTCAATCGCAGCGCATCCGTCAATTTATGGATACTATCAATACTCCTAAAATTCTCTGCGGAGATTTTAATCTAAGACCAGATACTGAAAGCATGAGAATTCTCGAAAAAGATATGGTGAATTTAGTTATAACCCACAATATTCGCTCGACAAGAACCCGTTTTTATCCCAAAGAAGAAAAATTTGCCGATTATATTTTAACTTCACCTGCAATTAACGTGAATCACTTCTCAGTGATGAGCGATGAAGTGTCTGACCATGCGGCTTTACTATTAGATTTTGATTGAGCCCAACTTCTAAGTTCGGCTCAATCTGATAAAATTCAGTACAATGCAATTAGTTATCTGTCTTAAATCCAAACTTGCTATCTTCATAAAAAGTGACCTCACCAGTGGTAATATCATGATTAGCACCAATAATTCCACATTGCCCTTTTTCAATAAGTTCTTTTAAGATAGGGCTACGTTCCATCACCGCATGAACAGTCCTATGGATATTAATCGCAGTAACCTTTTCAACAAACTCATCATTACTTGAAGTACGATTTTCAACTATGGTTTTTTCAGCATTAACTGCAGTTTGTATTTTACTTAAAAGTGCAGTCAAATTTCCCATTTCAACGTGATCGCAAGCTCCTTTTATCGCTCCGCATTTGGAATGACCTAAAATGACTATTATTTTAGCTCCGGCTACTTTACAAGCAAACTCCATACTTCCTAAAATATCCTCATTGATAACAGTTCCAGCAATCCGTGCACTAAAAACATCACCCAAGCCCTGATCAAAAATTAATTCGACTGAAGTACGAGAATCAATACAACTCAAAATAATAGCCATTGGATGTTGTCCATCGGAAGTTTCATTGGCTTGTTGTAAAAGATTGCGATTAATTTTAAGATTATTTACAAATCGCTTATTACCTTCTTCTAATAAATGTAAGGCTATCGAAGGCGTGATTGATTCTTGCATTTCTTTGGTCAAAGTTTTCATTCTAAGCTCCTCTGTAATCTAAATACAATATAGATTAATTTTTGGGTCTACATTCTGGTTCCAAATTTCAGCAAATCTGTCTCGATTAATCAACTATTTTTTGTAAGCGTCCGCAAACTGTGCGAACAAAAAGGGATGAATTATGGAGTACAAACAGCAGATCATCGATAAAATTGCATCGAGACCTCAGCTTCAATACCAGGAGATACAGCTAAAACTCCTTTAGCGCTACCGCTATTGGATGAAAAATTACCTTTCAAATTACCAAATTCAGTTTTAATGGTTACCATTCCATTAGAGCACACTGCATTTACTTGCTCAGAAGCATGATCAGGACATAAAGGACTGCCAGAATCTTTAACTGCTTTAACAGACACGGTAAAATGGCCTGTACTATCTACTAATCCGACTGTGCCTGTACCATGATAGGAGCAAGTGCCCAGAAACCAACTGCTTGCCTTGCCCTTCCCTGACCATGGGCCGCTAATTGATTCACAGCTATCATTAAGGCGGAAACTATAATCAGCATAGGTAACAGTATTTATTAACAGCGTACTGAGTAGCCCTAAAAATATACTTCTTTTCATATTGATCCTTTTCAATAGTCACTGGTGGATTAACACTATATTGAGTAATTATTAGGAATGCAAACGAACCGAATAAAGAAGATTAAACTCTGTTTTTTGCCTCATCCCAGATTTTCATGAGCAGCTCAAAGGGTTTATTTTTTACATTATGCATACCCTTTTCGGCTGCTATTATTTTCACCATTTTTAAACGCTTCTCAAACTTGATCAACGTTCCTTCTAGAGTTTGCTCTGGATCTAGATTACAAAACAAACATAAAGAAAATACCGCATGTAATAAATCCCCTATTTCCTCTTGGAGAGAGGAGTTTGAGAGCACTACATTGTTTTGTAAATGCTCATTCACCTCCAAACATTCACTTTGGATTTGTTGCATAATTTGCCCCGCCGTCTCCCATTCAAAGCCAAATTCAGCAGCATCTTGTTCCAAAGTAATTAATTTTTTTATTAATTCCATCCTAATTAATCCAATAGGTGATCAGGGCAAATCTTAGTGCCTGTAATAACCAAGGTCTTATGTTTCGATTGTTTTCCACGAACTAAAGTGACCTCCCGTGTAGGAACATCAAACAAATGAGCCAAGAATTTGATTAATGCCTCATTCGCGCGTCCCTCAATGGCCGGAGCATTTAGACGAATTTTTAATGCGTCAGCATAAAAGCCTTGGAGTTCAGTACTTTTAGCGCCCGCTTGGACATAAACCTTTATAATTAACTCATTTTCATTATATTGATACCACATTAAAATTTACTCATTTATAGGCAATAACTGTTGGGAACATTCTGGCCTCATCATAAATGAATTCGATATTTTTAAATCCCACCTGATGCAGTTGTGCTTCTACTTGTTTGCTAGAGCAATAACATTGCCATTTGGCCTCTAAGATATCCACAAAGATTATTTTTTGCATTAAAAGATCATGTTGATCTATTTTATCCAAATTCCATTCACATTCAGGACTTAATGAGGGGGGATAAGTTAAAAAGCTCGTTACCAATTTTCCATTTGGTTTCAATGCACGATAAAAAATTTGATACAACTCGTTTACTCGCTCCTGATTGGGCTCATAGATAGTTAAGCCATTGCTTGAAATTAAATCTAACTGATTCTCGATTTGGATAGCCCATGCATCCCTGTGTTGTAATTTTAAGAAGGAATTTAAGCCATATTGTTTCGCTAGTAACTTAGCATCGCTAAAGGTTTCAGCATCATAGTCAATTCCGACTAAAGCTATAGTTTTAATCTGCTCATAGTCTAAATATAATAATTCCCCCATCATGCCACAGGGTATGGCGGCTAACTGAGCATCATTGCGGACTTTCTTTTGATTTTCTTGTAGAAAAATTTCAAAACGTTGTTGGGTTGCTAATAGCAAAGGCGCGCGCTCTAACATAAAGCGCTCTAAATCACTTAGAGGTTCTTGACGGTTATTTTTACCCGTTTTTTTACCATACCAAGGATAAGTCAACATGTAATGGGTCCAATAACCATTTATTCCTTGGTTTTGTAGTAAATAACGACCAAAATCAAAGCGCTGTAGTTGTTCTAAAAGCTCCAATTGCTGTTTCACTGTACAATAAGGCTTATCTCCCTCATGCTTAATTCGCTCGATAATTTTTTTAATACGTGTCTCGAGGGCTTCAGGGGCCACAGCATGAGAAATTAATTTATTAGCATCCATAAACAGCATCCTTGAGCAGAAAAATTAAGCTATTGTAATGCAAAGAATACATATACCCAATAGCCTAGGAAAACTGCCCAATAATTGACTATTCAGAATTGCTTTTTTATACTTGAAGTATTATTTAAATAAAATGGAATAAAGATGAAAAGATTAATCTATCTTAGTAAAGAGGATCTCACTGTAAAAATTCAAACCAGTACAGGGATATCAGCATTTCCTGCTTATCACCCAGTATTCACTCTATCTAAAAAAGGAGACTCATTCACTTTAAGCTTATCGCCTGCACTTGCTGGCAAGTACGATATTACTCCAGACTCCTCCCCTCACGACAGTGCTCTAGCCATCGTAACTGAGCTTACAAGAAAAGAGGACTCCGAAATGCATAAACTAATTAATCAATTTGCTAAAGGCTATGAACCCGCCTCCGCTTTCACTGTTGAATATACCAGTGCAGGCGCAGTAATCCCTAACAATGAGCTTGAATTCAAAAATAATGAGGCCCCAGCCTCTGGTGTACGTTAAATAAAATCCTGGGTTAACTAGTTAGCCCAGGTTTAAAAGCAGAATACTTATACTTACTCAACAAACTTAAAAGGATAGAAAAAAGTAGCTTCATGCTTATTGTGAAACAAGTTGCAGATGTAAGAATTGGGTATTTCTTGTAGCTCTTTTATTATTTTTAAATCGGTTTTTCCTTGCAATTTAATAGTAAAAATAAGCTGTTTTACTTTTTCTGACTTAATCCATTTCATAATTAAGTTATAAGCGCGCTCCGGATAGCAAGCGACGTCGGATAAAACCCAATCATAGGTAATAGTGCATTGCTCAGGTTCTAATGCAAACGCACTTTGTTGTAAGAAGTGAACACCGGGTAAATTAGCAATTCTAGGTGCCAGTGGTGCCTTATCGATTGCAGTCACTTGAGCCCCCAGACTCTGCATAACATAGGTCCAACCTCCTGGTGAAGCACCTAAATCTAAGGCTAAATCTCCCTTTTTGGGATATTTATTTAACAAAGTTAAGGCTTCCCACAATTTCAAATAAGCCCTGTTCGGCGGATTTTCTTTATCTTCAGTAAAAAAGCATCGTCCATCAGGCCATTTTTTTAGTCTTTTGTGGCTAAAAATCATGCGATTATTATCTAACAAACTAAATACGCCAATATTAGGGATTTCAGTTTGTAGGGGAAAGGTGGAAATTAATGCCTTATATTGACGAAGTTCTTGTTCAATAAGTTTTGAGCGCCGGATGTGGGAGATAGGATGCAAATACCAAAATTTACCCGCAGATTTTAATATTTTTACGGCTTCGGAAATCGATTTAAAAGCGACAATTTGTGGTTCCAACCATACATCCTGCGCAAAACAAGCTTCAGCTGTTTTATGGGAGGAAAAAACCAAATCCTCAATGATTTGCTCTGTTTCTCCCAACTCTTCTTTTAATTCTTCAACAAACTCTGGTTTAACGACATAAACCGCAGTTGGTTGTTTTTCTTCGATCATAAAGCTAGATTTCGATAAAAAAGTGAAGGCTATATTATATCACCCTTACGAACTACTTGGGAGAGAAAAGCTAAGCCCTTTTACCCCACCTTGATTAAAATAAGAAATGAATAACTCTCTTCCCTATCCCCTTTTATTATATTTTTTATTAATCCCTCAGCTACTCCTGCTGTTTTAACGAAAGTAGAGCTTAAGCAAGGGTGTTGCACTCAATCTAAGTATCCTGCAGCTAGCGCCTGGTATGCACTAACCAGAGTATTAAGTTGCTCCATTTTTGCTTGAGTAAGACTTATCTTGGCTTGATCTACTTGGATTTGAGCATTCATGGCTGCGCGACGATCTTGAAATCCTGCTCTATAGCGTGCAGATAAAATACGATATCCTCGGTAAGCAGACTTATAGGCTTGTAATTGATGGCCATAAGCTTCATTGGCTTTTTGATGTTTAGTTAAACTCGTATCCACATCGATTAAAGCTGCCCTTAAGGTTTGGATATAATTGTAATATTCAGCTTTAACCGAAGCTTTAGCTGCTTGAATTTGTTGATAGAGAGCGCTATTGAAAATAGGCATCATTGCGGCTATCTGAACAATCCCTAAGCCTGTGGTAAGTCTTAATAAGTGAACCAGTTCAACAGAAGAACCACCTAATAATCCAGTTAAAGAAATTTGGGGAAAAAACTGGGCGTAAGCTAAGCCTAAATGAGCATCTGAGCTAATGAGATTTTCTTTAGCAATGATTATATCAGGCCGGTTTACTAAAACTTGCGCAGGTATATGGGATGGAATTATGTTTTTTATATTAATTTTATTCAATGAAGCCTGACTAGTGATTCGACCAGGCGCATGGTCTATTAATAACTGTAAGCTATTTTCCACTTGCCTAATACTACTTTGTAAAGCAGAGAGAGAGGCCTTATTATTAGCTATTTCTTGATCAATATTGGCTAAGGCCGAATAATCGCTCGCACCATCTTTATAGCGGACCTTTTCTAAATGACGAAGGCGTTTTAAATCATGAATTAAATTTTCTTGTTCTCGAAGCTGTTGTTTTTGACCTAAAAGCGTGAAATAAGCGCCGGTTGTCTGACTAATTATACTTAAACGTAACGCCATATGTGTTGCTTGTTGCATCGCTAAGCTTGCTTTTGCTAATCGGTTGTTATTCATATTTTCTAAGAGATTTAATGAATAACTAGGTACAAAACCAGAATATTCACCATTAATTTTTATATTGTTAAACGCAAGGACAGCGGGGCTTGTTACTAAAGGGCCTTGAGGTCGAAGATTAGTATCCCAGCCTTTAATTAAAAGGCCATTTGCCGAGGCATTCACTGTAGGCAACCATGCATTATAGGATGCTTTTAATTGCGCTTGCGCTTGCAGTACCTTGGCCTGAGAAGCTAAGATCTGATTATTATTTTTTAAGGCCTCTGCGATCAAAGAATTTAAAACAGGATCGTGTATTTTCTTCCACCACAAAACTTGGGCTAAATTAACTGTAGAACCTTTGTTTATTTGCAAAGACCTTAGCTTACTTGGGGGAGTAGTCTTTGGGGTACAGGCGCTTAGTAGTAAAATACAAATACAGGTTAAAATGTTCAAAATAAACTTCATAATATCCCTATCTTTTAAATCGTAGGTTAGCTAACCACCGGATTAATCCAAAGTAGTACGAAATACTTTACTGGTTAAGAGTACTAAAATAAAAGCGATAATCAAAATGGGAATGATATTAGGAAGCACCTGAGGTAAGCCATTCCCTTTCAACATAATCCCGCGGGTAATCCGCATAAAATAAGTCATTGGTAAACAAGCACCAATAGTCTGAGCCCATTGCGGCATTCCATAAAAAGAAAAAATATAGCCTGACAAAAACATAGACGGTAATTGATAAAAAACACTTAACTGCATCGCCTGCATTGGACTTTTAGAAAGGGTGGAAAAAATCATTCCAACCATAAGGTTGGCAATAATAAATGGTGCTGCTGAGAGGTATAAAAGAATTAAGCTACCCTGAATTGGAATGTGAATTAGAATTTTACTAAAAATAAGGACGCTAGTTAATTGCAAATAGCCTAAAACAACATAAGGAATAACCTTACCAAGAATGATTTCTGTAGGTAGCAAGGGAGTACTAAGCAGCAACTCCATAGTTCCCGCTTCAAACTCAGAGGTAATCGCTGTTGAAGTCAACATTACCATGGTTAAAGTCAATAAGACGCCTATTAAACCAGGAACTATATTAAAGGCACTAATGTTGGTTTCGTTATACAAACGGTGGATAATGAAATCTACTGATCGTTTAAAAGAATTTACCGGCGCTACCTCCAAACCTTTCTCAGCAAATTGTTCAAGCGATAAATTCAAAATTGGCTCTACATTTCCTAAGGCGCCAGCGCTACTTCCAGGATCAGACCCATCAATCTCGACTAGAAACTGGGGTTTATCACCACGTATATACTTGCGAGTAAAATCAGGTGGGATAAGCATGGCGAAACTTAATTTACCGGTATCTAATTGTTGCCGGATTGAAGCCATATCATTACTGGTATCAATGATATTAAAATATTTAGAGGTATGCAGATTAGCTATTATTGTTCGGGTAAGAGGTGTGTGGTCAAAATTAACAATAGCGGTTGGCAAATTTTTGGGATCTAAATTAATTGCATAACCAAATAAAATCAATAACATGATAGGTAAAATAACCAACATTGCAATGGTGCCACGATCACGGGTGATTAAAGTAAATTCTTTAAGAATCAAACCGCTAATTCGTTGTAATGATAGTTTATGCAACATTAATTCATCAATCCTATAAACACTTCTTCGAAACTAGGTGTTACTTCTTTAAAATGAAATTCCCTTTCTTTTTTTTGTAATTCATCTAGAAGCTGTAAGTTGGATGAGGATACACGTAAATCATTATTCACTATAGAGGCTAACAATTTAGGGTAGTACTTAGCAATCAGCTCTAATAACTTATTTTGCTTCTCAGTGTCTGCATCGATTAATACTAATGTTTTAACCTTTGAAAAGGGAATTAATTCCTTGGTAGTCCCAGAGTACAATAATTTCCCTAGATTGATGTAGGCTAAATCTGTACATTTCTCGGCTTCATCCATATAGTGAGTGGTCACAAGGATAGTAGTGCCGTCTCTGCGGGAAATTTTATGTAAATAATCCCAAAAATCTTTACGTGCCTTGGGATCAACACCCGCAGTAGGCTCATCAAGAAATAATAAGGAAGGCTTATGTAATAAAGAACAGCCTAAGGTCATCCTCTGTTTCCACCCTCCAGATAAATTACCCGCCTTAATGTCCTTATAGGGAACAAGCTCCAAATCTTCCATAACTTTTTTAATTTCTTTTTTAGGTTCAGGAATTTGATAAATATGGGCAAAAAATTGAAAATTTTCCTGTACGGTTAAACCACTGTATAAAGAAAATTTTTGCGGCATATAACCAATGTGGTTTTTGATCTCATCTTGTTGCGTTTTTATATCGTAATCTAAACAACGTCCCGTTCCTTCGGTCGGCGTTAATAGGCCACAAATCATCCGAATAGTTGTCGTTTTCCCGCTACCATTTGAGCCTAGAAAACCAAAAATAGAACCCTTTTTTACTTTCAAAGAAATATTATCAACAACTACCTTATGGTCAAAAGATTTTGTTATTCCATTAATTTCAATGGCATAATCAGTCATGCGACTACTTCCAAATTTACGGGTTGCCCTAAATGAATCTGCGTCAAATCAGGATTTTGAAGACGGGCCTCAACCCGAAAAACTAAGTTATAACTATCCTCTCGTGAGTAAATAATAGGCGGAGTATATTGAGCCACTTTGGAAATATAATTGATAACCCCCTCACCTAAGACCTGTTCCCCACTGTAAAATTTTATTTTATTATTAAGCCTAATGGCTTTGAGTTTTTCTTCAGGAATAAAAAAGATGATCTTAATATGTTCTGGAGTGAGCAGGGATAATATAGGTTGTCCCGTTTGCACATACTCTTCAGTAGTAAAATAAGTGTCAAAAATTAGCCCCCTTTGCTGAGCAAAGCCTTCTTTGCGTGAGCGCTCCCAACGTTTGCTTTCTGTGTTTATTTCATTACTTTTTAATTGGGCATCAATAGCCGCTAATTTATTTTTAAGTACAGCTATATCCCGCCGTGCCAACTCTAAATCATTTTGACTTGCAGCATCCTCACGGTGCATCTTTAAAATACGCTGATAATTGGTTTCATCATAATTTAGTTGATTGATTAACTCTGCCTTTTGCTCTTTGATATTAGCCTGGGTTAATTCACTCATCGAGATAAAAAAATCATCACTTGTCTGTTCCACTTTAAAAAGTAGTTGGTTTTTATTGACCCTCTCCCCTCTTGTTACTAACAATTCCTTTAATCGACCAGGAAAGCTACTGGTGATATAAACCAAATCTGCATCAATATAGCCATTGTAGCGATCAGAAATATTGTCATTACAAGAACAGAGCAAGGCGATTAAACAACAAAGGATAATGGAGCGCATTGATTTGTCTACTTATTGGAGTCTAAGCATTAGCATACCGACTCCATAGAAAAATGTAAATAGTTTAAAGTCTGAGTAATTGATGTAATGTACACACTAAATTATAGTCTAAGATAACTCCTATCATTTCATGGACTTAGCATGCAAACAACCACAAGTAAACTTTTTCAATTAAGCGAATACAAAGTACTTGATTATTTTATGACTCACGTGGATTTAGAAATTGATTTGGCACAACAACCTGAATGCTCTAAAGCAAAGCTGACCATCTCGCCTAATCCTGATTGTTCTTCTTTACCGGATGAGTTACGCCTAGATGGAGAATTCATGATTCTTACATCTCTAAAACTAGATGGTAAACTTTTAAAAGAAGATGAATATGTTTTAACATCCGAGTCATTAACAATAAAGAATGTACCCAAAGAGCGAACATTTTACATCGAAACTACTTGCATTTTAAGTCAAAGCACAGATCTTTTCGGCTTATATAAAACTGATGATATTTATCTCATAAAAGCAGAAACAGAGGGCTTAAGACGCGTTTTCTTCTGTATTGATCGACCTGACAATTTAGCCACTTATACAACTACGATCATTGCACCCTATAAACAATATCCGATCTTACTTTCCAATGGTGTCTTAGTGAATAAAAAGAGTTTGGCGGACGACTTACACTGCGTGACCTGGCATGATGCTCTTCCTAAACCAACCTATTTATTTGCATTAGTCGCAGGAGACCTAAACTACTCCGCAACTTTATTTAAAACCAGAACGGGCCGTGAGTTACCCATTGAGTTTTATGTTTCTTCAAAAGATATTGTTAAATGTCACTTTGCCCAAGAAGTATTGAAAAAAGCAATCGCATGGGATGAGTCGGTATTTAATTTAGACTGTGATTTAGCCCAGCATATGATTGCCGGTGTGGATAAATATGCCTCAGGTGCATCTGAGCCAACGGGTTTAAACTTATTTACTCATGTTACGCACATAAACTTGTAGTTTGACTAAAAAGCATTAGAATTCCGCCCTTAATTTTAGGGAGGGAATTAAATGGATATGCTTGATCTTTATAGTGATTATTTGATTTTCCAAA
>NZ_RZGQ01000169.1 GCF_003989735.1 Legionella sp. km772 | reverse complement strand
AGTTCTCTAGATCTTTTTAAAGAGCAATTGAATCATTAATTCATGCCCAAATCATAACACATCAGGGCAGGATTACGCACGCTCAGTGCTCACTAAAACAGGGGTTATTTGAACCATGCCAAATAGTTGACCACTTTGTAAGGATAAACATGCAAACCTTTTACCAAATAATGGGTATAATCGCGGCAGGGCTGATTCTCTTTCTTTTATATCAAACCATTAAAGGGCGGCCCGATTATTTTACGCGCGACAATATGAATAAAAGTTTCCTAACTATGGGCGTTCTAGCGCTTGGTTTAATTGGTTTTGTGACCTTACTAATCTTTCTGGTGCGGCAAACTTAAATAAAAATTTGTTCAATAAATGGCCTAAATTCTCCCTATTCCTTATTGTTGTTCTATAATTATACATTAACGTTATTAAAGGAATAGATTGCAAATGAAAAGCTATTTATCTACCAGTATTTTAAGTACGTTATTGCTCGGTTTTTCTACAGCTTATGCTGCACCGAATTTGGTTTTAAAATTGAATAAAATTAATTTTCAAATTGATCGAGCAGAAATATTTGCCGCTAATTGTGCGGTTGAAAGCAAAGATACGCCATCCGCTAATTTTAACTGCAGCCAAGCCAGCGATATTTTGAAAAAATTAAATCAAAAATTGGATAAAGTCGCGGGGCTTAATCTGAATAATGACGATCAAATCACTCAAAATATCAAGCAATTGCGTAATAAAATAGATCTTGTCCATCAAGAGCTTACTAATGCCACCTTAGCCACCGATAACACCAATAACGCCTCTCTTCTTATGGATCCAAGCGAAAGTAATTGAAAAATTACCCTGCCTACTAACAGGAAAGAGCGAGAGCCTAAGGCATTTATTTTGCTCTAATTCGGTTTGTTGTGCTTGATAACCGGGCAGAGTGGGCTAAACTTATTACTTAGAGTGCCCTGAGATGGTTTCTGAATAATGGCAGATAAGAGATTTTTAGATCCGGAAATAGCACGTCAAAAAAACTCAATAGAAGAGCAAGCAATTAGTTCTAAAACAGGAAACCCAAGCTTTCCTCAAGTTTTAGACAATAGTTCAAGTTCCATTGATTTAGTAGAACCAGCACAGCTTCAATCTGAGCCTCCCTTATTACAAGCACGGAAGGTGCTTTATGAACATATAAAAGCCATTCCCATCGACGGATTGAATTTTTTTATGCATCAGGAGAAAACCTATAAGCGTGAATTAGTGGATCTAATGAGGCGCATTGATAAACAAGAAATTATTTCCGCTAAGACTCTATTAGAGTTAATGAGTGAAATGGCCAACCATCATCAATCGGATGGATTCCAGGATTTACTGCAAACCATCAAAGAAACTTTAGCAGCCTCTAGTCCAAGTATCGAGAATGAGCACCTATTGACTCCTCCCTCGGGTCCTTAAACTCAAATTTCTTTAATGATTTTAATCATCTTGTCTGCTAATTGGGTTTTAAAAGCAGGAGTTAGATTAGCAGATAACACTAAATAAGCGGTTTTATCTATACGCATGAAGCAAACATCTAGTAAATTATCAATCTGTAATAAATCACTGGGCTTATCTTGAATAGGCGCAACTTGTAAACCAAATATCGCCTCATTTTCATGTTTGGTAAGCGGGGTTATAAAATTATTTTGTACATTAATATTAATAAGGAAATCTTGGCCCTTAGCCGCATTTAAACGCCCGGTCATGTTAAGAATAGTACGGTTAAGTTTTAAACGCGTTATAGTTGTATAAAGCCACACCCCTAGTTTAATGGAATATTCTTTAATCAGGTTTTTTTGCTGCCGAAAGGTAGATATACTTGCAAGCTTTACTAAATTCGAACATTTCTGATAGGGTGTAGTATGCATCACTTCTTCATGGATTTCTTGGGCTAAGGAATTGAGGCTAGCCCCTTGCTTCACTTGTAATTTGATCGGCTCTAATCGTAAAAAACACCCAATCGCTTGATCGTAATCTTCATGATCACGGGTCGATTTTACCCGGTTAATACATACGGGAAAATGATGCTCCTCCTCCGTACAATTTAATAAAGCAAGCATGAGTACGGCGCATAAACCATCGAGTATGCTGATATGATGATGAGCGCAATAATTTTTAAATTTGCTCAGTAAGTCTTCTGATAGGACGGTAAAACTTGAGTACGCTAAGCCCTGTTTACGCATATCAGTAACGATATGTTGGCTTGCAAAGGGATAAAGTCGGGTATCTTTTAGGTAGTGCTCCCAAAAAGCCAGGTCTTCATTTAAATGTTTTTTAAAATAATGCTGCTCATGGGCAATATATTCTTTATAAATGTTTTCCTCAGCTAAAGCTTGCTGAGCAGATTGTTGATAAAAATCAGATAAATCCTTTAATAAAATATCCGGGCATAGATCATCGGCGATGAGATGGGGCATGGTGATTTGGAGTTCCGTATTCCCATTTTGTAAATAAAATAAGCGCGTAATAATTTGCGGTTTATTTTTAGGCCAAGGATAATAATTTTTAAGCTGTTGGAAGGAGTCTTCAATAATCAACTCACTTTCATTTTCCGGGAGTAAGGCTAAATTGCGCTCCACTATTCTATAACCCTGATGGCGCTGTAAATAATGGCTGGGATGAAATTTCGAGATTCGATAAGATAAAATTTTATGTTTTTGAATGAGTGCGGCAAAGGCTTTGTTTAAATTAGCGACGTCAAGTCGGCCCTGAATCCTCTTGCGAGTGAAGATATTTAATTTTTTAGCTTTAGGCTCAAAGGTATCTGCAAGCCACAGCATTAACTGGAAATCACTCAAGGGCAGAGTGGTCTTTGTATCTACGCTATGAGTATCAATAGATTCATGCTCCACCCGCTTCGCTTTTTTTATGATTAGGCTTAGAGCCGCGATAGTGGGGGTTTGATAGAAATTTTGTAAATTAATTTCTTTTTTAAATTGATGGTTAATTTTAGAAATAACCCGAGCGGCTGATAAAGAATGCCCGCCCAGCTCAAAGAAATTATCATGGATCCCAATATATTGAACCCCTAATTCTTCAGACCAAAGGGCTGCAAGCTTTCTTTCTAAAAGTTTCTTTGGTGCTTTAGAGTCGCTATTATTAGGCCCTTGGGGTACGGGTAGGGCGGCCCGGTCTAATTTTTCATTGGCATTAAGAGGAAAGCTGGCCATTTTAACAAAAAGTACTGGAATCATGTAATCGGGTAAAAAGCGCTGAAGATATTCACGTAGCTCAGTTGTTTCTAGGTGATATTCTGATTCCTTTAATAGGTAGTAGGCGATGAGCCTTTTTTCTTTAGAGCCTTTATCGGAGGCAATGACTACCGCTGATTTAATAGCGGGATGGCTTGCGAGGCAATGCTCGATTTCTTCCAGTTCCACCCGAAAACCACGAATTTTTAGTTGATGATCAATGCGTCCAATACATTCAATAGCACCACTAGTTAATAAGCGACATAAATCCCCCGTTTTATACAGCTTCTCGATCTTGTTCGCTTTAAAGGGATTGTTTATAAAATAACGATCGGTGAGTTGAGGATTATTAAGATAGCCACGGGCTAAACAAACCCCGCCTAGATGTAATTCCCCATCTTCTCCTTTTGCGGCTAGCTCGCCATTGTCTTTTATGATGAAATAGGAGGCATTCGGAAGAAGATAGCCTATAGGCACAGTATCTCCTAAATGGTGAACATTATCTTTATCCACTACAAATAAAGTAACGGCCACGCTGGTTTCGGTGGGGCCATATTCATTATATAAGCGATGACTGGGGTAACGTTCTAGCCAATGTTGGCAGTCAATGGTTGCCAGGTTTTCCCCCGCCAACATTATTTTTTTTAAGTGTGGAAAAGAGGTTTTTTTATTTTGTAATTCATAAAATAAAACCCGGAAATAACTGGGCGTAATTTTGATTAAACTAATCCCATTACTTTGTAAATAATCAATATAACGGCGAGGATCTTTTTTGACGGCATCGTCACAAATTACCACCGTTAAACCCAATGCTAAAGGCACAATAGTTAAGGTTAAAGCAAAATCAAAACTAATATTAGAGGAGCAGTCAATTTTTTCTTTATCACCCTTGACACATTCTTGCGCAAACCAAGCGGCATAATTGACAACTCCCTTATGCTCAATTAAAACGCCCTTTGGGGTTCCTGTTGAACCAGAGGTATAGATTACATAAGCTAAATTATCTTCAGTTGCGGTAGGATGTGGATTTTCTTTCGCCTGTTGGCTCAGCAGTTCATTATTAAGAAGCAACACTGTTCCTAGATAGGAAGTGAATTTTTTTTGGAAGCTCTCTGTGGTTAATACTATAGTGGCGGTACTTTCCTTTAAAATAAAGAGCAAGCGCTCCTCGGGATGATTGGGGTCTAAGGGGATATAGGCACCACCTGCTTTAAGAATTCCTAATATGGCGATAAAAAATTCGAATGAACGCTCCATACAAACGACAACAGGCATATCGGGTTTTATTCCTTGAAGTCGTAAATGATGGGCGAGTTGATTGGCTTTTTCGTTTAATTGCTCATAACTCAGAATTTTTTTGTTAAAAATTAGAGCGCTCTTTTTCGGGCTCTTCCTCACTTCCGATTCAAAAAGCTCATGCAGGGTGGCAGAGTAATCCATCTCCATGCTCCTTGTCTTATAACTTATTCTATTTAATAGGAATTCCTTTTATTAAGTATTAATAGTAAAACCTTAAAAATTCCAGTTTTTCTACAATTTTTCCTTAATTGAGGGATTTTTTTGAGTGATGGTGGTGAATAACGCTAAAGCTTGTTTAAAAGTAACTCTGTTGGTTCAGCATTTAGCAATTCAAGAATAAGTTCAATATAGGAATGATTGGGGAATTTACACTTTAATAGACTTAAATGGCGCTCCACCGTACGTCGAGAAATATTAAGTTTTTCGGCGATTTTTTGGGCTGATTCACCTTTAGTTAGCCCATACAACACTTGTTTTTGCCGCGGACTTAAGCTATCCAAGAGTGACGGCCTGGTGTTAAAAGTTAACTCTTGTTGTATAAGCTCGCATTTACTGCTTAAAATTTCTTGCTCGTTTAAAAGCAAATTAACCGCATCTTCACCCCAAGGTGAGTTTGCAGGTTTGCTGTGCCGCTGCAGTCCGAGTTTATGAGCCTTGTCAATTAACTCCTTATTTTTATTGATAAAAGTATGAATAAATCCTTCCAAAAAGGTAAAATTATTAATAAAAAATTGCGGTAAATAATGATGTGCAGAGGAGCCGGCAAAAAAGTAAAAGGCGCTAAAATCGGTGTGGCGATGGATGATGGTTACACCATAGCGGTTATCATAGACATTTAGGCCGTATTGCATGATAGGTTGCTGCGATTGATCTTCCCATAAGTTGTATTCATTCTTGTTAAATAGAGCCGGCCTATTATCATAGAAACTGCTTTGGTGCAGTTCATGGTGATAGTAATCATGCACCCACTGGGGATTATTACATAAATAGACCTGGCGGTTATCATCATAGTTAATCATCACATTGAATAGATGAATGCCTAAATCTTTTAAAGGTTGGCAAAAATCCTTTAGCCCTTCTGACAAAAGGATCATATTTATTATTGCATCACTTTGTTTCATTGGCAGAATAGAAATGTAAAAAAATACTTTACTCCCTAAAGGCTAAATTTTAAATACGTAAAAATACCCAATCGAGCCATTATTCTACCCCCTGTCCTTAATATTCTCCATGGCAAGCTGCGATTTATAAATGACTCATGTTACGCACATAAACTTGTAGTTTGACTAAAAAGCATTAGAATTCCGCCCTTAATTTTAGGGAGGGAATTAAATGGATATGCTTGATCTTTATAGTGATTATTTGATTTTC
>NZ_RZGQ01000168.1 GCF_003989735.1 Legionella sp. km772 | reverse complement strand
TAGTTCTCTAGATCTTTTTAAAGAGCAATTGAATCATTAATTCATGCCCAAATCATAACACATCAGGGCAGGATTACGCACGCTCAGTGCTCACTAAAACAGGGGTTATTTGAACCATGCCCTCTTTGCGTCTTTTTAATCCCTCGAGTTGTTCAGCTACAAACCCATAGACATACGTTTTCCCGTATTCTCGGTCATGGGATTCAAGGTAAGCAAGACCAGGGTCAAAAGTGAGAAAATAGGTGATGATAGGGCGATGCTGATACGCAGCGGCCCTTCTAATCGCATAGTAATCATCCGCTTTAATTGCTTCTCGCTTATCCTCTGTACTTAAGCCCACCTCTTCTAATAAATAGCGCAGGGTTTCCAAATGACCATTGTAAGCAGCATTTCTAATCGCATAGTAATCATCCGCTTTAATGGCTTCTAGTTTATCCTCTGTACCTAAGCCCACCTCTTCTAATAAATAGCGCAGGATTGCCAAATGACCATTTTCAGCAGCGCTTATAATCGCAATGTAGCCATACGCCTTAACTGCTTTTAGTTTATCCTCTGTACTTAAGCCCACCTCTTCTAATAAATAGCGGATGGTTGCCAAATGACTATATTGAGCAGCCCTTGCAATCGCAATGTAGCCATACGCCTTAACTGCTTTTAGTTTATCCTCTGTACTTAAGCCCACCTCTTCTAATAAATAGTGCAGGATTGGCAAACGACCATTCAAAGCGGCCCAGCTAATCGCATAGTAGTCCTTCGCTTTAATTGCTTCTAGCTTATCCTCCTTGCTCCAAGGCAGAGCTTTTAGGTGCTCTACTTTGTCTTGCATGCTAGCAAGATCGAATAGAGAAAACTCTCCAGCCACTCCCTACTTACGGCCTGAGTACACCTCTGTACACTGCGGAAGAGGGAGGCCAAGAAGACTTACATCAGCGGGCGAAGAGTTAAGGTAATTTTCAATTTGAGTGATAGTGGTCATGGAAAAATGCATTTGAACAAATCGTGATAAATTATACAATAAATACCAATAAGTGCACACAAAAATTATCACTTCACTTAAAAAAAAGAACACTTAAATACCAAAGAACCAAGAAATAGAGAGCACGAACCCCAATAAAAACAAGAACTGATTGCAGAAAGCGGAAGTTTAAAGATTATTTGAGCGCTTTAGGGAGGATGTACAACCAGACCGATGCGACCTGTCTCCTTGGAGCACCATAAATTAAAGGATAATGCCCATTGTATACAGCTTTCTTGCTTTAATTTTATTCACTCGCCAATAGCCTTACAGGCAGACGTTTCTTGAATCCCCTTCTTCAATAAGCCAACCGACTGTGTGTTTATCAAGGTGATGAATCACTTGCTCAAGGGTAGTATGCTGGAAATCATTAAATTTCAATTTAACAAAGACCGTATGAAATCCGAAGTCTCTCCTGCCCGCTCAATTCGTCTTTTTAGATGCGCAATGAGCTCAGGCAAGGCCGCAAAGTATGCTCCAACATCAATTTATCAACAGAAAGGTGTTTAAGATGATGATTGCGAAAAAACTCAAAAAAGACCTAACGACCTTTTTATTACAATTAATAAGAATCGAAAAAGATCTATGGAGATAAGATAAACTCTTTCCATTTTCCATTGATATTCTCGTACTTAAAGACATCGGATAATTCATCAACGCGGTAGCGGTAAAATAGGAAGCTGTGTGGTTGAATCCGATAGCCACAATAAAATGAGGGCATGGGTACATTTCCACTATAACGTTTTTCAAGTTCTATTTTTTTATCCTCCAGAGTTTTTTTGGAGTCAATTCTTTGTGATGAGGTGGGCGCATAGGCGCAAAATCGTAACTGGGCAATACGGGGATAACTTATCCAATAGTTTTCATTTTCATCGACAGACAATGCGGTGGCCCGACCTTCAATAATTATCTGTCGTTGGGTTAATTCAAACCAAAAAGTCAATGAAATCATAGGATTTATTTCTAATTCATTAACTTTCCTCGTACCTTGTTGGGTAAAAAACAGCAACTCATTATCAGTAATTTCTCTTATAGCAACCACTCGACTATGGGGTATGGCATCACCCGTGCAAGTAGAAAGTACGGCTTGTGCTGGATTGGGAACTCCAGCTATCTTTTCTTCATCAAGCCATTTTTTTAAGGTGCTTATTGGCAAGGGAACTCCCTATTTAGTTGTCTTTTTTAAAATAAGTATTTAATGGATTCAGGGCTATTGGTTTTAAAATTCTACTTCCATAAGCTTTGTCATCTTCTGGTGGAATAGTTTTATCCGTTAAATTAGTGACAAAAACATATTTTTGACCTTTATCACCTTCTATAAGGCCTACAAACCACCCATCACGTATTCTACTCGGATTAGTCTCACGTTCATTTCTACCATGACGTCCCGAGCCCGTTTTCCCATAATATTTAAAACCATTATCAAGTTTGCCGAGATACATGTTATTGATCGTATTGTTTACAGCGTCAGGAGAAAGTGGTAATTCTTTAGTGCTTAAGGCCGTTAAAAAATTTAGTTGCTCATTAGCAGATATTTTTAAACTGCTTGATAGCCAAGCATAAGCTAAACCATTATTTTTACCTGGGTCGCCGGTAAAATCTTTATTACCATAATTAAACCCATCTAAATAATGCTTAATGCGTGGTAATTGCAGCTCTTGCGTTAATTGCTGCGAAACCCAAACAACTGAATAAGTAAACCAGGATTGAGGCGTTTGATCCTGATTCCATTCAGCTAATTCCCCATTTTTCCCATTCCATTTAAATTCCGTTTTTTGATTAATTAATCCTTGATTGAAAGCCATTAAAGATAAGGGAATTTTAAAGGTCGAATCGGGGGCTAATCGTTCAGAACACCGACCACCGGGATTGTATTCACTAAGCATCTCTTTTTTATTCACATCATAAAGCATGAAACAAGCATTGAAATTTTTAAATGCATAAGCAAAATGCTCTATGGCAATCTCATGCGCCATCGCATTGAATGCAGTAATAGCTAAAAAAACACCTATTTTTATTTTCATAATGAATTCCTTTAACAAATTAACTATTTCAAAGAATTTAAAATAATACTATCTCGATTTACATAGACCCAAGCTTCAACCCCTGAGGCAAGTTTGACATTTATTCGTGTATATTCTTCAACTTCGTATTTATCCGCTTGTTCTAATTCCGCTTTGCTGACGTTAAAAACTATACTGTTGACAGTATTTGTATTTTTGCCGGTATAAGAAACAATAGGATGTTCATCTACCCCGCTCATGGCAATCACATCAGTGTTTTTAATTTTAATTTTGGATAACTCAAAGCCTGGTAATGTATCTTCATTACCAATCAATAAACGCCCGAAATTAGCTAGCTGCACAGATTCAAAACGCAAAGTCCCATAAGAAAACAGCTTTTCAGGGTACTCATTGGTCATAATACAACTCATTTGATTAGAATTTTGGTTGCCTATTATTTAACGGATCGAGCAACTTCTCAAGACTTATCCAAAAAAATCATGAAAAATCATGAGCCCTAAAGTGTACTAGGATTTAATCAACGCTCCATATTATTTTTCAATCTATGGACAAAATACTACTACCTTGTATAATTTGTGCTTCTAAATTTCCTGTACCATTGAGAATTCATTATGGATAAAAAAAGGGACTTTTCTCTCTTAGCCCTCATAGCAGTTATGTTTACTACCATATGTATGGAAACAGATATCTATGTACCCTCCTTTCCTGATATGAAAGTTTTTTTCCAAACGTCTTCAGATGCCATCCAACACGTCCTAAGTATCAATTTTATAGGAATATTCATTGGAAGTTTATTATTTGGACCCTTATCAGATTCTCTAGGCCGCCAAAAAACCTTAAGACTCGGACTATGCTTATTTGCACTTGCCAGCTGGGGTTGTATATTATGTACTGATTATACCATTTTCCTCTTCTGTCGTTTTATTCAAGGTATTGGAGCAGCCACTCCTATGGTTATCTCCTTTGCCATTATTCTTGAAAAATACGAACCTAAAAAAGTCGCTCAACTTTGTGGTGGGTTGAATCTATTCATCACGGGGATGATGGCGGTCGCGCCGCTTATTGGCTCTTTTTTAAATCTTTATTATGGATGGCAATATAATTTTATATTAATTGCTTGCTTAGCAAGTTGCTCATTGCTTGGTAGTTTTTTCTATATTCCTGAAACCTTATCTCTAGAAAAAAGAATTAGCTTTTCTATTCCTAAGGTACTTAGCAATTACTCGCGGGTTTTAAAAAGCTTTCCCTATATGGCGGCGGCTTTTATTTGTTATTTAATGTTCGCAGGTTTAATTCTTTTTACGGCTAATCTCTCCTTAATTTTTATTGAAAATTTAGGCGTATCAAAAGAAATCTATGGTTTTTATCAGGCCTCAGCTCCTGCAGCATTTGCACTTTTTTCTCTACTTAGTATTTGGATTATTGGCTATTTTGGTACAGAAAAAACCAAATGGGCCGGTATTTTTACTGTTTTCGTTGGTGCAACTTTATTTATGCTCACTGCCCTTGTAAATCCTTCTCCCCTCTTAATTTGTGCTGCAATGATTATTTTTACTGCAGGAATCACTCTAGCCGGTCCAATTTATGGCACTGAGTCCGCCAATGTTTTCCCTGAAATGAGGGGTATAGCAACAGGAATGAGTAATGCATTAAGGCATCTCATTGTCGCAGGAATGGTAAGTGTTGGTAGTTATAATTTTAATGGTTCTATTAAGCCTGTTGCATCACTCATACTTATTGCCACAGCATTTACGATTTTTTTCGCACTAGCTTAAACTAATAAGAAATGGACTATTTCTATTGCTACAGAAGGGTTTTAGGTCATTGCTAAATCAACAACAGGGCTTTTCTAGTTAGTTGAGTGCTATAAATATTATTTAATGGGAAGAATACGGTTAATTAATTTATAATGAGGCGCACAGTTGAGTAGTGCGCCAAAAAACATTAGTCCCCTAAAGCACCAGGTTTAGAGTGACGGGTTTGTTGTCCAGATTGTCCACCCTGATTAGTCTTACTTCCTTGTCCAGAACCACTTTGTCCTGGTTGATTTTTATCTAGTTTATTATTTTTATTCGCGGAATTAATGTTATTTTTTGGATTTTGTTCCATCATAATCTCCTGTTAAATTTTAAATTTCTCATTACGAAGTTTATGAAAGCTAACCGCTTAGTGTTATCCTTATTTTCCCTATCGAATAAAGGTATCACCTATTTTGGCTATTTAGCCGCTTCTGAAATTGCTTGATTAATCAGCTACGTTAAATTGCCTTAAATCCTGTTTGATACCAATGGCCTTTGAACAACCGAATTTGGTCTGTTACATTGGCTATCTCGGAATTTTATGCTCGTTTAAAATCGCAGCAAGTCTATCCTATATTCCAACCTACGTAGGGCTATAGTGCTCTGTGTCGTCATCCTCACATTCGAGCTCCTCTGATGGATTAGAAGTTTCCGTAGTAGGTGATGACCCAGGCACAGAAAGTTGAGGGGCTTCTACTTTTTGCTGTGCTAGGGAGATAGTATTAGGCGGGGGTTTTAATAAATCAGCTTGTTCTTCCGCTTTGACCTGTTGGAAAGAGCTTTTATAGGATTGCTCTGCTTTTAATGCTTTTTCTAAGGGTTGTCTGAGTTCATCACCAGCATGAGGATGTTGCTGTAAAAATGCTTTAGCCAAGTTTTTCAGATCCACATCATTAGGATCTTTTTTCATTGCGCTTGCTAATTGAGCGACTTTATCGACTTGCATGCCATGCACAAAATCATCTAATTTTTTTTTACTGCTTACAAAGTCTTCCGGGCTAAGCTTATCAAAGCCTCCTTTGTCACGCGCTTGCTGACACAGCAGGGCCACCTCATGAAAAAAATCTAGCTTAAATCGGTAAATAATGAGAGGCTAGCTTCATTTAAATGGATATAGGAATGAAGCTGGAAGAAGGATTTTTAGATTTTTTTATTTCACTT
>NZ_RZGQ01000167.1 GCF_003989735.1 Legionella sp. km772 | reverse complement strand
CAACCAAAGGCCGTTGGGAACAATTTTGGGATCGTATTAATCAAGCAGGATTAATTGGTCTGGCAGAAATTTGCTAGTTATTTATAAGAAGCAAGCAGTACATTAATTCGAGGTCATACCCGCATCTGATTTAAGAGTCAATTGGCTTGCAAAACTTATACTTGCGGTAAACAGTGAAATTATGGCAATTGAAAAAATTCGTTTTAGCATCATATTATTCCTTTAAGATTAATGAAATTGGTATTTAAATTTCGGAGGCGCCAATAAAGCGTATAGCAAGAAAAGCCTAGTTGCAATTAGAGCGCATAATACCAAAGCTAAGAATATTAATTTTTACGCTTAAAACAGCAAATGGATTTATTTTTTTAAAATATACCAAAAAATATTGAATAATTTGCTTGCTCACTTTACAATCATTATATTAAATTCAATACCATTTAGATCTATGTCAAAACGCCCCCATCTCTTTAAGTTGAATGATAGTCATTCTGTTGCTGCAATCCATCAAGCGATACAAGCGAGCTCTTCTATACAGGAGGCTGCAGCGCAATTAAAACTCGGTGATTGGATTACCTTAGCAACTCATTTGAGTAAATTTATTTTGGATGGGGAACTTCTAACTTTTGCAAGCTTTAAAAAAATAACGGTTGAAAGAGCTGAAGAAATATGGGGTGAGGGCTATCAACAACCGATGCTCGCTAATGATATATCGATAAATAGCTATTCCCCTGTCTATCTTCATAGTGTGGCTCGTGATTGTAAAACCATTCGAAAGGCAGCGATAATATTAGGAGTACGCGATTATACCTTTGATAGATTCCTCGCAAGGCATCACTTAAATTTTAAGGATTTTAGAGAGTTATCGAGGGAAGCATTTATCGAGATTTTTGGTGATGTATTGGAGTTAGAGGTAAAGGAGCAGCGAGTTAATTTAACGCCAGCAGTTCCGCTTAAGACATTGGATAATGATATTTTAGATAGGGAATTAGCTATCAACCATTCAGATAGAGCCGAATTAGATTTCAATAACCTAGGCAATAAGCGTCGCGGCATTGATTCCTTAGTGGATTTAACTAGTACAAAGAGAATAACGCCGAGTCGGGCTGCTGTTCAAGAGAATGTTGATTGGGATAGCTTATTCGTCTGTGACAGTTTAGATGAGTTTGATAACCTTTACTCTACCGCCGGGTCTTCTCTTACCCCCATAGCGCGGAGTTCAAAAGTCTATAGTTTCTTCGGAAGTCCTATAACGCTTAAACAATTATCTAGTGAAGAGGAATCATTAAATTTGACTAAATGCAGTTCATTATAAATTAAATTTACTTTCTTCGACTTTTAACGGATTCACTCAAGGGCTTCTGGCTTTTTTCTTAATATTTTTAATTGCCCCTGTTTTGATTTTTCATCCAAGATTTTTTGTTGGGCTCGTCTGGAGCGTCTTTTCTTTTGACGCTTTAGTTTGGCAATTTTTTGTTGAGTTTTAGTTTTTTCATCCTTAATTAAAGAATGTACTTTTTCGCATAGTCTCATTCTGGCAAAATAGCGATTATCTTCCTGGCTTCGTGAATCCTGGCATTTAATTTCTAAGCCGGAGGGAAGGTGTTTTAAGTAGACAGTGGATGCGGTTTTGTGTAGTTTTTGTCCGCCTTTGCCACTGCCGACAATAAATTTTTCTCCCAGATCATCTTCATTAATACCAAGATCACCCATCCAAGCCTTCAGTTTGTCCCATTTATCTTTATTAACCATTTTGGTCCATTAATTGTCTCCGGTTGCCTATTAAAATTCAAATAAAATTAGAGTAGTTTATCCTTTCGTATTAAAAATAGAAATGAGTTTAACTGCCTGCAGCATGGCTATAAGTAAGAAATACGTTATACTATTTAATCAAGCGAATAACCCCATATGATCAAATGTTAACTGTGCAAAGCCAGATGGATCTAACTCCCTTAAATACCTTACATTTACAAGCGATTGCCTCTCACTATGTGGTCTTGGACCAGGTGGAACAATTAGAAGAAATTAGTGCGCTTCTTGCTAACTTTTCTCAGTTCTTCGTCTTGGGAGGGGGAAGTAATTTAATTGTACCTCCCCTTTACCAAGGTTTGGTGATTCATAATCGCTTGCGTGGCATCAGCATTCAAGATCGCGGTCACGAGCGGGTTGTTACTGCAATGGCCGGAGAAAATTGGGATGATTTTGTCTCCTATTGCACGAACCATGAAGCCTTTGGGCTGGAAAACTTAAGTTTAATTCCTGGCACCGTTGGTGCATCGCCTATCCAAAATATTGGTGCTTATGGGGTAGAAGTAAAAGATTTTATCGAAGAAGTCTTAGTTTATGACTTACAAAGCGCCCAACTGATTCGTTTAAGTAATGAAGAATGTAAGTTTAATTATCGCACTAGTTTTTTAAAGAATAACTCTCGCTACATCGTTATTAGTGTAAGTTTTAGTTTATTATCCGAACCGAATCTCAATTTAAGTTATGGAGATGTCGCGCAAAGAATGGCTTCCCTGGCTAGCTCTGCCCCCCAGGATCTGCGTGCTGTTATTATTGCTATCCGGCAAAGTAAGTTGCCCGATCCCCACGAGTTAGGTAATGCGGGGAGTTTTTTTCATAACCCTATTTTGCCAAAGCAGAAAGTGCAAGAGTTATTGCTTAAATATCCTAATCTCCCTTTATTCCCTACCACCGATCCTAATTACATTAAAATTTCTGCTGGTTGGCTGATTGATAATTTAGGCCTAAAAGGAGCTCGGAAAGGCAATATAGGGGTTTATCCTAAACAAGCTCTGGTGTTAGTGAATTATGGGAACGCTTGCCAAGCTGAATTATTGGAGTTTGCCCATTGGATTCAAGTGCAAATTAAAGAATGTTATGACCTAAATCTTAATATTGAACCTATCATTCTGACTTAGGATACTGTTTTGTATTTATGAGCGATTTTTTCTAATGGTGCAGCGCCTCAACGTGTTCTATCTGACGCTTTAAGTAATGCTTGCGGGTGGACTAAGCCCTGCCTGAGAGCTTGCCGAAAAAATCATAAGAAACTAACTTACATAAGCTAGGTTTAATAACTTACTTGCTCGACGTTAATGCACTGTGAATCTTTTAATGGCACAAAAGATTCATTGCTTTTACAATCTTTTGCATAAAAGACTTGATGATAAAAGCGCAAGTTGAGGAATTTTCCTTGCTCATTTTGATTTGAATACACCCACAAATTGGTGCGGGCAGGATCCATGCTTAGCGAACTTGGATCGGGTAGGTTTTGCGGGAAATATTTAAGTAGGGGAATAAAGTTCTTAAAGGGTAGTTGAGATTCTGGTGGTGTTAACCAACTTACTAATTTATTGTACTCTTCTTCCGTCGGATTTAAGCCTTGTTTATCCCAAGCTATTACTACGGAATAGGGTGAGGAATTTTTCCCATAATCAAAGAGTTTTTTCTTTTCATCTGCCGTCCACTGAAAGCTACTCCAATACTGGTTTTTTCCATTATCGGTGCTAATAGGAAGATTTAAATTGTCACTTAAATTTTTAACAGTTAAATAAGGGTTTGGACTTGGATTCGGGTTTGGATTACGTGGAGTTACATTGCCTTTATTACTAATGCTGATAATTTTACCAATTGGACAAACACAGGCCTGAGCTTTATCTACGCCGACACTGTGAGTATCACCCCAAATATAATTCTGAAAGAGCATCGGATAAAGTTCTGCATGTCGTTGGCCTTCAGCGGTTAAAGCATGAGGGCCCGACTGAGTGTCTTCGGCATGACGAATAACGAAAACTACAGGCATGCAGCTATTGGCCATTCTAAAACTACCCTTTGGGCCACATAAAGGTTCATTAGCCCATAAAGTGCATGAAGTTATAAGCAAGATAAATATTGGGATAAGTCTCATCTGCAAACGCCAATGTCCGAACATAACTTAAGTGTAGCAAATCAGGGATTGATTAACCAAACCTGATAATAAAGTACCCAGCAATTAAAATCATCTGATTAACGCTTTACACTAAAATCTCAACGCCGATGAACCGAATGGTACTACGGGCAGCATAGCGATTTCAGGCATATTACTAAATTTAACCGCTGGTACTAGGCTTGTAATAGTTCCATAGGGTGATTCCTCTTCCCTTAACTGGGGTGGAAAAGTATAGGCGCTAGGATCAGTCGTCAAGCGCTCAGGGTATTTATCTGTCTTAGGCCTATTTTTATATTTTTCTGGAGGAATAAGGCCTAAGTCTTGAGCCCACATGCAGCTCTTAGTCAAAGAAACTTTAACATGATAACTACCACCTTCGGTTGCCCTCCTTATCAGTGCAGTCATCATTGCGGCAGTCCCAAAATAGCCTGTTAACAAATCATTAATATAGAAAACAGGAGAAGTTAGAGGGGCTTCGAGACTACCTTCTGTCACGGCAAAACCAGATACCATCTGGGCATTTTGATCAAAGCCTGGGCGATCTCTCCAAGGGCCTTGGTGGCCAAAAGCATTAATGGACAAATAGATCATCCCGTTAGGATTTAAGTGGGTGACATTTTTGGCATTTAAACCAAATTTTTCCATTACACTATGACGATAGGATTGAGCAAAAATATCCGCTTCTTTTAAAAGAGTTAGTAATTTTTGGTGATCTTCTTTGCAATCAAGATTACAAAATGCTGATTTTTTTCCATGGTTAACACCCAGGTTTATGCTTTTAGGGTCCGTATGATAAGAGGGCTCAATGTGTAAAACAGAGGCACCATATTCTGCAAGGCCCATAGTAGATCTTGGTCCTGCTAACACATGTGTTAAATCTGCAACATTAATACCTGCTAAGGGGCTTATAGCGTTTTTTTGTAGTCCATATGGCTTTCCTTCTGCGATTTTCTCAATTTCAATTACCGGAGTGTTCAGCAATAATTGGCCTTGAGGGTGAGCTCGCCATTCTTCTCTAGTACGTACAACAACGCCAGGTAGCCCTATTTCGGCTAGTTTTTCTTCTAATTCAAAGGAATTCCAGTTCGATATAGCTTTTGCAATCGCTTCTCGATTATTCCCGCAATTAAAAAAATTTAAGTATCCACTTTCCAATTTAGGATAGGGTGGTCCATTTTGTATCCAGATCTGTCGTCCATCTCGACAATGGAAATGGGTATTCGCAGGTTGAATATCGGCTCTAACAGTTGAAATATACCCTTGTTGCCACACAAAATGGCTGGGATGCAAAAAATGAATGGCATCCTGAATGTTGAGAGATAAATTATTTTTTCTTCCTGTGCGAATATCCCAAATAGCGCTGGCCACCACCCCATTTAACAACAAGGCATAGGAAACGGCTTCTCCTAATTTATGAGGAGAGGCGAGAATAGGGTCGCATCCTTTTAAAATAGCTTCACCTTGAAAAAGCTTATTTAATCCTAACAAATCTATTAGTTCATTTAAGGCAGGGAGTTCACCTTTTGATAAAGTGTACAGATGATCCGTCATAAAAATCTCCCTAGCTTAAAATGTTTACTCCTCCTTAATCAATAGCACTTGATTAAAAAGAAAGCAAAAAGAGCCGGGAAAATAAAAGCTAAGTACTTTTTTTTTAGATGTTTGTCGCTTTATTAAAAAGTGTAAATTTTTTGCAAAAAAATTTATAACTTCCTTAATCAAAGACGCAATATAATAAAATCATCCTAGTTTTCATCTGCTCAGGTGGGTGAGTTTCATAATTAGGAGATCACATGCGATTTTTAAAATTTTGTCTGTTTAATGTAGTAGTAATGATACTTTTTACCACCAAAGCAAATGCAGGGCTCGTGCATCTTTTACAGGCAAATTTGTTTTCCTGGTCAACGATGGATCCCAAAAAAAATCCACCACCAATCAATAAGTTTAGTGCTTATGTTAATCAGCACAATTTTGATTTTATTACTACCCAAGAAAATGATTACGCCTTAACGGATAGTATTTATAAACTAAACTCATGTTACGCACATAAACTTGTAGTTTGACTAAAAAGCATTAGAATTCCGCCCTTAATTTTAGGGAGGGAATTAAATGGATATGCTTGATCTTTATAGTGATTATTTGATTTTCC
>NZ_RZGQ01000166.1 GCF_003989735.1 Legionella sp. km772 | reverse complement strand
TCTCCTGGCCTATGGACTTGTGGATAAGCCATTCTGAGAGTAAGGTGAATGAACTAACAAACCGGGAATAGCTCTTATTTTTCCTGAATTTTGTTCCAGATCCCCGGACCTAGCTAATTTTACTTCTTCCCATTTTCCTTCAAAAATATCCTTATTCATTTCAAATCTCCAAAATTAGGACGTTCTAAGTATAGCCTACTGCGCACTTATTTTCCATTAAGGTAAATGGTAAGTCAAAAACAAGAGAAGGCTCCTAAGTTATAACCTATTAATTATTAATCATTTTTTTTCAAAATAGCCCACGAATGCAGTCTATTTGCAAATCATGATTATTAATTAATCGCTATACTAATAAGGCGTTAGGGAAATTTATAATAAGGAGAATAACATGTGGTACATCATCGGCTGGTTATTTGGCATTCCTATTAGTGTTTTGGTTTTAATCTGGTTGGTCTCGCATGTTTAACAGGATGCATCAAGGGAGAATATTATGATAAATCAAACTGACAATGAATACTGCTCTATGCACCCTCATTCCCACATTTGCTGGTCTGCTGTTTTTTGCGGGGCCTTTGTGGGGGTTGGCTTGGGCTTTCTATTACATCTTTTTGGCTCAGCTATTGGCTTAAGTGCTTATAGCGCGAACTCCACTGGGGCTCAGGTCATCGCCATAGGCGGTATTCTGGGATTTCTCATTGGGGTTGTGGCTTCTATGTTAGCAGCAGGTTATGTAGCTGGATATTTAGGACGGGCACAACAATGCCTCTGTCATGGTGGAATAATTTATGGCTTTGTTACTTGGAGTGTCGCTTTAATATTAAGCGCTCTGCTAGTATTTCCTTTAACCAAGTATAGTTTTGCTTATAAATATTCCTTAGCTCATACCGTTATGAGTAAAGCCACTAATCCTAATATGGCAACACCTAACCCAGAAGAGCCGAAAAAAATGATGAATGCTCAAAATACATCAGCAACTACGGCCACTGACTTAGCATCTGGCGCCTGGATTTTATTTATTCTGTTTTTTATTGGGTCAATTTCTTGCTGTATAGGTGCTTGTTGGGGAATGTGCTGCAAGAAAACCTCCATCGAGACCAAACCACCTCTAGCTTAATTCGTTTTACTCTCTCCAACTCGCGTCCAGCGGGCTGGAGGGAGTGTTATCCAAGCTATTTTTTGCAAGGATAAACTCATTTTTTCGGATGGCGGATAGCTAATCCTCAGCGCAAAGCCCTAGCATTTAACTTAAAATTTGTTTAAAGAAAGCCCCGTATAAAAGATTAATTTGGCCCCTAGCCCTCTATTCTCACTTGCTTTGTTATATCCGCTTGTATATGATTAGCAATTGGCCTGGTTAATTATTGACACCATCGAGTTAATAATTGACATACTAATTAGTTTTTGTGAGCCAAATTATTCTTGAATAAGGAGAGTTGTTTCATGGCGTTAAACGAATCTGCGGCAGTCATTTCTTCAGTATCGGATAAATCCACCTCTTGGAGTAAACAAGATACTGTTTGGATGTTAAGTCTATACGGCACTGCAATAGGGGCAGGAACCTTGTTTCTTCCTATTGATGCAGGATTAAACGGCATTTGGCCATTGGTTATTATGACCCTTCTCGCCTTTCCGATGACTTATTATTCACACCGCGCTTTATGCCGTTTTGTATTATCAGGCTCCTCAAGCCAAAATGATATTACGGATGTGGTCGAAGAACATTTCGGCTCCTTTGCAGGAAAGATGCTTACAGCGCTTTATTTCTTCGCCATTTACCCGATCTTATTGATGTATAGCGTAGCGATTACCAATACTACCCAGAGCTTTATCGTACATCAATTAGGGCTTGCAGCCCCTCCCAGAGCTTTGTTGTCGATTATATTGATTTTAGGTTTAATGGCTGTAGTTCGATTTGGGCAAGAAGCTATTGTAAAGTCTATGTCTATGCTCGTATATCCCTTTGCCACCATACTCTTTCTTTTATCTCTTTATTTAATACCCCACTGGAACACCGCTATTTTAGAGCAAAGTAATTCACTTAAAGCCAATGGCGGCCATGGTTTATTAATGACTTTATGGCTGATAATACCCGTGATGGTTTTTTCCTTTAATCATTCCCCCATCATTTCCTCCTTCGCCATGAGTCAAAAACGACAATACGGTAATAAGGCCGATAAAACTAGTTCAACTATAATGAAATACAGCCATCTGATGATGGTATTCTCAGTGATGTTTTTTGTGTTTAGTTGCGTATTTAGTCTTTCTCCGCAAGATTTAATCCAAGCGAAATCACAGAACATCTCCATTTTATCTTATCTTGCGAATCATTTTAATACGCCTCTTATCGCTTATTTAGCCCCCATAATTGCCTTCATTGCTATTTCAAAATCATTCTTAGGGCATTATTTAGGCGCTAAAGAAGGCTTAAATGGAATTCTTGTGAAGTC
This sequence comes from Legionella sp. km772, assembly GCF_003989735.1. Taxonomy (GTDB): domain Bacteria; phylum Pseudomonadota; class Gammaproteobacteria; order Legionellales; family Legionellaceae; genus Legionella. The sequence continues at coordinate 3,693 of NZ_RZGQ01000166.1, read as the reverse complement.
CATTAAAGCCACAGGAAAAACTGCTAATAACAGAGTGATTCAACGCATCATTGAGTTGTTTATGGTTATTACCTGCTGGATCATTGCCACTTTAAACCCGAATATTCTAAAAATGATAGAAACTTTAGGTGGTCCAGTCATTGCTGTATTACTGTTCATTATGCCTATGTATGCTATTGCCCGCGTACCCGCCATGAAAAAATACCAAAATCAACTCTCTAATGTCTTTATAACCATTATGGGTATAATTTCTATTTCTGCTATTATTTATGGTTTATTGTAAGCCAGTAACTAGCCTGGTTGCCAACCAGGCTAGTAATGCGATAAAACCTTGTAATTATCTAGGAGATCTTTAGGTTGCTTTAGGGTAAACGGATCTAATTTATACCGTACATGAGGGAGAGCTTTTCTCCAACAAGACTGATGATGCTCCTTTATCACCAGTAAAGAAGGTATAGGTGCGCGCAGGTTTTACATCTCCTAGGGCTTGACTGACTAAATCATTAATTTCACCTTGGGTGCTTGTCCAACCGTATAAGCCTCGAAGCTGGCGAATAATCCATAAACTACTGCGTAATTGACGAATGTATTTTAATTCCGGCACCTCTTCGCTGATTTCTTTTTTTAATCGTAGTAAGGCGGCAGGTAATAAGGAACTGTCTTTGTTGCAAGCAATAAATTGTTTAATGCAAGCAACCGCAATTTTCTTTTGAAACTTTAAACAATAGCGATGATCTTCCCCCAGATCCCGTAAAAGTTCTTTGAGCAGGGCATAATCAGTACATTGCATCGCCCTATTAAGGTAAGGCGTTTGAAATTGATAATTCTCTAGGTCTTCCTTTTCATTAAACCGTTTGAAGGCTCTACTTTGGCTAGCACCGTATTGCACTAGATATTTCATAGTAAGGCGCAAATCTTTGCGAACATCTTGTGGATGAGCCTCTTCTTGCTTAGTTAACAGCTCTAAAGCACAATCTAGAGGTGTTTTACCCGCTTTATTTTTTTTATTAATTAAATGGGCAAAGGCTCCCAGGGTCTCTTCATAGCGAAAATCGCCCAATTTAATTGCAATATGTAAAGCCGTATCCCCCTCTTCAATAGTACTTGCGTATCCTAAATATTCTTTAGCAAATAATTGCGACTTTAGATGGGCGCTAAGCTGTGGTTTTAAGAGTTTAGGACAAGCACTGAGGATTTCCCTAAATAAATTATATTTTTCCTTTATCGCTAATTCCTTAATAAAGTGCCGGAATTCAGGTAGGGAAAATAACAGGGCTTTTAATTTAGCTTGGCGAGCAGTCATTGCTTGCACTATTAAGGCCATATGGGCTCTGTCAGCGGCTTTATCTTTATTAAAACAATGTTCTAATACGGCCTCATTAAGCTCAGAGGGAATTAGAATATGTTTATAAAAGGATAGCCATTTCGCTTTTTTAAATTCTTTGTTATCAGCCAGGCGAGCAAAGGCCTCAACTTCCATCTCGTCGTTGTATTCTTTATCACTCCATGGATTGGCTATGACACTTAATTTAGTGGGCCAATAGGTGTTGGAGGAATGGGATAAATTAGGAAAATCTAATAGATCTTCAGCATCAATATCAAAGGCATGTTCATCATAAAAAAGATGCTGGGGACGAATGCTGTAAAAGGACATTAGCGAATTGGCAAACATTAAATCATGATCAATTTTAAAAAAAACAACCTGTGGTCTCTTTTGTTTTTCGACTATGTAAAAACCAAAATTACCTTTATGTAGATCGTCCTCCTCTAAGGTATAGGAACCGGTCAAAATACTGGCTAAAGACCTATAATCAATACTTAAAGCCCCTTTTTTTTCTGCTGCAATTAATTGGGCAAAAAAGCCGTGAGGTAGTTTATTCAAAAAATAGACTGGGATTTCTTCTGCACTAATCACTTTTTTACCCCTTAAATGACTAGCAAATTTAAGGGCATCGAGAGAATAAAAAAGGGGGCTTAAACTTTCTTTCCGGGCAATGACATGGTGGATATGTTCAGCAGCTACCCCCAATATTTTTCCTTGGGCATCAACGACTAAATCTTGTTTCGCGGTGTACTTTTTGCCTAGCAATAAAAAAGCAAGTTGGCTAAATGCTACTTCATAACGTGAGTAATCCGAATTATCGTATTTATTTTTTTTAAAAATAATATGCTGCTTTTTCTTCTTTAACGGATTATTAGGTATGGGTAAGTCATAGCAGGCATTAAGATAAATCTTATGTCCAGCATGGCTAGGAGTACCTAGTTCAATGTCATTAATATTAAAAACCATCATCAGAAGAAAGCTATTTTTTGGATATTATTTTAACATAATGAATAAAAATTTAAAACCAGACAAGCCTTGATCCCATTTAAAAATTCTCATTCTCGTCAGATTGAATGGTTAAATCTTGTGAGCTGAAATCTTTTTCTTCATTTAACCGAATTTGTAGGCCTACATTGTTTTTGGAATCTGCATATTTAATCGCATTTTCTTGCGATATTTTGCCTTCCTGGTACAGATTCAGCAAAGATTGATCAAAAGTTTGCATTCCTTGTTCGGTACCCCGCGCCATAGCCTCTTTAATTTCATCAACCTTTCCTTTTTCAATAAGATCAGAAATATAAGGTGTATTCAGCAAAATCTCGACCGCAGGTATACGCTGGTTTTCTAAACCAGGAATTAAGCGTAAAGAAATAATTGCACGTAAATTCAAACTCAGATCAGTTAAAACTTGCTGCTTTGCTTCTTCAGGGAAGAAATTAATAATTCTATCCATCGTCTGGTTTGCATTATTAGCATGCAAGGTTGAAATGCATAAATGTCCCGTTTCTGCATAAGCCACCGCATGCTTCATCGTGGCACTATCTCTGATTTCGCCGATTAAAATTACATCTGGCGCTTCACGCATGGCATTTTTTAATGCATTACCATAACTTAAGGTATCTATACCCACCTCTCTCTGGTTGACAATGGATTTTTTATGTTCATGAATAAATTCAATAGGGTCCTCAATGGTCAAAATATGTCCACGGTGATGCTGATTGCGATAATCAATCATTGAGGCTAGGGTAGTCGATTTACCTGAGCCTGTTGCTCCCACGACTAAAATTAATCCGCGCAATTCCATCACTACCGATTGCAAAATTTTAGGCAATTTCAAATCATCAAGACTCGGTATATGGCCCTTGATATAACGGACAACCATCGCTACTTCGCCACATTGCTTAAATACATTAATTCTAAAACGACCTGTTCCTGCCAATGATAATGCAATATTCAGCTCTAAATTGGTTTCAAATTCTTTTTGCTGCGCATCGCTCATAATAGAACGGGCAATTTCTGCTAATTGGTGCGATTGAATAGGAACTTGCCCCACAGGGGCCGTAACGCCTTCTATTTTAATATTTGGCGGCGCTCCTACACTAAAAAACAAATCAGAAGCGCCTTTATCGACCATTAATTTGAAAAAAGGAGTTATATCCATATAGCAACCTATTGGTTATTTTATAATTTAATTGTAGTAAATATTAACTTAATTGCTACTGATAAAAACCTTATTTGCGAGTTGACTATCAGGGTCACCTCATGAAAAATTTTGAGATAAGATAGTGGTTAAAATAGAATCATCCCATCCAGCATTTTTTCTGAGCCGCTTAATAGATTGCCTTTTCATCTGATTTTTAGTTAATTGA
>NZ_RZGQ01000165.1 GCF_003989735.1 Legionella sp. km772 | reverse complement strand
ATCAAATAATCACTATAAAGATCAAGCATATCCATTTAATTCCCTCCCTAAAATTAAGGGCGGAATTCTAATGCTTTTTAGTCAAACTACAAGTTTATGTGCGTAACATGAGTAATTTATCTAAACAGTAAATGCTTTTGTAGTGCAGAGTCAATCCGCTTATTATTTTACTAGGTTAAAGAGATTAAGGGAGGAGCGATGTCAATAGATAGTGCAAAAATTAACTATAAATAAAAGCTATAGAGCACTCAGGAAAAGTAGAGTTTCCTAAAGGGGCGCAAGAACCATTATTAACTTATTATACCTCCTTTATATACCTATGCTAAAAAATATTAAGTATTCATCTTTTTGAAAGTGGGCTTTACTAAAAACTCACTCATGAGTAATTAGGCCACCCTCTGTGCTGACTAGGCGTGTTAGCGGAATGAACTTATATGCAATATTATTAAGTTCAATGATACTTTTTGTATAATTATAAGTATTTGATTGCTCAATACCTTCTAATATGTTATAAATGTCGGGCTAAAATTCACACACATTCCGGCACATACGATAGGGTCCCTTGCGGGTTTCATATGGGGGATGTGGAGGCATAACCCTGGAGAAATAATATGAGTAAAGTTAGTATGCGCGAAATGCTTGAAGCTGGCGCACATTTTGGTCACAGAACTCGTTTCTGGAACCCTAAAATGGGTGAATATATTTTCGGTTCAAGAAATAAAATTCACATCATTAACCTTGAAAAAACCATGCCGATGTTAAACGACGTAGTGAACTACGTAGGTCGTTTAGCTGCTAATAAGGCAAAGATTCTATTCGTTGGAACTAAAAGAGCTGCGCAAGACAGTATTCGTGAACACGCGAAGCGTTGCGGCATGCCTTATGTTGATCACCGTTGGTTAGGCGGTATGTTAACTAACTATAAAACTGTTCGTCAGTCCATTTTCCGTTTGAAAGAATTAAAAGAGATGAAAGAAAAAGGCCTCTTTAACGATATGATTAAAAAAGAAGCTTTAATGTTATCTCGTGAACTTGAAAAATTAGAGCGCGGTTTAGGTGGTATCGAAAACATGGGTGGTTTACCTGATGCTCTTTTTGTTGTTGATGTTGGTTTCGAGCATATTGCTGTTGAAGAAGCCCGTCGCTTAAAGATTCCAGTCATTGGTGTTGTTGATACCAACAACAGCCCAGACAACATTGATTATGTTATTCCTGGAAACGATGATTCTATGCGTGCTGTAGATATCTATGTACGTTGTGTTGCTGATGCCATTTTAGATGGTAAAAACAGCAATACTGTCGGTAGCATGTCCGCTGATTCTGAGTTTGTTGAAGTATCTTCTGATACTGAAAAAGCTGGGGAATAATTACTATTAAATGAAGGGGGCGAATAATCTTGCCCCCTTTTTGCTATGTGGAGAAAAGATAATGTCAACAATTAGTGCTGGATTAGTAATGCAATTGCGCGAGCGTACTGGCGCAGGTATGATGGAATGCAAAAAATTTCTTATAGCAACTAACGGCGATATTGAAGAAGCAATAATGGAAATGCGCAAAGCGGGTCAAGCTAAGGCAGATAAAAAAGCTGACCGTGTTGCCGCTGAGGGAGTGATTGTTATTGCTCGAACTGCTGATGAATCTAGAGCTGTAATGATTGAAATCAACAGCGAAACTGACTTCGTTGCTCGTGATGCGAACTTCACAGGCTTTGCTGACAGCGTTGTTCAAGCTGCACTAAATACCACAACCACTGATGTTAACGAATTAGCTAACCAACAACTTCATGACGGTTCTACTATCGAACAAGCAAGACAACAATTAGTGGCTAAAATTGGTGAAAACATCAAGTTACGTCGTGTAGCACATTTAAGTTGCGAAGGCGGCGTTGTTGGTTACTACTTACATGGTTCTCGCATTGGGGTTATGGTTGCGGTTAAAAACGGTAGTGAAGCCTTAGCAAAAGACATCGCAATGCACATCGCTGCAAGCAAGCCAATGGTTGTTAGCCGTGATCAAGTATCTGCTGAAGCTATTGAAAACGAAAGAGAAGTCTTCACTGCCCAAGCTAAAGAAAGTGGCAAGCCTCAAGATATTATTGATAAAATGATTGAAGGCCGTATTAATAAGTTTGTTGATGAAGTAAGTCTATTAGGTCAGCCTTTTGTTAAAGATCCAAACACCAAAGTGGGTCAACTATTAAAAGAGAAAAATGCTGAAGTTGTATCCTTTATCCGTTTTGAAGTGGGTGAAGGTATAGAGAAGAAAGAAGATAACTTTGTTGAAGAAGTGATGGCTCAGGTTCGTTCATGATGAGTGATAATCACCCGAAATTAAAATACAAACGAATCTTGCTGAAATACAGTGGCGAAGCCCTTATGGGTAAGTCACAGTTCGGTATTGATCCCGCTGTTCTTGATCGTATGGCTCAAGAAGTGGCTGAGTTGATCAATATGGGGGTAGAAGTAGGATTGGTACTTGGGGGTGGTAATCTATTTCGTGGTAAGGCATTGTTTCAAGCCGGTGTTGGTCGCGTAACTGGCGACCACATGGGGATGTTAGCAACTGTAATGAATGCTTTAGCCATGCGTGATGCTTTAGAGCGTATTGATTTACCCGCACGGATTATGTCTGCAATTCCTATGCTAGGCGTTGTTGATTCATACCATCGGCGTAAAGCAATTACTCACTTACGCAATGGGCAAGTTGTTATTTTTGCTGCAGGAACAGGTAATCCCTTTTTTACTACGGATACAGCGGCATGCTTACGCGCAATTGAAATTGGCGCTGATGTGGTTTTGAAAGCAACAAAAGTAGATGGTGTTTATTCCGCTGATCCTATTAAAAATCCCGATGCTGAGCGCTATGATTACTTAACCTATAAAGAAGTATTAACCAAAGGTTTAGAAGTAATGGATTCTACTGCAATTTGTTTATGCCAAGATCAAGGGATGCCTTTACAAGTCTATGATATGATGGCACCTAATGCATTAAAACGTATTGTTGTAGGTGATCGCGTAGGAACCATAGTTGGAGCGAGTCATGATCAATGAAATTAAACAAGATGCTGAAAAAAGAATGAAGAAAACAATCGAGTCTTTGCAAATAGACATGGCAAAGGTTCGTACAGGAAGAGCAAGTGCCGGCTTCTTGGATCATGTGCAAGTAGATTATTACGGCACATTAACCCCCTTAACACAAGTGGCTAGTATTACAACTAGTGACTCTAGAACCTTGTTGGTTACTCCTTGGGAAAAGTCAATGGTTGCAGCTGTCGAAAAGGCAATCCTAACTTCTGACCTTGGCTTAAATCCTGCTACAGCTGGATCGGCGATTCGTGTTCCAATGCCTGCTTTAACCGAAGAGCGTCGTAAGGAATTAATTAAAGTAGTTCGTAATGAAGGGGAACAATCAAAAGTTTCAATTCGTAATATCCGTCGTGATGCGAACTCTCAATTAAAAGATTTAGTAAAAGACAAATCAATTTCCGAAGATGATGAGCGTCGTGCGATTGAAGTAATCCAGAAATTAACTGACAAATACATTGCTGAAGTTGACGCAGTATTGGCAGTAAAAGAAAAAGATTTAATGGAAATTTAAGTTTATTGCTCTTTTCTTATCACAAAAGCCCGGATCTAGGCTAGACCTAATCCGGGCTTTTTGCTTGTTGGATAAGCCCTATCTCGTTTTACCCAAGCTAGCTTACTATTTATAACCGTTAATAGAGATAAACCTTAAAGGCAAAAATTCTTCCTACCAGCTATACTTTGCAGTAAAACTTAAAACCAAGAAACCTATGATAAAGGAATTGCAAAATGCATTGGGGCAAGTACTTCTTGGAAAGGATGAAGTAATTCGCTTAGGCTTGAGTTGTTTATTAGCCAATGGTCATTTACTGCTGGAAGATTTACCAGGCATGGGTAAAACAACTTTTAGTCATGCTTTGGCTATGCTCACCGGAATGCGCTATCGACGCATCCAGTTTACTAGTGATCTATTACCCAGTGATTTGCTGGGGGTATCAATTTATGACTCTGAACTAAAAAAATTTCAATTTCATCGAGGACCGTTATTTTCTCAATTGATTTTGGCCGATGAAATTAATCGTGCGACCCCCAAAACCCAAAGTGCTTTATTGGAGGCGATGGAAGAAAAGCAGGTGACCACTGATACTGGAACCCTAGCTTTACCTAATCCTTTTTTTGTTATAGCTACTCAGAATCCATCGCATCATATTGGCACTTATCCTTTGCCCGAGTCGCAACTAGATCGCTTTCTTATGCGTCTAGAAATTGGTTATCCTAGTCCTGATGCGGAACGCGTTCTTTTAAAGTCACCCAGACTCCATGATGATATAAGCAAATTGACGTCGATAATAAACTCAGAACAATTAATTGAATTGCAGCTACAAGTCCAAAAGGTCAGTGTTTCTGAGCTTATACTCAATTACGTGCAATCTTTGCTTTCTACTAGTCGTGACCAAGGCTGGTTTTATCATGGGCTTAGTCCCCGGGCTGGTTTAGGTATTATTAGAGCTGCTCAGGCCTATGCTGGAACAGATGAGCGTGTATTTGTTCGTCCTGATGATGTGCAAGCAATTCTAGCTGCGGTAGTCAATCATCGTTTAGTGATTAAAAAGTCTGCCTCAGCCTTGTCACCTGCCGACTTATTAATGAATGCTGTTGAGGTTCCAGTGTGATTAGGCAAATTAAAAATGCAGGTTATCATTTTTGGGTAAATTGGGCCAAAAAACGTATTAAAAAGGATAATCCACAAATCTTAAATCCCAAGACAGTTTATATTCTACCCTCTGGCTTTGGTTGGATTTATAGTATATTAGTACTCTCTCTATTTACTGGAGCTATTAATTATCAAATAAGTACTATTTTTCTGATGACTTTTTTGCTTGCTGTCGTTGGCTTGATTAGCGCTTGGGAAACTCATACTAATCTCGATGGAATGAGTATTCAATTTGTCTCAATTGAAGATGCTCAACAAGGCAGTGCTGCTCAACTCAAACTCTTCATTCAACCCCAACAAAAAGTTAGTTTTGCTATAGAGTTTGAGGTAAATGAGCAGACTAAAGTTCGGGTTGAAAAAATACCCAGTCAGGGGTTATCGATTATTTTACCTATTGAAACGAATGCACGAGGTTATTTTTCCTTACCACGAATTATTGTTTCCACTCAATTCCCCTTGGGTATTTTCAGAGCATGGAGCTATGTCTATTTTGAGGTGGATTATTATGTTTATCCTCAACCGATAGATCCTGGTTTTTTCCCTATACCAGCTGCCCATCCAGATAATAAAAACCAAATAAGCCCAGGAGAAGACGAATTATATGATTTGCAACAAGTAGATAATCCTTGGGTGCAACCGAATCGCATTGCGTGGAAAATTGCGGCGAAAGAACAAGGTTGGTATTTAAAAACTATGGGAAACAGTAGGGGAGAATACTGGTTATTCCGGTTGAATGATTTACCAAAGGGTGATCTGGAAACTAAACTAGGACAGATGAGCTATTGGCTCTATGCTGCTGAAGCAAAGGGCGGGGCATATGCGATGGAGTTAGGTCACATACCCCCTTGTTTTTCCCAAGGTGAGGAGCATTTAAAATCTTTGCTACGCCAACTGGCGATTTACTCATGAATGGCACCCTTTTCTTACCGCAGTGGTTTTCTACCATGCGCTATGCCTTATTCGTAACAGCATTTTGTTATTTACCTTATTTGACTTGCGCTCCATGGTGGTTACTTCTTTTTTTGGTATTAAGCATCCTTTATCGCCTAATGAGTTATTATTATGGGATGAAGCCCGTAGCTCGAAGTATTCGTTTTACGCTAATTATTCTTAGTTTAATCTTCTTAAAAGCACAATATGGTAGCATCATCTCAAGTAATTTCTATATTGGATTTTTGCTGTTGTTTATTGGGTTGAAAATTATTGAAATTCATAATGAAAGGGACTTAAAAGTTCTCGTTTTATGTAATTTTTATTTAATTTTTTCAGCTTTAATAATGATCCAAGAGCTTTGGATTGTCAGCTATTTATTAATAGCTATTTTAGCTAGGTCCGGGGATCTGGAACAAAATTCAGGAAAAATAAGAGCTATTCCCGGTTTGTTAGTTCATTCACCTTACTCTCAGAATGGCTTATCCACAAGTCCATAGGCCAGGAGAG
>NZ_RZGQ01000164.1 GCF_003989735.1 Legionella sp. km772 | reverse complement strand
CTCCTGGCCTATGGACTTGTGGATAAGCCATTCTGAGAGTAAGGTGAATGAACTAACAAACCGGGAATAGCTCTTATTTTTCCTGAATTTTGTTCCAGATCCCCGGACCTAGCTAAGTTTTATTTGACAGAGACCCATTTGTACCCGATTATTGCGCCGACAAAATCGAATCCATATCGAAATGAAGCGCCACGCGCTATGAATAAGGAACATCCTATGAATAAAAAAGAATTAGTTGCTGCCATAAGCAATACATCAGGACTCAGTAAAACTGACTCAGAAACCGCCTTAAATGCAGTGATTAGCTGCCTCACTGATTTACTTACCAAGGGCGATTCCATTGTGTTGCCAGGGTTTGCCAGTTTATCGGTGAAAGAGCGCCCCGCTCGCACCGGACGAAACCCAGCGACAGGACAACCCATCGAGATTGCTGCCAGTAAAGCTGTGAGCTTTAAAACCGGAGCAAAATTAAAAGAGGCCATTAACGGCCAATAAACTGGGGAGGTAATGATGGCTCGGGGTATTAACAAAGTTATTCTAGTAGGTAATGTGGGCAATGCACCCGAGGTGCGGCAAACAACAGAAGGCAATGCGATAGCGACACTTTCTTTAGCAACCAGTGAAACGTGGAAAGACAAACAAACTGGGGAAAAACAGGAAAAAACCGAATGGCATCGCGTTGTATTTTTTAGACAACTTGCAGAAATTGTTGGGAAATACGTGAGAAAAGGCTCAAAGCTCTACATTGAAGGGAGCCTTCGCACCCGAAAGTGGCAAGACCAGCAAGGCATAGACCGTTATACCACCGAGATTGTTGCCAATGACATGCAAATGCTGGATAGCCGACACGATGAAGAAAGGCCTGATAACAATGAGCCTAGCTATGCTGCCCAGAATCCAATTCCAGCCAACAATCAACCTCCTGTAATGCAGGATTTTGATGATGATGTTCCGTTTTAGGAGTTTTTATGTGGTTTAATAATCTTGTAATTTATCAATTTAACACCTCTTTTGAAAAAAGTGCAGATGAGTTGGAACAAGCTCTAGAAGAGCTTCGCCTAAAACCCTGCCCACCTCATGCGCGTCAATCCCAAGGCTTTGTAGCCCCAACTGATGAAGAAAAAGGAAGAGTACACAGCCTGTATGGCTGCCACCTCTTAGTCGCAGCTAAAGAAGTACGCCTCTTACCTAGCAGCATTATTCAGGCAGTACTTGAAGAAAAAAATAATGCTTTTGAATTAACACATAATCGGCCAATGCGGCGAGCTGAAGTCCTGCAACTCAAAGAAGAAATTGAGTTTGACTTACTGCCTAAAGCCTTTAGCGTACAAAAAAAAGATTGGCTTTATATCGATACAAACAAACAATGGCTGGTCATCAACAGTGCCAACCCCAATAAAGCCTCTGAAGTCATTACCCTTTTGACTAAAGCCCTGGGTTCACTCGATGCCGCACCCCTAATGCCTGATTCTGATTTAAGTACTTTGTTTGCTCGTTGGTTGCATGAGCCTGCTTCTTTGCCAGAAGGTCTACTGCTTGCAAAAAGCTGTGTGCTTGTTACCTCAGGAGAGGACAAAAGCCAGTATACCTGTAAGGATATAGAAGAAAACATCGAGGAATTAACTACGCTACTTGCCCAGGGGTATACGGTTTCCTCCATTGAGCTCATTTGGCAAGAGAGGGTTCAATTTGTTTTAACCAATAACTTCCTGCTAAAACGGTTGAAATGTCTTGATTACCTTGACGATGCGTTCAAAGACAATGGTAAGTTGGATGATGACCAAGAGCAATTTGATGCTAATTTTTCGCTTCTTACTGGTGAACTCAGAGACCTTATCCAGTTTTTAATGGATGTATGTCGTAAAAAAGAAGCTGTTATGGTACCAGAAGAAGCTTGCGCTCTTTAAATCAGTTTTACTGCACTAGTAAAGCAAGTATTCAATGAATTTGAAACTTGCTTATTTTTAACCAAATACAATTTGGATTTACATTTTATGAACGACAAGAATCCACCTATTATAGAGCAGGAAGACATGAATCAATCGCTAACCATTGAAATGGCTCTGAATAATATCAGTCAATACAAAGGCTTCTTTCCAAAAGCAGATGTAGATTATTTATTAACAAAAAAAGAGGAAATCATTCCCATTTTATTAGATTCTCTAGATGATGCTCTTGTAAATTACCCAAGTATTCCAAACGATAATATGCACTATGTTTTTGCGCTCTATTTATTAGCACATTTTCGTTGCAAAACTGCATTTCCCAAAATAATGGCGCTTTTGGAATTACCAGGAGAAGCCGCATTCCATCTATTGGGCGATGATATGGTTACCGATTATGGAATGAAAAACATAATTGCCTCCACCTTCAATGGTGATTTATTCCTGTTGACCAAAGTCATTGAGAATCAAACGCTGAATGAGTATGTGCGCGCCTCTGCTCTTTCTAGTTTTAACGCACTTTGTTTACTTGAGCTGATTGACAAAGAAACACTCACCAAATATTTATTAGAGTTGATTGACGGGAAGCTTGAAAAAGACCAACCGCATCTATGGGCAATCCTTGCTGGCATGGTTATGGATCTTTATCTTTATGAACTGATTCCTCGGCTTGTAGAAGCATTTAATAAGGGATATGTCGATCCAGACTATACCAGTTTAGAGGATTTTGAAGATTGGTTTGCTAACTCTGATGCCACCACCAATACTGATAAACACTTTATGGGCCAATACCATTATATTGATGCCATTAAGGATATGGAGTGGTGGGATTGCTTTCAATCAGATGAAGACAGAAGAAAAAATGAGATCAAAGTAAGTAAGCTTATGAATCAGTTGCTGTCTTTAAATGACTCTGAACGCCCTATAAAATCCAGTACCATTCCATTTCAACGTGCCGGTATTAAAACGGGAAGAAATGATCCATGCCCTTGCGGTAGCGGGTTAAAATATAAAAAATGCTGCTTACATTAAATATGTGCTTATTGAAGTCGTTTTAATTATCAGTAAATCCGCTTAAGTAAGGATTAAAGACGGGTCCTGTGGAAGAACCCCCAAAAGTGCTCAATCTGAGTTTTGCAGGTTCATTTTTAGATTTTTTTATTTACCAATACTGACGTTACGCTGCCTCAAATAAAAATATAATGTTGTCTTTGAAATACCCAGCTGTTCCGCAATTTTCTTCACAGAAATACTCCCCTCTCTATACAGTGCCTCAGCAATGGCAGCCTTCTCCATCGCTGCTTTCGACATCCCTTTTGGTCGTCCGCCTTTTCGTCCACGGGCCCGTGCTGATTTTAACCCAGCTTGTGTTCGCTCACGAATCAATTCTCGTTCAAACTCAGCAAGTGATGCAAAAATACCAAAAACCATGCGTCCCTGTGCGGTTGATGTGTCAATCGGATCATTCAAACTGATTAATCCGACTTTTTTCTCAATGAGTTTTGTTGTGAGATGAATTAAATGTGCCAGGTTTCTGCCAAGCCTGTCTAGTTTCCAAATAACCAGGGTGTCGTCTTCTCGAATATTTCGGATAATTTCGTCAAGGACAGGCCTTGCGGTTTTTGCACCACTGGCAATTTCCTCATGGATTTGAATACATCCCGCTTTTTTTAATGCTTCAACTTGCATAGATAAAGATTGCTCTTTGGTTGAAACACGCGCATATCCTATTTTCATGCCATTTAGTCCACTTTACTAACTGGAAAACAATATTTTGAACCAAGATTTACTGAACCGCTTTATCTTACCAAAAATAGGTGTACAATGCGACTTTCGTTGACTGAAAAATCAGTCCAGCCAAACCCTCGTTTTTTTGAACCACGAAATGTCTCATCTTAAACGCCTTTATCTTCTGCCTAAAGCTGAAATTGATAATCTTTATGCTCGGCCAACCTTCAATGCCGATGAGCAAGAAATTTACTTCACTATGAATCAAGAAGAGCTGAATGCATTGGCTCAGTATACCAATACCAAAACCCGCGTATTTTTCGTTTTGCAACTTGGCTATTTTAAAGCGAAATACCAGTTTTTTAATTTTACTTTTGAAGATGCTCGCTCTGACGTTGATTATATATTGGCCAACTTTTTTAACAAACGCGAGTTGATATTATCTGGTCGAATCTCACGAGGATACATCAGCGACCAGAAACAGGCTATTCTTCAATTGTTTGATTATAAGGATTGGTCTGAAGAGCAAAAAATATTCATTGAAACACATCTTGGTGAATTATTGAAATACTATCCGAAAGTCCATGATGCTCTGCGCCAATTATTAGTTTATATTGAGAGCCAAAGAATAGTAGCCCCCAGCTATCGAAGCTTGCAGGATATGTTCACCCAAGCTTACGCAAATGAGAATAACCGCCTAAGCCAAAAGATATTACTCATTCCAGCACCGAAACAAACACAATTGTCAGCGCTCATTCAACGCAATGATGGCATCACAAAACTTAACGTCATCCGCGCCGATCAAAAAGATTTTCAATATACTGCCTGTAAGGAAGAAGTCGAAAAAGCATTTGAAATTATTGAGCTCTATGAATTTTCAAAACAGTTTATTCCAACATTGGCTCTATCAAAAAATGCAGTTCGTTATTATGCTGATTTAGCTGAGCAATACGCAGCTTCACGTTTAAGACGATTAAGCCAAGAGCAACAGTGGTTACAAGCTCTTTGTTTTATTCATCACCGTTATCAGCAAATCATGGATAATTTAATTACGAGTTTTATGTATCACACCAAAACGATCTTGGATGAGGGAAAAACCTATGGAGACAAGGCTCTCTTGGACTATAGAGCTAGTCTTATCACCGATTTTCCCAAGCTCTCCAAATTTTTAAAATGGTTTCCTAAGCGAAATCCAAAATTAACGCATGAGGAGTTAAACCGTGTAGCATATAAAATTTTACCAGAGAAACAGTTCCCAGCACTAGCAGAGTTTTTGGATGATCATCTGTTTGATAAAGAAGCTGCTGAATGGGAATTTTACCTTAAATCACACCGTAAACTTTCACTCTACTTACGGCCTGTTTTACTGAATGTCCCATTTGTCTTTCATGAAGGTGACCACGATATAATGCCACTTATCCAGGTACTGAAAGATCATTATGCTAAGGGAAAAATGCCCGCGTCATTCAAATTATCTGATGAGCTTTTGCAGACCATTCCTAAAAAAATGATCCCCTATTTAAAAAGGGATCCAGAGGATGAGCATCTTGATCCCCATTTATTTGAATTTTTTATCTATCGGAAAATGTACAATCACCTCGATAAAGGCAGACTTTGCTGTAATGAAAGCGTGTCTTACTGTGATATGGATCATGATTTGATTAATGAGGATTTAGTCGATAAGGTGGAAGAAATAGCTGCAGAGTTCGGCTACACCAATATTCCCATTTTTTGCGATCAACATTTAGATGAGGCAGTGAATGAATTGGATGAAACATGGGTAAACACAATTGATCGAATTAATTCTGGCGAAAATAAAGGATTTGAACTCATCGATACAGAAGATAATGAGACGCCTGATTGGCATTTAAATTATGATGCCTCTGATAAATTGGATGATACTTTTTTTAAAACGTTACCTAAAACAGGTATAGCGGATCTTATGATGTTTATGGGGGATTTAATGAACATGTGGTCCGTCTTTTCTCATATGAAAACGCGCTATAACAAGAAAAAAACACCAGCTAAATTGGCACTGAATGCTGGGATTTTAGCAGATGCTTTTGGCGTCAGTGCAGAACAAATGGCTGATATGTCAGATATCAACTACAACCTTTTACGCTCAACACAAGAAGATTTTATTCGTATAGATACCCTATGTCCTGCTAACGACATTGCTTGTAATTTTATTTATTCATTGCCTATTTTTAAAGGCTGGAATTTAATGGGCAATAAAGTATTGGGGGATCTTGATGGACAAAAGCAACCAACCAGCCGCAGCACGATTCAATCAAGATATTCGACGAAATATCTTGGCAAAGATCCAGGACTGTCCATATATTCATTGACAGCTAATAATACCACCGTTAATGCCAAAAATATTGGTTTGAATGAGTACGATGCGTATTTCACTCCAATCTGATCACCGATTTCACTTCAAAATGATCACTCATTTCACTCCAATCTGATCAGTGATTTCACTCTAAACTGATCACCTATTTCACTCAATCTGATCAGTGA
>NZ_RZGQ01000163.1 GCF_003989735.1 Legionella sp. km772 | reverse complement strand
TTTGATTTTTTTGATGCAGTGTAATAATTTCGCTTTTTGGTCATTCTATTCCCCTCTTATATTAGAAGAATAGCTCTTAAAAATACCTTTTTTTCGTCTAAAAATCCGCGCCTATATCACATTGACTTAGGTGAGACGGTAATTACGCACCCCTTTTTCTCTTTGCATAATTTTCTCCGGCAAGCGCACATCCATCATGGGGTTAAGGAAGGGGAGGCCTGCTATCATCAACTTCAAGCTGCATGTTTAGTAAATTGGTTTGATTTTACGCCAAACCAGCTATTAA
Organism: Legionella sp. km772; assembly: GCF_003989735.1. GTDB lineage: Bacteria > Pseudomonadota > Gammaproteobacteria > Legionellales > Legionellaceae > Legionella. The sequence goes on along the minus strand of NZ_RZGQ01000163.1, from coordinate 5,932 downwards.
AGGCATTTAGTTTAGCGAAGACACTATGGCCTATTTATTCGGCCCTTGGTGCTTACCGTTTAATGAATAGCATCAACCTTAACGCTTTTCGATTGTATTATGCAAATACACCGAATCGTCTGGCCAGATATTTGAAAGAGTACCTAAACAATAATGGATAAGCATGAATGATTGAAAAAAGCATTAATAAAATAAATTATTTTATACTCACTGGAGGCCCAGGCTCAGGAAAAACTGCCGTTTTAAATGCACTAGCGCAGCTAGGGTTTCTAACTGTTGCTGAGGTAGCCCGTTCTATTATTCAACACCAACACGATACTGGTGGTAATGCGACGCATTGGGGAGACCGTAAGGCTTTTCTGGAATTAATGCTTGCCCAGTCAATCGCTGATTATAAACGGATGCAAACTAAACAAAATACTGTTTTTTTTGATCGCGGCCTACCGGATCTTTATGGCTATTCTAAAGGCTTTTGCGATGAGATAGAGCTTAATTTAATGCCAGTTATAGAACGATTTGGCTACAATAAAACGGTATTTATTTTTCCCCCGTGGCTAGAAATTTATGCACATGACGCGGAGCGAAAGCAGGATTTTCAAGAGGCTGTATTTACTTATAACTTACTTAAAGAAGCCTATATCTATTGTGATTATCATGTTGTGGAAGTACCTAAGTCTTCTATCAAGGAGAGAGTGGATTTTATATTAAAAACCATTTCTTAGAGTTTTTGGGCCACCCAAACGGTGGCCTCACCACATTCAGGATCACAAACTTTGTGGACTAATACATTAAAGGATGCCTCTGCGAGTAGATGCTGATACTCCTGAGTGGATAAGGAGGCATGATAGAGCTCTTGGCCGCCATTATTACTCCAAACCTCGCCTTCTTCCTCTCCAGAGGTAAATGCTAACACACCACCGGGTTTTATATGTGACTCAAAGAGTTTAAACATCTTACGTTGGCTATCATGATCTAGGTGAAAAAAACTATGCCAAGCGAGGATTGCATCAAATTGTTGGGCTAACTGGATGTTTCGCATGTCAGAAACTATCCAGCGTTCATTGGGAAAGCGCTGTTTGCACAGTGCAATCATTTGTTGGCTGCCATCAACTCCAGTAATTTTGAATCCATGTTCAATAAAAAATTGGGCGATGGGCTCCCCGGTTCCGCAACCTAAGTCTAATATAGAGCCTTCCTCGGGAATTGTATTAGCAATTAAATTTAAATAATGGGCTTCCATAAGATTTTTTGTACGAGCCTCATCAAACCAATTAATGATTTCATCATAGACTTCAAAAACTTTATATTTATTCATTTGAATTATGATTTAGATGAAAGGGCCAATTAAAATCTTAAAGGATACTCAATTTATTACGTATACTTTTTTCCTCACTTATTTCTTTACATTCAGGAGTAAGTTTATCTACTAAATCCGCTTCAATACTATTACGTACTTGCGCAGTTAAGGCCCCGTTGGCTACAGTAAGGCAGCGTTCTTTTATGTCAGTGAGGGTATTTAATCCATAAGCATTGCTAAGTTTTATCCCTTCACCAAAATAGGCATTATGGATTGCTTTTTCAGAGTTACTTTCTGTCAATTCTGCTAAATGTAGATTTGCCCAACATTTTTTGTAACATTCTACGGCTTCGCCCTCACAACCCAATTTGCTATAAAAACTTGCGAAATAGAACCAAGTATTAGCGAGCAATAAACTGCTGGGGGTGTTTTTTGAGGGAATTTGCAGAGCTACGCTAGATAAATAGCTAACGGCGTCGTTAAGTTCCTTCTTGGTAGAATAATTCTGACCCAGATGCACTAGAGAGTGCAAACACTCCTGAAAGGCATGAAAAGAATTAAACCTTAAAGCTGCACTAAGGTAGTAAGAATATTTGTCTTCATCAGTTCTTTTAACATTTAAGGCGGCTAAATATAAAACATAGCCACAATAGAAATCCGCTTTCGATTGGGGGGCGGGATCTCTAAATCTAAAAGAGGGATCTCTGGTTAATCGTAAGGCGTTAAATTTATTTACCCATAAAGGTACGAACTCTGGACTGTTCATTATTTTTTGAACCTCATCCCCCCCTTCTGCTTTAAGCAGGACTAGCTCTAAGGGTTTTAATAAATTTGCCTTAGCATAGATTTGCTCAATTGGTGCTTTATCGAGGATTAATTTTTTTACATCTGCAGAAGAGGGCATTATCATTTTCCTTTTATATTACAGCTACGCTTTGTCCAACTCTATATATATTATCACTTAGTTGCCCAGTTTTCAATCCAAGCTCCTTCTCACCTCTCCCACCAAAAAAGCCTAGATCAGGATAGGATTTAGATCGTCTAAAAGGAGTGATGGGAATATCACCGAGTTCTTCCAAAGTATAGGCTTGGCTTTGGACAGGATCAACTTCTGCCAGTTCATCAATATCCGCTTCTGCTATTAAATGGCCGAGTCCTATATTGCCTAACAAATGATCGGTCGCATTTTTTAAAGTAAATTGTTCCGTTAGTAATTTTTGCGCCTCCAATACCGTTTGGTAATTGTCCGATTCTTCAATAGTAGCGGCGTTATCTATTTGGTTTTTCTCTCTTGCAATGATTGATGCTAAGATTTCTTTGGGATCGCGCGATTCCGATTGACGTTTATAAGCGGAATCTGGACTTTTTAATAGTAAGGGCTCTTTCTTGTGTGCTCTGGCATACTCTTCAGCTTTTAAAAATAGACTATGCTTCCCATAGCGATGTTCGCCAATATCAACGGCTTTCCCATATTTTCCACCTTTAAGAAAGATATCGTCCGTTACAGAACCAAATTTGGTATAAACTATACCTACGTCAAGGACACTGATAATGGCTGAGCCATTATTTCGCATCCCCATATCATCCATGCGACAAACGTATTTACAATTTTCTTTTAAAGCTAATAATTCGTGTGGTTCACACCATGGGTGGATCTCTATATAGGGATTATTAAGCGGCACAGCCTCTTCAGTGACCTTTTTATTAAGCGCATTGACTAAATTTTTCCAATAATCGCGACGCTGGCCGTTCGTGAAGCTATCTTTATAAGCCTGAGAGGGGACTTGTTGATAAGCTTCAACCGCAGCGCTCCCAAAGCGTTCAACCACTATTTTTTGCATTAAATCCCTATCCTGCGGATCCCCTGCTAATTTTACTACCGGGACAGTACGTATTTTACCTCGAATTGTGTCGGCATCCTCTTTAATGAGTTGCGCTAATTTATACGCTTCTTCAAAACCTTTTCCGGGGCGAATAGTTCCAAAAGATAAGATATTGCCAGGCTTTGCAACCACATCTTTTGGATGTGATGGCTCAGTACTAAGGTTTTGTGATGCGACAGTTAACCCTGATTTTGCAGCTAGATCGTATTTTTGGACCGGGTATTTATCCAGTGGAAAGTCAGCGCCAACTTCTCTTTTCTTTTTTTCTATGCCAGAAGGTTCTGTAGTATTCCTTTTATCGCAATCACCATAAGTGGCAGCAATAATGGCATTGTCCCTATCGGAGGCATTAAAAAACTGCACACTATTTGCTTGACGCATTAAATCATGAGTATATTGCTGCAAATATCGTCGAGTGTAGTTTTGCTTGTACTCATGGATAGTGATATTTACTCTAATACCTGCCTCTTGAAACTTTTTAATATCTGCTGCAGTGATAAACACCCCACAATCGGGCGGTCGAATATGAATATCAAGATGAGTATCCTTCTCAATGGGCTGCATACTCTTAATAATGTCGTCAATCACCTTATACTTAATCGGATCTCTTTGGTTTGCTTGATAGGCTAAATGAAAGCCCTCACTTGCGCTGAATTTTCTCTTACCATAAAAGCTGTTTAAAGTGGAGTTTACAGACTGGTAAGGTTCAAAATTGCAAGAAAGCAGTGCTTGTAGTCGAGGAAGTAATTTATCCCGGTATGCTTTTTTATCGACAATGTTGCTTTTACTGGCAAGTAATTTATCAATTTTGGTATAAAATCGTAGGGCTTGTTCGATCTCATCATTAGCTGCGAGTTCTAAGTCAAGTGGGTTTGATTCTAAAAAAGCCTCAATGAACTTTTCTTTAGAATATTCCCCAGCATATCCCGTATACATAAGGTTTATCAGTTTTAGTTTATCGTCTAGTTCTGCTTCACTACTTAACTCATGGACGCTAAGTGGATATTGTTTGATCACCCTTTGGCGAATACTTAGGGCTTTTAACTTTTTACAAATGGCTTCGATAGAACTTTTTAAACCGTCCAAATCGTATAGATTTCTAAAGCCTTTATCATTTTCTAAATCGTAGGGAAGAGTATGACTATGGAAATCATAAGCGTAATCTCGAACGCCGGTTAGTTTATCAGCTAATTTCTCTAGAGCGTTTAGATCGACCGGACCTGCAAAATGCTTATCTAATGCTGTAAAGACGCTAAGCGCTTTGGCATGCCGGGTTAAAAAAGCTTTATTTGCGATATGCGCTTCGATATATTCATTTAAAGAACAATGACTTTGAATATTGCCTTCATTGCTTCGATAAGTTTTAACCAAGAAAGCAATTTTAGCCTTCTGACTTCTTGGCATTTTTTCATGATTAAGTGCGATTGCTTCTTCTAATTTAGTTTTCTTTTCATTTAGCGATTCAATTAGACCCTTTACGATTAAAGTATCTAAATGGATAGGTTTTTGGGAATAAATATCCATAATAGTCAATGAGCGCAAACTATTATCTGGATTTAGGATTGCCTTTGGTGTTTTTGGGCTGACCGTTTGCTTATTAACTTGCTCTGCTTCCTCGGCGGTGGCAGATTCAGTAGTTAATTTATAACCGCTGATAATAGTATTTTCATTAGCCACTGGTTGTAAAACTATTGCACTCGGGATGGTCTTTTCAGGAAAAGATTCAGTACCAGCAGGAAGGGGAATATTATACTTATGGTCATCTTTTTTTAACCATACACAAGGTATCTTTGTATAATGTTGTGCAAACCCTGTTTCTAAAGAGGCTGCGTATTGTCCATCACCGGTTTTTGCATCCTCATCGAAAGGAGCTGTTAGTAAGTATATTTTAGCCATATTGCAGTCTGTATTAACCATGAATTCAAAATATGCTACATTACGAACATTAAGTGAGCATTAAGAATTAAAAATTCAATGATTCAAATTCTAAGAAAATTTATTTTAGTTTAAACTTTATACAGATTGGGCTCTTTAGAGCTTAATTATCTTCACGTATTGGGCTTTTTTTCTTGATAATCTCCTACAATAACGCAAATTAATCCGATAATAAGCATACTGAGCGATATTAATACAAATAAAGAAGGCTTTTCGCCCAACAAAAATAGCGAGCAGATAATGCCAATAATAGGTACGCCAGTTAAGGCTAAAGATGTGGTAATGGCAGGGAATCGCTGGCTAATTTCCACAGCGCCCCAAAAGGCTAAGGCAGTAGCAACGATCCCAATATAAAGAGTTAGCCCGATAGAAAATGCTGTCCAATGAATAATAGGGTGTGGTTCAAGGAAGAGGGCGCTAATGGCAATGATTATCGTACCTACCAATAGATGCCAAGGCATAAGTTCCCTTATTGAGGATTTCGATGCGGTGAAGCGAACATGAAGAATTGCAAGCGCCCATAAAATAGAAGAGAGTAATAAGGCAGCACTACCCATTAATTGGTTATGATCATGCCAATTAATATCCAGGGGATTAAAGAGAACAATAACGGGTGTGACCTCGCATTAATGTTCAAATATCTCTGAGCACCCTTCTCATTTGCTCCAATTATAGCCATACAGACGTTTATATTTACAATCAATTCAAGTATAATTTATTCAAAATTGACTTAAATGAATAGAAATAAGGCGAAAAGTATGCAAGACAAATTTGAGATGTTTGATGAATTACCAGTAGAACTCAAACTCGAAACCGC
>NZ_RZGQ01000162.1 GCF_003989735.1 Legionella sp. km772 | reverse complement strand
TATGACTTTACTCAGGATATTGAAGAACAGGATATATTGTTTGATATGGACAAAATATTAGCACTTAAGGTCGCTTAACTATCTCATTGCCAGTTTGGGCTGGATATGCGGTAAAACCCAATGATAGGATTTAATGATTCTGATTGGGTCATTAAATTGGAAAAATAATTGGATAAGGTAGCAGCTATTCCCGATGCCATCATCCATACGCCCATCATAAGCCCTTGTAATTTTTCCGGTGCAAGACTTCCTATCATCGCATATCCCACCGGAGCAAGAAGCAACTCCCCTGCCCCTTGAAAAAGATAATGCGCAATAATCCAACTCATGCCAGTCAGTCCATTCGCATTAGAGTTTTCTATACCTAAAGTTAATACCAAAAATGATAATGCAATAAACACTAAGGAGCAGATAAATTGTTTCGACAAAGAAATAATTATTTGTTTTTTTCTTAACCAATCAAATAAAGCGATTACTATAGGAGAACCAACAATTACAAAGATGGAGTTTAAATTCATCAGCCATTGAGGAGGAATATAATAAGAGCCGATGTAAATATCCACGTTATATTTCAAAAATTGCGTAACCCCTATTGGTCCGACAAAATACAACATCCAAAAAACAATGGAGCTTCCGGTTAAAAATATAAAAGAATAAATCTTTTTTCTCTCATGCCGAGTACTTAAACCATGTCCTAATAAGGTAATATAAATTAACGCTGCAACACCTATACAAAGTATTAGACTATTCGCCAGCCAGGAATAATGGAAGCCCGCAAAAAGAATGGGCACAATCAGTACTATCAACAATAGCCCTATCCTACCCCTTTTTATTTCATCTCGAGTATTCGTTTTGTTTTTATCAAAATAGCGCCACGACTTGACGATGAAAAACACGGTAATCAAATTAATTAAATTGCTTACTTCAAATAAGTGCTCGTATCGTTCGTGAAGATCTATAAATCCCCCCATAATATAACCAGAAAGAAATCCGATATTCATTGCACTGTAATTATGAAAAAAGGCTTTTTCTCGTAATTTATTTTCATGGCTATTAAATTGCTGAGTAATAAGGCAGTTAATACAAGTAGAGCCTAATCCGCAGCCAATCAAAAATAAACTTAAGCCTAGATACACTAATGAATCAGAAAAATTTAGAACTATTAGCCCCAATGTTTGTATGAGTGTTGAAATAGCAAAGAGTAATCGATTACTTAACAATCTATCACCTATGTATCCAGCTAGAAAATGTAAAATAAAATTTGACGCGAGAAAGAAACCAACTATCCCATTTGCTTGAGTTTGGGTTAAACCAATTCTCTTTGTTAAATATAGAGACAAAGATGAAAATATAATTGCAAAACTGAATGTACTTATTGCATTCAAACAATGTAAATATGCTATCCCTTTTCCATTACCTCCTACTGCTTCATGCATTTCACTTCCTTGTTAAAACTTACACAATTTTTATTTTCCGCATTATAACCAGACAAGCGCTATATACTCTATTATTAATCCCAAGAAAAATATTTATCAGCTCTCCATTTTCATGATTGAATCAAAAAAATTTTTATCCCCAAGACTTAATCTTATCGATACCGCTTTTCTGATCAATCCTGTGCGTACATCTTTCATCAAAGGTTTGGTTAGTTTAATTTTTTTTTCAATTTCCAAGATTTTATTTTTTGTTTCTTCTGTGAAAAATACCTGGGTAGCTCCTTCTAGAGGAGCTTGATTTAAACCCTCAAAAATATCATCTATTAACTCGGAATAATCCAGATCCCTTTCGTAATCACCCCATTTTATATCTGAAAGTGTATATAAATAGTATTTAACTGCATCTTCAATAAGCAATGATTGCTTTCCCCTGCCTTTATAATCTTTTTCAGATTGTTGTCGCAGCTTTTCTTTAATATCTTTTGGAAATCTTATGCACACAAGCCACTTTTCTTTTTTTTGAGGGGCTTGGAAAAATAACTTTTTTGTCGTTCGCTTCGCTGTCATGGATCACCACATTATTCAATAATCAAAATAATCAAAATAATCAATTTTTATATTATTTTTCATTAAGTTAACTCTAATTTGCCCCGGAGCATAATTCTTCTTTTAAGGCCATTTCCTTAATTTTATTCAGAATTATTTCTAAAGTTCTGTAGGATGAGTCTTGTATTTCTAAATTTTCAATTTCAGGAAATCTATTCAGTAAAAATTTCCGCATAGACTCTGATTCATTGTAATCACCAATTTTGAATGTGGCATATTTTTTCGTAGCCCCACCCTGTCTTCCGCGAGATTTAGGTTTCTCTCTTTTATCTTTATTTTTGTGATCGTTCAGCTGCAATAACTCCTGTTCGATTTCCTTATAAGATTTTGGTGCCAGCATTCTTATCATTTTGAAAGTTAGTGCGTTTTCGTTAATTTTAGAAAATAAAATGGGAGGATAATTATCGGATTTGGAGCAAATGTTACGTAACGCACTTACGATCCCCTCGCCTAAGCCAATAATCAAGGATAACTCTTTATTTTTTAAAGATTGTACGTCTGTATCAGTTAAAAGCTGCTGGAATATCTGAAAATTTTGGGAAACCGTTAAACCTTTTCTCAAATTATTTTCAGATAGCTGCCGCCTCAGTTTTCGATGTTTAACCTTAAGTTTAACAAGCATACTTTCATCGGTAATTTCGATACAAGTAACTGTAGATACACCTGCCATCATCGCTGCAAGGCGTCTTTGATGTCCCTCTAGAATAACATAACCATACTCTAGCGTAGAGTGAATAAAATAATCAGGATCATTGGCTCGATCTGCCAAGAATATTTCTATAGGCTCAATAAGACCGTCTGCCCGAATGGAAAATGCCAAGTCTCTCAAAAAATTATAACTATCTTCAAGAAGCGCATTGCTTCCCAAACCTAGTTGGAGATAATCTGGAATCTCATATTCTCCAGTCTTTTCAGAAACTCGACAAAGAGAGCTTTCAGTCCCTATTAATAGATATTTTTTTAGCCAAGCATCATCTATAGTTTCGCCTGGTCGTGGATTATCAGGATCGGGAATTAATGAAAATGGAGAATGCTCTACAAGCTGCTTTCCCCTTGTAAATTTTAAATTAGCAGTAATACCCGCTCTAGTAACAGTATCTGGTTTGTTTAAATTGTTATTAGATAGTGAGCTCGTTGATATTTTTTTCTTGATTGACATTTACTTTTTCCCCCAAAATTTTTTTATAAACAAACTCTCCCAATGCCGCAGCTTCAATAGCAAACCTATCATTGTCCTTCAATTCTGTATAAGGTGCCGTAATTGGTGCTTGATCCTCATCAATATCAATTGCTCTAGGCGAATCATGAATCTCAATGCCATCTATCAACAAAGAAGATAGCATAGGATTATTTTTGATTGTCTCGATGATCCTATTTTGGGGAGTTCGTTTATTGTAATCTACTTTGTTTTTCAAAAGCCCAATAATTTTAGCTTGAGCGTTTGATGGTCTATATACATTTTGGCGATTTACAAGATCAACCATTCCAGCCAATCCTTGAAGAGATTTATTACTTAACTCTAAAGGTATTAAAATATGCGTGGCAGCTCTTATTGCACTCTGTGTCAACGGTCCTTTTGCTGGTGGTGTATCAATGATGATTAAATCATAACCACACTCAATGAAATCATCCATGGCAAAAAAATCATATGGCCTTTGGACTATGCTTTCCAGGCTATCACTATATTCGAAGGCTTCTATATCTTTTATTACAGATGCATCGCTAGGTAAAATATCTAAATTGTCCAAATCTGTCGGATAAGGCACAACTGGTGTAGCAGTCCACATAGCCAGAGCCGAAGAACGCCCATCCCATCCATCATCTTCAGGATTATTGGGATCATAATCTGGATGCAAAGGAGGCTTATAGTTTGACATATCCCTAATACGAGTATCTCGAAGAAATCTATAAGACATGTTACCTTGAGGGTCGAAATCAAGAACCAAAATTTTTTTATTTTTTTTAAAGGCTATATAAGTTGAAATCAATTGGCTTATTAAGCTCTTACCAACGCCACCTTTGTTATTCGCAACAACTAAAACTTTAGGTTGTTTCTTTTTCATATATTTTCCAATTATAGTTTCTATTGCATAGAAAAATTTAATAGATTTAACCCATTAAGTCAATACCGTATTGAGTATTAATTTTTATTAATACTCCCTCGTTCATCAATGATATTAATCAATATCTCAAATAACACAAATTATTCGAAGTTAATCACGAAAATATCTCGATGTAGCAATCTTTTAATAGAAAACGTTTTTTATGCTCGTTTAAAAAAATCTATTGATCTACGTGTGTTTTCGATCCAAAATAAGTTTATTATAATTACCTTGTATTGAGTATTAAAAAGTAATTTCAGATATAAAGAGGGACAATTGAAATGAAAAAATAAAATCAATAAAAAAGGGTTATATAAAGTTTGCAGACTTTATATAACCCTCAAATAAATTTAGCTTCGAACAAGGCTAAAATATATCAAGAATATCTTTCGAGTGATTATTCTTTGTATTTCATTGTCAATTCTAGTCTTGTTCCCAAAAAAAAACAATAATAGATAAGGATATATCTATGGGGAACCTGTGTTCAATTTTTCACATGAGATTTAAAAGTCTCATGAAAGTCATTCCATCTGCTCGCAAAGCGCAACTGGCGGATTACATACTGCTCGGCTGGCAAACCAGCACCTACACCTTAAAAAACTCTGATCGTAAATGGTTCATGAAGCCCTATGCTGAAATCGTTGAAGACACCGGTATTCCCCAAAGCACCTTAGAAAGGTATATCAAAGAATTACATGATGAGGGTTTTATTGAACGACGCCAGGCGCTTTATAGCAGAACCAAAGAGCAGGGGGGCTTCGAAGTTAAAAAGGGCAACTACATTCACATTACGGATAAACTACTCGCACTGATTAAGCCGCCTAAACCTGTTTCTGAGAATCCACCAGGTGAAACAAAAGATACCCACAACGAGATCGATGATACTCACAAAGAAAACGACCAAAACAAGACTAACATTAAACCAGAATGTAACGATCTTGATATAAATGAGGGGATCGATCCCCTCAAAATGAGGGGATTATATATAGGTGATCTTTATCCTTCTATTTTTATTAATAATATTATTGTAAAAAAATTAACTCATTCTGTGGATAAACCCACACTGATGCGATTAAGTCAGCAATTTGAAACCATTCAGCAGTTACTCTATTCGGACATCAAGGAAGAAATTCCCGATGAGGTCAAAAAACTGGTATTGGGTACTTTTTTTAATTTAACCTTTCAACACAAAAAACAATTCTCGTCCCCCAAACAATTGGCAGCCGAATATCTGTTTGCGTTGTTAAACAGTGAATTTTATTTGCCGGAGGTGACCTGTTTTAAACACCGAAATAACATCCTTTCAAAAATGATTCGGGACAATCGTTGGTGTACTCCGAAGGGCTTTTATAAGCACTTCTATCTTGGACAGGACTTTAAAGACCAACAGCAACTACGCGAAGAACAATGGAACGAGCAAAAAAATAACGAAATGAATCTTAATCATGGAATGATTGAAGCGTTCGAGGAGAGCCAGCAGGAACACAAAGACGAACGATTGATTCAAATCGAGGCTCAAATGTTTGAACAAAGCACGTTACTTGAGACGCTCACGCAAAGCATCTATCAACAATCAAGTGAAGAACTTATTGCTACGACTCAAGCACGTATTCAAGAGGTAAAACAAGAGTTGGAACGTTTGTGGCATCAGCAGTTTCTTTTGGAGCAGGAACTAAACGCAGTCGATTTGATGAAGCGTTGCGCTTAAGTCAACGAGGTGTGTATCACTTTCACGTTTAGTCGGTGTCGCGAAATGTTTGGGGTGCGTTTGATGGATAAAAATCGAATGAATTTTTTGATTTTCAATCATTAACAAAGTATCATTATTTGAAATAGTTTTTCAATATTAAATAACAAAAAGGATTCTGGTGCAGGGAATGAGCTATTTATTAGATATCAAACAAGGATTGCTCGTAACGCCCAATGGCGGGAGCATTGCCAGCAATCAGCAATCAGCAATCAGCAATCAGCAATCAGCAATCAGCAATCAGCAATCAGCACTAGATTTTCCCTTATTTTCATTTTGCTCCATTATATTTTACTGTGTTTCTTTCCTTTGTTCAGGGCTTTGCTTCATCTCTTTGCTTTACTTAAATCCTATG
>NZ_RZGQ01000161.1 GCF_003989735.1 Legionella sp. km772 | reverse complement strand
GAAAATCAAATAATCACTATAAAGATCAAGCATATCCATTTAATTCCCTCCCTAAAATTAAGGGCGGAATTCTAATGCTTTTTAGTCAAACTACAAGTTTATGTGCGTAACATGAGTTAAATTGCAAATTTCAAAAAATACAATCACCTTGTATTTTTATGGTGATGATAGTAAACAAATCTCGGCAGCGCTAAATGCCTGGCACCATCTGGATGATCATTTTTTAAGCTCAATGCCCCATTATAACCCTGACTGGATCCGGGGGCCTGATGCCCCACACATTAAGAGAAACCATACTCATAGCGGCGAAACTGAGACGAGCCATTTCCATCGTGAGTTTACCTCTGAGGTTACGCCAGAACTTTTAGCGGCTTACCTCAATAAGTTTTGGCAACAACAAAATGCATCAGAGCATGATGCGGCGGTATTTAAGTTCTTTCAAGAAGGTGAAGTAGAGGACATTTTAGAAAAATTTGTTTCTTACTATAAAGAGTTTAAAGGCAGCTCGGTTGAAGCCCTTTGGGAGGAAGGGTCGAGGTTAACCGAGAGTGAGGCTGAGAGTTATGAGAAAGCTGTCCAAGCCGAAAAATTTGAAAAAGAACTCTCTAAATTATACCTATTATCGATGTTTGCAAGAAGACCGGTGTCCCTTGCTTCTGCAATGACAAGCTCTCTAGACAGTGACAATGAGGAAAGTTGTCGAATTATGTAATTCTACTTCAGTGCTAAGGCTTTGTCCTTAGCACAAAGTTTTATTCTCAATAAAATGATGAAATAAATCCAATAAGGCTTCAGGCTGATCTATCGGTGCTAAATGACCCGCATTACGAATCGTCACCAGGGTTAACCCGTGGCTTGCTTTAGCATAACCCGCCACTTTTTTGTTACTTATAAACCATACGCATCGTGATGCCTCTTTAAACTCATTTTTATAAGTCCAGTTTAACTGGGATAACCAACGCTGAGTACTTAAAAAATTAGAATCCTTACCGTCTTCTAAACCATTATAGAGGAGAATTTTTATTCCCGCCTTTAATAACTCGGGATAGAGTTCAGCGACGGAATCTTGCTCGCCAAGTTCTAATTTATCCGCCACCACCTCACTAAAGGTAGTAAATTTCTTAACGCGCGGATCGACATGCAATGCGCTACGTACTTCAGGCTTGTTTAAATAAGCAATCATGTGCTGATCATCGGGCTCCACCCCTTTGGCAATATTGGCCAGGTTTAATTGGCCACTTTGTTGTTGAATAAAATTTTGAATTTTCATACATACTCGATTGGCTTTTTTGCTCGATGGTTTTTGCTTGTCTATTTCTTGGACACAATCCTTATAGAGTTTCATCACGAAAGGGCGGTCTTGTTCATCAATAAGCCCATGATAATAGGCATAATCAATATTTGCCGCTTGCTGGACTTTAGGGTTTACCCACGCATCGCCAATCATCAGCCCCTTTAAATGAATAGGCGTTTTATTATTCTTATTGCCTGTGATTATACGCATTGCTAATTGTGGTAGGTATTTCCCCGCATAGGATTCTCCGGCAAGATAAAAGGCTTTTTTCTTTAAATGGGGGTAGCGGGTGAAAAATTGATTTAAGGCATGATAAAGTTGGTCCATTGCCTCGTCTTCATTCGCATAACTATCCTGCTCTCCATAAGACAAACCTACTCCGGCTGGTTGATCGATAATTAAATAATCGGCTTTTTGCGTCCAAGAGTCAGCTCTTTTCTTTAGGCTTAAATCAGGGTTGACACTATAAGGCCCATTTTCCATTAAAAAGCCATACATACTGGCGGCTCCAGGCCCCCCATTTAGCCATAGTACTAGGGGGGCATTTTTTTGCTGTTCTAGGTTTTCTACATACCAATAAAACAAATTACCCCCCGGTTTGCCCCTAATTTTAGAAGCAAGAGGAAGATAACCTGCAAATTCTAAATGGTTAAGTTTTCCTAAACCGGGCAAAGAGTGGATTCTATCTTTAGAGTTCTGTTGGCTCATTGCCAATGACATAAAACCAAGGAGCATTAATACGAAGATAAATTTCTTGTTCATAAGGGGCTGTTTTTATTCTAATTGTTGCTGTTTATGCATAATGGCCTTATATTATATAAATTATTATTATTTTATTCAAATTTATGATTATTCTTTATATTCCTTTCCCTAGAATATTGGCGGGTGATTTAAGTTCTTTAGTAAACCAATGGCAAGTAAATCACCAAAAAAACTCCAAAGAACCTTTAATAATTATTTATCAAGGAGAAGATTTCGATCAGGATTTAATTGAGCCCTTAAGTTCTGTTTATATTTGTGCGCATGGTTATAGAACTCAACACTTAGAGGTGGGAAATAATGCAAAGCTTGCAGTGGCTCAATGTATCAATATGCTAACTCTTGCTGAGCGTTTCACCAATGATTTATTGCCTGTTGTCCATTGCTTAGCCAAGGTTCATCTTTATTGCTGTGGGATCCATGAAAAAAATAAAGTCCTTGCTAACTTATTCAAAACCCATTTATTGCGCACTAGTTTTCATATCTTTTTTTATAATGGCAACATTACCATTCCTGATGTTCAGGGGCAGCGCTGGAGTTTTGGGGCAGCAGGAGCTACCTACGTCGATAATACCATTTCTTCGGTGCATCATATCTCTTCTAATGATGGGGGTGAGGTATTTACCGACCGTCTATCTATTAAAGATCGCGATTTATTGTTTTGGCGTGAAAATGCTCGTTTAAATAGGATCGATAAGTATTTGGAACAACAAAAAAAGCGCCGCCATGAAAAATTTTCTTTATTTAGAGGTTTGAGCCGCAAGGCTGAGTCGGAAGCCTCAGGAGAGGAACTCAATAAAGTAGTTGACAAAATAATATAATGTACTAATCTTTATTTTGTGCAATGCAACATAAGGAGAATGACGTGCTAAATCAATACTTTCAACAAAAAAATATGAACCCCTTTGCCCACTCTTTAGAAACTCCAGTAAAAGAACTTATGGATTTAAATATGCGGGCCATGCAAAGTTTTTCCTATTTGATGCCAAATGAATTTTTATCTATGCGTAGGCCCGAAGAAATGATGGAAAAGAATTTAGAAGTACTTATTGAAAATAGCCATACGGCTATAGCCTACATGCAAAATATATTCAATATCATGGAAAAGCATTGGTTAAAAAATTTTGAAACGTCGATAAAAGATACTAAAGATTTTGGTAGCTTAACCAAATTGGGTGCTCATACTACTAAAACCGCAAGCTCAGATAGTATAAAAAACGCGGGTAAATCGAGCGTGGCGAAAACGGCTACAAGCAAAACGAAATCTCATTCCAGCAAAGCGAAGTCAGTTTCCGCTCCATCGACTGCCGCGAAGTCTATATCAGCGAAAGCAAAAACAGCAAGCCCCCAAAAATCCACGGCTTCTAAATCAAGTTCTGTAAGCAAGAAGCCAGTAGCCAAACCTACTAACTCAGCCGCAAGTAAGCCAAGTAGCGCGAGTATGACCCATGGCGCTGCTTCCGAGGCAAAACATGGAGGAACTATGTTGCATCATTCTTCAGCAAGTTCTTCTCAAGCAAAACCAACGATGAATGAGTCAGATAGCCATAAAAAAATCTAAAAAAATGCCGCACTATTGTATGAAATGGTGCGGTTTATTTGGGTCTCATTGAAGAGTGTTGTTCTTCGCCTTCTTCCATATCTCTGTGCTGTTCTAATTTAAATTCGCACTGATTGAGTTGAACTGTTATATCAATTAGGTCTTCATTTTCAGTTAAAAAATGCGAATGTTGAATGGCTCCTTGAGCCAGAATAAATCTGCATTTATTAAATCGAAAATGTTTAACGGTGTGAATTAAGGCCTCAACTTCTTTTTCAGTTCCAGACAATTCCAGCTCGCCCGATTTATTATATTGGGCTTTTTCTCCCCCAATAAAATGGAGATTTGTAAGGGTTATGGGTTGTATTGACTCTAACTGCAAAACACTACGTATAGTGTTAAAAAACCGTTTAATAAGTTCTTTAGTGTGGCCATTAGGATCGATTTCTTCTTCCCCAAACCCTGACCAATGATATAAAGCAGCAAAATTCAGGGGTTTATTGTCCTTATTTAAATAAACCCCATTGACCACAAAGGCAATACAGGTGCTTATCCCCTCGGTGATTAATTGATCATCAGGATTAGTAATAAGGGCGAATTTGTCCATCTCTACTAATATTTTTGTCATAAGTTTTTTAACCTAAGCTGATAAATAATTAGAATTTACCTAATCGTTGCAACGGTAGCAGTAAAAATATATCCAGCATTGCGAATCGTTTTAATTAAAGTGGGTTTTTTGGCATCATTTTCTATTTTTTGCCTTAATCGACTTATTTGTACATCAATTCTGCGGTCAAAAGGGCTTAAATCCACATTTTTAGTAAGCTGTAATAAAAACTCGCGATCTAAAATTTTTTGTGGATTGTGGAGAAATATTAGTAGCAGTTCATATTCCCCAGCACTTAAAAAGAGCTCTTCATTGCTTTGATTAAATAGTTGTCTTGAAGCGGGATACACCCGCCATTGCATAAAACTCAATATCTCCTTATCTTGCGTTTGTCCTGTGCTTGTGACCCGTCTTTTTATCGCTTTAATTCGGGCATGAAGCTCGCGAGGATATAAAGGCTTTAACATGAAATCATCAGCTCCTTCTTCAAGCATCTGGATAGAGAACCCATCATTGGGTTCCTCACCGCTAATCAATAGCGGGAGCTGGTAGTTTTTATAAAGCTCAGAAATTAAGCCGGGATTTTTTTTTAAGATTGAACTACTAATTATGATCGCTAGTGGTTGCTGTTCATAGTGATGTTCTATATCTAAATAGGATTTTTGGATAATCTCAATATTGAAGTGCAGAAAATATTCTTTTAAGTCTTTATCCACCGGAGCAGTGTCTATAATTAATAAATAATCACCCAGCATCACAGGCCTTTGCTTAAATGGAGATAAGGCCTAGTGTAAAGAATACTAGCTCTAGATTCAAATCTTAGCTTGGGGGATGTGAATTAAGCTATGGGCATAAGGGAGAAATGCATGGAGCACAAGGATATCGTGCTAGACAAGTTATTGCTAACAGAACCCATCCGCATTAAAGCGCAATTAAAATATGAGCTTCGGAATTTAGAAGCCCATTTGGCGCGCTTAATTAAAGCAAAAAATCAGCAGCCTAATTATTTTGTAGAAGTCGCCAATCTATGCCAGCTGCTAATTGATAAATACCTTAGTTACTTATCCTTAATGGGAGCGGCTATCTCGCCCTCCTTTTTCCAAACCTTAGAGCATGATAAACCGAAAGCTTGGTTTGAGCACTATCAATTGCTACTAAAATTAAAGCAGCAATTACATGGCGCAAATAGTGAAGAGGAAAAAAATTTGACCATCGATATCCTTACTTTATATTTTTATATTAAACAAGCTCATTTAGAATCTATGCAGCCAGAGGCCCCTTATTCTGTCAATGATGGGATTTATAAGTTATTCCTAACAGGGGATTTAAAAATTTGGCTTGTAGGGCTCATTCATTATTGGAATCAAAATACGCCGATGAGTATTGATTTTCAGGCCTGGCCTAAGCAACAGCTACTCTATGCTATCGATTTTTTTGCCTCTCCTGAATGCGTTCACCTAATTAATGCTTTATTTTTTTACACCTTATTTCCTGAGCAGTTAGAAAAAAATCTTCACCCAGAAAAACGAATCTCCTTGCAATTAAAAATAGAGCATTTGCATTCCTATCTTACTTTATTAAGGCAACAGCTATACAAAGTGGCGGCCCTTAATGGTATAAAGCCCGAGGTCGATTTTTTATGCCATAGTAAAGATTTGCCCCCTGGCATTACATTTGAAGTTCATTCTTCTTATCAAACCTTAATTTTGGAGGCGGTAAAGTTATTTAAATTAAGCGTCACCAGTTTGGAAAATAAATTAGATAAAGTTCATCTTATTCAAGCTATTTTTACTGCTTATAAATTTAGGTTTGACCCTTGTCGTTTTATTGATACCGCGATGGTTTTACGACAAGTAATTGATGCCCGCGATGAGCAGGTTTTTTCTCAAGAGATGGTAAACTTATATAGGCAATTAACCACTTCAGAATGCCTCGATTTATATGGATATTTTTCTAATAAACTCATGTTACGCACATAAACTTGTAGTTTGACTAAAAAGCATTAGAATTCCGCCCTTAATTTTAGGGAGGGAATTAAATGGATATGCTTGATCTTTATAGTGATTATTTGATTTTCCAA
>NZ_RZGQ01000160.1 GCF_003989735.1 Legionella sp. km772 | reverse complement strand
AAATCAAATAATCACTATAAAGATCAAGCATATCCATTTAATTCCCTCCCTAAAATTAAGGGCGGAATTCTAATGCTTTTTAGTCAAACTACAAGTTTATGTGCGTAACATGAGTTATTAACCTCAAACGATTTACTGGATACCCAGACCCAGACGGTCTATGGTATCTGGGATAAACCCGCAACCACTGCCAAATACTTACGCGCCGATTTACAAGCGCAAACCCTAAGCTTTGTTGCGAAAGCGAGTTCCGGCTTATCGGCAGATATTCTAACCGTAAGCAACAATACCGTGAACTGGAATACTAAAATGGGTTGGTATGCGGATCTAGCTGTAGCTGGGCAACGTATTATTACCAACCCTGATTTAGTCAATGGCGCCTTTGTAGCTACTTTAAATACCCCCCCTCTATCCGTCTGTGGCTCAGGCTTTACTTCCATGCTCTTAGAACTTAACTATGGAACAGGCGGTACCTTTACCACCGCGCAGATAGATATAAATGGCGATGGTGGCTTTACTACTGCTGATCAATACAATGGGAAATATGCGGTAGGTATTGGGCTATCAAGTAGTTATGCTACTGCACCTAATGTGTTAGGACCTAACCAAAATGATAAAATGGTAATCTTGATTACCCAATCAAATGGTACCCAGTCCACTATACTTAATCCTAATACGGCACCAAGGAAAGTCGGCTGGTGGGAAATACAATAGGAGAAATAATGATTTATCGCACAGATGCTAAAGGCTTTAACTTAGTGGAATTACTAATAACGGTTGCCATTATCGGGATTTTAGCCACTATTGCTTATCCCTCTTACCTTAATTATGTTAATCGCTCACATCGCTCTGATGCCTTTGCTAGCCTATCGCAAATACAATTGGTTTTAGAACGTTGTTATTCGCAAAATTTTTCATATACTGCCGCCTGCACCGCCAAACCCACCTTCCCCCTCAATTCGCCGCAAAACTATTACACCATTAATATCTCAAACTTAGGAACCTCTACTTACACATTAACGGCAACAACCCGCGGTGCGCAATTAAGGGATACTACCTGCGCCCAAATGAGTGTCAATCAAGCGAATGTCCGGACTGCGGTAAATAATGCGGGTGTTACCCAAACCAGCTGCTGGACTCCTTAAGATTCTGAAAGTACTTTACTTCTCCTCCTTCTTTCCATTACATTGTCGCTCTTAATGGAAAGTCCAATCTAAAATATATGGAAATTTTTTGCTTTTTTATCGGTATTCTTTATTTTTATACCCTTAACAACTATTTAATTCTTAGTGCCTTAATTCTCTTTTATCTTACCCCCAAGAGAAGGCTAGTTTTATTTTTACTTTTAGGCGTGCTTCTTGCCCTCATACACCAATGGTGGCAGGCTCCTATTAACCTGCCGAACACTGATCCTTGCGTTGTTCTTTTGGAAGGCACCGTTGTTTCTTTACCGGTAAAAAGCAAAGATAAAACCCAATTTATTTATTTAATAAAGAAAATAAACCAGCACAAGGCCCATGCCCTTATTCAATTGGCGTGGTATAATAATCCTTCTTTGCAAATACATGCCGGTGAAGAATGGCAGTTCAACGCTAAAATAAAAAAACCGCGTAATTTTCGCAATCCAGGAAGTTATGACTATGTCACTTCATTGCAAATTAAACATATTGCTTGGGTGGGCTATGTCATTCCAAAGCACAGTCATCTGATAAAATCCTCAGCAAGCGCAAGTTGGCTTAGTTGGCGCGAGCAGTTATCGCAGCAATTAGCAGGCTTAATTAACAATCCCCATCACTTAGGAATTATTGAGGCCCTCACTTTAAATATTAGCAGCCACCTTAGTCAGGAGGATTGGACTTTATTTCGCCGTACCGGAACTACCCATTTATTCGGCATTTCAGGTGAGCATATCGCCTTATTATCAGGATTATTTTTTTGGTTTTTTCGTAAATTATGGTCGCAAAATGCTGCTTTTTGTGTCTTGATTCCCGCCCCTGCGATTGCCGGCCTCCTTAGTTTTGTTCTTGCTTTTTTATATGCCTGTTTAGCGGGATTTGCTCCGCCGGTACAAAGAGCGTTGATAGGCTGTTTTTTTTATAGTTTTAGCTATCTAGGCCTTCAACGTTTAACACCCTGGCAAGTGTGGCGCTACGCCTTATTGGCCGTTTTATGCATTGAGCCCCATGCAGTATTCATGCAAGGCTTTTATTTTTCATTCTTAGCCGTAGTATGTCTATTAATAACACATCAACGCTGGCGTCATCGTGGGTATAAAGGCAACCTAGCCCTGCAATTGAGTTGTTTAATTGGTTTGATGCCTTTAAGCCTGTATTGGTTTTCCTATGCTTCAATCAACGGTTTTATTGCTAACTTATTCGCAATTCCCTTAGTAGGCTTTATTATCGTTCCTCTCTCCTTGATTCTTCTTTGTATTAGTTCTTTTAGTTGGTCTTGGCTTATTGCCACTCCCTTAAACTGGTCCATTAATCTCTTAATGATGGGGCTCAAAGGAGTTCAGTATTTTGACCAGCTAAATATTTCTTGGGGCCTAACTAGCATTGAATTAACTCTTCCTCTTCTAGGTGCCTTGCTCCTCTTTGTTTTACTTCCGATCAAGCCTTTTCGAAGCCTTGCGTTATTATGGCTGCTACTGCCTTTTTTCCCAGCCAAGGAAGTAATTAATGCTGGTGAAGCCTTAATTCAGGTGCTCGATGTCGGACAAGGCTTAGCGGTGAGCATACGAACTAAACATCATGTTTTACTTTATGATACCGGTGATCAATATTTTCAAGGAAGCGATTTAGGGGCGATGGTAATTTTGCCGTTTTATGAATATCTAGGGATAAAAAAAATTGACGCCCTGGTGGTAAGCCATCCCGATAAAGACCATTTAGGAGGGCTTAAATCCATTGAAGCAAGCCTACCTATCGACCAGTTTATTGTGAATAATCCAAACTATTACCATCGCGGCCGCAATTGCCATGACTATGCCCCCTGGGACTGGGATGGGATCCATTTTCGTTTTTTCCCTATCTTAAAACAGTTTAAGGGAAAAAATAATAATTCCTGCATCTTACAAATTAGTAGTTCTAAAAATAGCCTCTTATTAACTGGAGATATTGAGCAAGAAGCAGAAGACTATTTAGTAAGCAC
This sequence comes from Legionella sp. km772, assembly GCF_003989735.1. GTDB lineage: Bacteria > Pseudomonadota > Gammaproteobacteria > Legionellales > Legionellaceae > Legionella. The sequence continues at coordinate 3,182 of NZ_RZGQ01000160.1, read as the reverse complement.
CTTTGGCTCCCAATTAAAATCTACCCTGTTGCTACTTGCGCATCACGGCAGCAAAACCTCTTCTTCCTATCGGTTTCTCTTTGAGGCAGCCCCCCAAGCTGCCATTGCCTCTTTAGGATTTGCCAATCGTTTTCATTTCCCCCACGGCAAAACACTGGCCACACTAAAGGCGTTAAACATTGCATTCTATCGTACCGATGAGTGTGGAATGGTAACCATAAAATTAAGCGCAAATAAGCCTGGAGAATCAGTCGAATGTTTTGCTAAACAATAGATTAGCCTATTTAAATCATCGTAGATTTTGCCAAACGTGCCGATGAAGAATAAGGAAGTGCAAATTCTCCTATTAAAAATATTCTCAGTGACCAGCAAATACAAAATCTAATTTCTTTGTTATAATCCACCCTTTTTACTGATCTGTTCCTGTTTTAATCAACTTAAATAAACACAATAGGCTTACTACTGAGATGGATCTAAACCTCTATCCCTTCTCATTGAAGGAATCCAGTATCTGCATTAAACGGTAAGCTTAAGTTGAACAAGAACATTTAAATTTTAAGGTATAAGGAATGTCTCGCTCACACTCATCATTATTTCTGGTTGGTTTATTGTCAGCCTTTTCGCTATTAACCTTCGATTTATACCAACCTTCTCTTCCCTACATTACCCAATATTTTGCTACCACCCCGGCTTTAAGCCAATTGACTTTAAGCATCTATTTATTTCTTTTTGGTGTTACTCAACTTATTTGGGGGCCACTGGTGGATCACTTCGGTCGGCGACGCTTATTGCCCGGAAGTCTTCTGTTAGCGGCGGCGGCCAGTATCCTTTGTGCTTTTGCCCCGAACATCTACGTTCTAATTATTGGCAGGGCTTTACAAGGCGTAGCTTTGTGTTGTGCCAATTTGGTTTCTTTGTCTACTTCCAGAGATTTTGAAGACTCATTGGAGCGGGCGAAAATTTTATCTTATATATCCATGATTGTTTCAGGCTCCCCTATTATCGCCCCCGTAATCGGTTCTATTATTTTCACCTATTTAGGTTGGGAGGCTAATTTTATTCTTATGGCCGCGATTGCCCTTATTTTAATCTTAAAATCCCAGAAGGGTTTGCTGGAATCCCCTTTTTGGAAAGCGCCAACCGAGGCATTTTCAATTAAAAAAGTGATTAACAGCTATAAAGACATTCTCCCTTTACCTACCTTGTGGTATGGCTCCTTTATTATGATGTTTAGTTTTGCGGCAGTAATGCTTAGCGTGGTGAACTCCTCTTATATCATCATTGATCAACTTGGTTTTTCCCCTTTAGCGTACGGCATTATTTTTATATTTAATGGCTTAAACATTATTGTTGGAAACTATGTAGGAATTGGTTTAAGAAAATTTTTTAGCATGAGTACCACCCTTTATATGGGCTGTGCCTTAATTGTTTTAGGGGGACTCATCATGCTAGTACTCAGTAATCACTATGGTTTTAATCTGCTTGCCCTTTCATTTGCCCTTGTTGCTAACTTAGGAATTAGTGTCTGCGCTCCTCCGACCATGTCCTTAACACTTGAAGGTTTTAAAGAAAACACTGGAATTGCCCTAGCCTTTATTAATACCGTCCGTTTATTTGGCTCATCACTACTTTCTATTTTAATGGGCTACCTTCTGATAAAAAACCTTAATGCCTTACCCATAGGTTTAATCGTCGTGGGTTTTTGCACTGGGTATTGTGCATGGCGCTTTAATCATCTCACCGATGCTATTGCAGACAATGATTTAGACAGTGCAGAGGCAGCTTAATAAAAAATAGGGTATAATAATGTACTAAATGACTATTAAAAGAGTTAATAAAATAACTCTTTAACAAGGAACCGTTCAAAAGGCCTTAATTGGTTAAAATGAACGGTTCACAACGCATGAAGGGACTCCTTAAATTCTTATTAATGGTGACTGAAATGCCTGAATATTCTTTAACGGAGAAACAGCTTCAACTAAAAAACCTAGATGCTCGTATCATGAGCGCTCTAGAAAAATTTAAACAATTCAGTGATGAAAAAAGTATTCATAAAAGAAATATTCTCTTTGCTCTACAGCAATATCTTAAAGATGGAAATAAAGTTCAATTAGAGGCAGCCAAACAAGCAAACCCCCGCTGGGATGAATCGTCAAATCCTTTCGGCAGTAGGGTAAAGGCCTTAGTAGATGAAGCGATAAGCCTAGAGCAAAAAATCCGCTTCCTTAAACCAGACGGCAACAGACAACCCTTAAGAAAGAAAACCTAAACTCTGCATCCATTATTCGTCCAAAATCTATTGAGCGAATTGTTTGTAGTGGCGGTGGTGCTAAAGGCGTAGTATATCCAAGCTCTTACAAGGCGATGATAGATACCGGTGTCTATGAAAGTGCAAAAGAATTTTCGGGTGCCTCAGCCGGTGCGATTTCGGCTGCCATGATGGCTGTAGGCATGTCCAATGAGCGCTTTCGCGAACAGCTATTAACCACTAATTTTAAAGAGTTAATGGGGAAGACAGTTACTAAAAAAGGGCCTGGGGTTGGTGTTGTTGGCGGTCGCATTATTACTAAAACTGGCCTTCCGCTTTTAGAGTTTATTAAAAAAAATCTCAATGAATCAATTCAAGAAACCCTAGCACAAATCGATGAGACAGATCTTCCTAGAGATGCGTCCTTGCAGCAGCTATTTGCGAGAATCAAAAATTCCTCCGCATCAGAACTACGTATTAGCTTTGGCGATCTTGGTTTATTAAACCACTATTTTCCGCAACATTTCCGACAATTAACGATTCCGGCGGTACGTTTCCCGAATGGGGAGGTACAAATTTTTAACAGTGAATTAACTCCCGATGTGGAAATTGCTTTAGCATGCCGGGCTTCAGCTTCTCTACCAGTTATCCTACAACCCCAAGCGATAAGTATAAATGGCGAAGAACAACTTTTTGTGGATGGCGGCTTATTTGATAATCTTCCTACCGATTATTTTGATCGCGAAGCCGGTAGCTTTGTGAAAAATAAAAAGGCGGATCAAACTTTGGTTTTTGCCTTTGGCGAAGGGCTTGATAATAACTCATGTTACGCACATAAACTTGTAGTTTGACTAAAAAGCATTAGAATTCCGCCCTTAATTTTAGGGAGGGAATTAAATGGATATGCTTGATCTTTATAGTGATTATTTGATTT
>NZ_RZGQ01000016.1 GCF_003989735.1 Legionella sp. km772 | reverse complement strand
AAATCAAATAATCACTATAAAGATCAAGCATATCCATTTAATTCCCTCCCTAAAATTAAGGGCGGAATTCTAATGCTTTTTAGTCAAACTACAAGTTTATGTGCGTAACATGAGTTAATTAAAGGAAGTAATGATGGTAAAAAATTTAGTTTTGAGTGGTTGTGCATTATTGATGATGGGTAGCTCAGTCGTGAGTTTTGCCCATGATGTCTCTTGTGAGGTACAAATAGCTGTTGCAAGCCCACCTATCCAACGCGGTCAAAGTGTAGCATTTAACATTGTGAATGAAGTAGGGGTTAATAAATCCTTTATTTTAGAAGCAGGTAACCCCTATAAAGTGGTCACTAACTTAAGTTGTTTACCGACTCCTTATTCAATTAGTGCGACTTTATTTGAACCAGGCACTCTTCAAGCTATCGGACAATGTAATCTAAAAGTAGGCTTTGTGCTCCTGAAAGACCCCAATAGTAGTGCTGCTGCAGTTTTCCCTTATGATTTTGACTGTCATTAAAAATAAAAAGAGGTGGGTACCCACCTCTTTAATTTCTAAAGCTTAAGCGTTCGCTTATTTTTTATAAGTAGCATAAACCGGCACATAACCTTTAAGCTGTAAAGCAAACTGCCTTAATACATCAAGCCCAGATTCCTCTGCCTGATGACACCAGTTTTGTAAGGCATCAATCAACTCTTTTTGTGATGAAGCTGTTTTTAACCAAATAGCTTGTAAGGATTGCTTATAAGAATAAACCACTCTTAATTGCTCACGCGCCTCTAAAAGACGTTGTAAGCGTCCCTGGGCTTTTACCGTAAGTAATTTGTCTTCCCGGCGTAATAAACTACCTGCACGTTGAAATAGTTTTTTATCCTCTTTAGTGACAATGCTTTGATTTTTTTCCTGTTTCAAAATGGGTCTTATTACAGATTTATAGTAATTAGACATTACTTGGAAACGATTAGAAATTACAGCTTTTACCGTATCTAGGTCGACTTGCAATTTACCTTCTTCCATAGCCAATTTGGGCGGTAATTTTTTAACTTTAGCTAAACCTAAGAACGAAAGAACGCGGATGTACATCCAACCTATATCAAACTCCCACCATTTAACCGAGAACTTAGCAGAAGAAGCAAAAGTATGGTGATTGTTGTGCAACTCTTCACCCCCAATCCAGAACCCCCAAGGGATAATATTGGTTGCAGCATCTGGACATTCGTAATTTCTATAACCCCAATAGTGACCAATCCCATTAATTACCCCGGCAGCAAATAAAGGAATCCACATCATTTGGATAGCCCATATGCTTATTCCAGGGACGCCAAATAAAAACAAGTCGATAAAGAGCATTAGTACCACTCCACGGGCAGAATAGCGGGAGTAGACATTACGCTCAATCCAATCAGTGGGCGTGCCATGGGAATATTTGGCAACCATCTCTCTATCTTTACGTGCAGCGCGGTATAGTTCCGCCCCTTGCCAAAAAACTTTTTTGATTCCTTCTACTACAGGACTATGGGGATCACCCTCAACATCAGTTGTTGCATGATGTTTACGGTGGATAGCAACCCAATCAGCAGTGACCATACCGGTTGTCATCCATAACCAAAAACGGAAGAAATGACTAATAATAGGATGCAGAGTTAATGCTCTATGAGTTTGATTACGATGTAAATAAATCGTTACCGAAGCAATAGTAATTTGGGTTAAAATTACTGTGGCGAGCACATAACCCCAAAACGATAGGTTTAAAAAACCGAAAATCATAGGATCCCCTTCTCAAAGTGTATAGGATAGTGAACGAATAACTGCTACTATTAGCGTACTGAAATCTTTTCCATCATTATATCCCTATATTAGTATAATGATAACACATTTTTACTCATTTCATTGCATGATTTCAGTATCTAACCGATAATTAAATTAAATACTTACTTCGGAATGACTATGGACATTAAAAAAATATTGGAAAGCCTGGTGCCTTTTTTAGTAGCCGGTGTAGCCATTGCGCTCTGCATTGGTTTGTTATTTATGTTTTTCTCGGTAGCGGTATGGGGATTAATTATTGGTGGAGCCTTGTGGCTTGGCGCTTTAGCAAAACAGTATTTCTTTCCTAGTACGCCTACAGCCAAAGAGGACGGGCGCGTTATTGAGCATGATGATCATAAGTAATGCCTGAATTACCAGAAGTTGAAACAACCAAAGAAGGGATAAGAGGCCATTTAGAGAATCAAACCATTGCTGGCGTTATTGTACGTAATCCTCGATTACGCCTCCCTGTTGTCGCCAATATTAATGACTTATGTATTCATCAAAAGATACATATAGTCTCCCGGCGAGCTAAATATATTCTCATCAAGCTCGATACTGGGTATCTTATAATTCATTTAGGCATGTCAGGCCATGTACGCCTTGTCCCGGCTAATACCCCTCCGGGGAAACATGATCATCTCGATTTATGCCTGCAGAATAAGCTGGTTTTACGCTATAGTGATCCAAGACGCTTTGGCTTATTCCATTATTCTGCAGAAGATCCGCAGGAGCAATTTTTTAAGCATTTAGGACCTGAGCCCCTTAGTGATGAATTTAATGCTGATTATTTATATCAAAAATCGCGCCATAAAAATCAAGCCATCAAATCATTTATTATGACCAATGAAATAGTAGTTGGTGTAGGTAATATTTATGCCACCGAAAGTCTATTTTTAAGCGGTATTCATCCTAAAAAACCCACTAAAACACTAAATTACGAGCAATGTAAACACCTGTGCCAACAGATAAAAGCTATCTTATATGCCGCTATCCAAGCCGGCGGCACCACCTTAAAAGATTTTTATTCCTTTGATGGAAAACCTGGGTATTTCAGCATTTCATTAAAAGCCTACGGCCGCAAAAACCTACCCTGTCTTCAGTGTAAAACGCCTATTGAAACCCAAATGATCGCAGGCCGTGCTTCTGCATTTTGTCCTCAGTGCCAACCAATGATCAGCTAAAGCAACAATGCCACATAATAAGGCAATTTCTTGCTTACACTAGGGAAACTACAGAATATCTAGGAAAGCTAATTGGCTTGTTGTATGATGGCGCATCGATTTATTCTTGTGTATTTGTAATGAAAATTGGACGTTTAAGAACTATTTGGATTATTTGCGCGCTGCTTTTTTATACTGCTATAGTCTGTCTCCGCTCCATTTTTAAATATTTTTTTAGTACCCCGACTAGGCCATGGGTGGATAAAACTATTCATCATTGGACTGATCAACTCCTAGATGAAGTCGAAGTTGAGTATAAAGTCATTAATCCTCTAAATATCGAACCCCAACCCGGTAAAGCTACTATATTAATGTGCAACCACTCTAGCGTTTATGATATTCCCTTAGGTTTTAAAGCCTTTCCTAATCATTCTATTAGGATGTTAGCAAAAAGAGAGTTATCAAAAATTCCTCTTATGGGTAAAGGAATGGCAGCGGCTGAATTTCCCTTTATTGATCGAAAAAATCGCTATCAAGCAATGAAAGATTTAGAATATGCACAGCAATTAATGAAAAGCGGCATCATTATTTGGATTGCTCCGGAAGGAACGCGCTCTAAAACTGGGAAGTTAGCCCCGTTTAAAAAGGGGGCTTTTATCACGGCCATCCAAGCCCAGGCGACTATTATACCTATAGGGATACGCGGTGCTTTTGATATCATTCCAGCAAAGACTTGCCGTATTAATCTAAAACAAAAAGCAGAGATCCATATCGGTGAGCCCATTGATGCAGCTGAATTTACTGTTGAAAATAAAGAAGTTTTGATTGAAAAAACGTATCAAGCCATTAAGAAATTAACCGGTGAGGCTTGATTTCAAAGCGTCGGCTAGCCGATTCAACTAACTCCTTGGAAGCCGGTACCCCTTCATGAGGCTTGTAAAACGAGATGTATCCTAATAGCCACCCGTCGAGACAAAATGCGGGTTAATATTTTATTCCATACCCTACTTCATTGTTGGCGATAACCGCCGCTAAACCAATACTCCTAGGATCAGCGGTAGCGGTTAAAATGTTAGTCTTTTTATCCCAAGTAATTGCCTGCATATTGCCATAGTATTGCTGCAAAGGGGCTAGCGTATAACCCATTTTACTTAAGCCATCTTGAATGGCAGCAGAAAAGGTATCAGGTTCAAACTGCACCACATCAGGTAAATACTGATGGTGAAACCTCATTGCAGAAACCATGGAAATTGCACCGTAACCTTCATGGAAGAGCAGGGAAGCAATTAAGACCATGGAAGGAATTCTACTCCCCCCCGGGGTACCTAAAATTGCAATGCGATTAGGGGATTCAAGAAAAGTAGGTGCCATGTTAGATAATGGCCGTTTACCGGGTGCAATAGCATTAGGCTCACTTCCTACGATACCAAATACATTGGGTTCCCCAACCTGAGTTGCAAAATCATCCATTTCATCATTAAGGAGGACTCCCGTACCAGCAGCCACTACACTTGAGCCAAAAATATAATTTACGGTTAATGTAGCAGAGACCCTATTACCCTCTTTATCAATAATAGAAAAATGGGTGGTATTGGGATGATTTTCTTTTACCGTCGACCCACTCAAAACTTTACTGTCTAATGCCTTATTAGGGTTAATTAAGGGAGCCAAGCGTTTTGCATTCTCGGCAGAAATTAAATTATATATAGGAATAGAAACATAATCCGGATCCCCCAAATATTGATCGCGTTGCCAATAGGCCAAGCGCATTGACTCAATAACATGATGTAACCATTGCAACTTTGTAAAATTATCTAAAGAGAAATGCGAAAGAACATGTAACATGGTTAATAAACCGACGCCACCGGCTGAAGGTGGTGGGGCAGTAATTACTAGCATGTTATGATAAGCACCAATTAATGGTTCTCTTTCTTTTATTTTATACTGGGCGAGATCCTTTAAATCCCATATACCACCAGCAGCATTGACTGCTTTTACTAAACGCTCGGCGATTTCACCTTTATAGAATCCCTCCTGGCCTTTAATGGCAATTAATTCCAAAGTATGAGCTAAATCTTTTTGGATTAATTTTTCACCAATACGATAAGGACGGCCTTCTTTTAAAAAAACTGCGGCAGTAGCAGGGTATTTTTTTAACCACTCCAAACGATCGCCCATGGAATAAAAATAAGCTAATTGCTTATCAACAATAAACCCGTCCTTTGCTAACTTAATTGCTGGGGCTAAAGACTGACGTAGAGGTAAACGCCCGTAATGTTGAGCAATATGAACTAATGCTGCTGGCTGTCCTGGAATGGCCGCGGCGAGCCCCCCATTTAGAGATAAACCAGGAACTACCCTCCCCTCTTTATCAAGAAACATGGTTTTGCTCGCCGCTAAAGGGGCTGTTTCACGGCTATCAATAAAAACATTCCGTCGCTCTTTTTCTTGATGGAGTAACCAAAAACCACCTCCACCAATACTGGTATGATAGGGCTCAACTACTGCTAAAGAGGCAGCCACCGCAATGGCCGCATCAAAAGCATTGCCTCCTTGCGCTAAAATGTCCAAGCCGGCATTAGTTGCTAGGGGATGGGCACTCGCAATGGCATAGCCGGGTGGTAAATCGCTCGCTGCTCCCCCATAGCAAGGATTAAGACATAGGGGCATGAACAACAAAAAAGAACAATTTTTGCGTAATTTAGATATTTTTTTAATTAACATTTAAGCAGCTTTAACTCTTGAGCAACGGAGGCAGGAACAAACTGCGAAATATCACCATTAAGGGCAGCAATTTCGCGGACTAAAGTCGATGAAATAAACATTAAATTCTCAGACGGGGTTAAAAATAGGGTTTCGACCTGTTTAGATAACTTTCTATTCATTCCAGCTAGCTGAAATTCGTATTCAAAATCAGAGACTGCCCGCAAGCCCCGTAAAATGATTTCTGCCTTTTGCTCAAGAACGAAGTCAATTAATAGGATATCAAAGCCAATCACTTGGACCCCGGGGAGATGGCCTACAGACTCCTTAAGTAATCTTATTCTTGTTTCTAAATCTAGATAAGGTTTTTTTGCTTTATTACTGGCTACGCCCACGACAAGCTCAGGAAAAATATTTGCTGCACGAGAAATGATATCGACATGACCATTGGTTACTGGATCAAAGGTCCCAGGATAAATTGCTTTTTTTTTCATTTTTTTTCAAGAGGATTGAATATGCAAACAGTCTAGCGTATTGTTATTCGAAAAACTACAAGAATGGATAGAGGTGAGCAATGAATGCAAAGAAATATGGAGTTTTAGCTGCCGCTTTTTTATTAACTGCTTGTGCCCCCACTCCGAGGCCTGCGGAAGAGGCCCCGCTAAATAAAGTAGTACCCCTAGAAAAACGTAAGGCTGAGACAGCGACTGTATCGTCTTGGGAAATTAACGGTGCGATGGCTGCTAAAAATAAAGCAAAATCCTGGTCAGCAAGTATGAACTGGGTACAACATGGTCCTAACTCTTATCAAATTCGTCTGATTGGCCCCCTAGGCGGTGGTACAGTACTTATCAATAAAACCGGCAAAACTATTAGTTTCCAAGATGGAGCTAAAAAAGTTTCCTCAACCAATGCCGATGAACTCCTCATGCAGCAAACCGGTATTCGTCTACCCGTTAATAATTTGTATTATTGGGTAAGAGGCTTACCTGCTCCTGGTGGTGTACAAGCTGAAAAACATGACGAATATAACCATTTGACTCAATTGCAACAAGCAGGATATGTAATTGATTTTACTCAGTATACTTCCGTAAAAGGAATTGATTTGCCTAGTACTATCCGTTTAGTTGGTAATGGCGTAATGGTAAAAGTCATTATTAAACATTGGAGTGTTTAAAGTTTATCTAGTTAAAAAAGAATAATCTGGCTGGCTTGTCAGGTTATTCTTCTTAAATCTAAAAAGCCAAAAATTTAGCAATCTAACTATTATTAAACACAAAACTAAGTAGAAGTTTTAAAAATTTGTGAATATTTGCTTTTTAGCGTTGACATCGATTAAAAACCACTGCAAAATACGCAGCAGATCGCAGGGACGAAAAGCTAATTTTTTAGCTCTTAAAGGATAATGGGAATCCACATTATAGGGGTGTCGCCAAGCGGTAAGGCACAGGGTTTTGATCCCTGCATACCTAGGTTCGAATCCTAGCACCCCTGCCATTTCTTGTTGTAAAATCTAGAATAAATGCTAGATTCAAGTAAACAGACGGCAGAAGATACCCTAGAAGGATGCGTTCTCCGTATCGCTCAAATAATAATAATATCTTTTTGGCTGTCTTCTGCTATGTGTTTAAGTTAACTGATTCAATTAAATCTAAGGCTTTATACACATGTCCACCATGATGATTTTTACCGGGAATGCTAACCCTGAATTAGCACTAAAAATTTCTTCTCATCTACAAATACCTATTGGACAAGCAACTGTTGGAACCTTCAGCGATGGAGAGACTATGGTTGAAATTTTAGAAAACGTCCGTGGTAAAGATGTGTTTGTATTGCAATCAACCTGCGCGCCTACTAATAATAACTTAATGGAACTGCTTATTATGGCAGATGCATTAAGACGTTCTTCCGCTGCTCGGATTACAGCCGTTGTTCCTTATTTTGGTTATGCACGTCAAGACCGACGAGTCCGTTCCGCTCGGGTGCCTATTACTGCTAAGGTAGTAGCTGACATGATGGCCTCTGTGGGCATCTGTAGGGTTCTAACGGTTGATTTACACGCCGATCAAATCCAGGGCTTTTTTTATATGCCTGTAGATAACGTCTATTCTACCCCCATTCTCTTAGAAGATATTTGCAAACAAAATTTAGCCAATATGATGGTAGTCTCACCCGATGTAGGCGGAGTGGTGCGGGCTAGAGCGATGGCAAAACGATTAAACGATGCAGAGCTATCGATTATCGATAAACGTCGGAGTGGACCCAATAAATCCGAAGTAATGCATATCATTGGGGAACCCGCTGAAAAGAATTGTATCATCGTTGATGATATAGTTGATACCGCTGGTACGCTTTGTACTGCTGCCCTTGAGTTAAAAAAGAATGGGGCTAAAAGTGTAAGAGCTTATGTAACCCATCCGGTGCTTTCGGGTCCTGCCGTGAAAAATATTACTAACTCCGTGTTAGATGAAATAGTGGTTACTGATACTATCCCTTTATCAGCCGAAGCCTTAAGTTGTGAAAAGATACGCGTAGTCAGTCTTGCTGATATGTTAGCTCAAGCTATTAAGCGAGTAAATGTGGAAGAGTCTGTCAGCTCCATGTTTGCTGAATAAACTTAGTCTGTAGCTATCGAGCCAAGCCTTGATAGCTACAAATGAAACCATCCTGTAATTATCCCTATTCCTAATGCCATTATCTAAAATGTCTAAGCTCCCTTGGACTTATGCCTTATGCCTTATGCCTTATGCCTTATGCCTTATGCCTTATGCCTTATGCCTTATGCCTTATGCCTTATGCTAATAATTATGTTATTCTTCCCATGAAATGAACATCACTCTAATTATATTTTTTAATGAGTACTTGAAGCGGGAATACTATGTCAACAAACGAGCACAGTTTAACTACGCAAAACGAATTTAAGCAACCAATAGGATTTGAAATTAAAAACTGGACTGCGAAAGAAAGGCCTGCGCAAAAGCCTCTAGCGGGAGCTTATTGCCGCTTAACCCCAATTAATCTCAGTTCCGATTTAAGCGCTTTATATAATGCACTCACTGTTAATAATGATGGAGCCTCATGGACTTATCTTCCTTACGGACCTTTTAATGAGCTGGCGGATTTTAATTCGTGGCTGGTAAGCACCTTAACTCGTGAACCTGATACGCAGCTCTACTCTATTGAAAAGTTAAACGATCCAACGCCGGTTGGGATCATTGGTTATTTACGCATTAATCCAGAGCATGGAGTAATTGAAATTGGTCATGTTCATTTTTCAAAATTGCTCCAAAAAACCGCTGCAGCAACTGAAGCCATCTTTTTAATGATTAATCACGCCCTTAATGATTTAGGCTATCGCCGTTGTGAATGGAAATGTAACTCCTTAAATCAAGCCTCCATCAATACAGCCTTAAGGATAGGTTTTAAATTTGAAGGTACATTTAGACAAAGCAATGTGTTTAAAAGTCAAAATAGAGATACTTCTTGGTTTTCTATTATTGACACAGAATGGCCGGCTCTTGCAACTCGCATAAGCACTTGGCTTGACCCCAGTAATTTTGATGCAGAAGGAATACAGAGGGTTGCCTTACAAGAACTTAAGGGCTAAGGCCAGGTTAAATGATGATTCAAGGATGGGATAATATCAGAATTGAGCAATAATGGGATAGATAAAAAAAGAGCCTTCAGGCTCTTTTTTCTTAACAACTTAATCGCGTGTACCTACATATTTATCATCGAAATAACGTCGTAGTTTAGTTCTTAAAGTTCCACGACTAATTCCTAACATAACAGCTGCTCGTGACTGGTTGTACTTGCAATGTTCCATAACTGCACGAAATAAAGGTGTTTCAATTTCTTCAAGCACAAACTGGTATAAGTCAACAGGATCAGTTCCCTTAAGCTCTGAAAAATATTTTTGTACTGAGTGAGTTACGCTTTCGGCTAGTGAAGCAGTTGTATCACCTGCATCATTACTGATTGTTGTCATTATTATTAGCTCCTCCTTTTAAAAGCAGTATATTACCGAATTGAGCAATTAGAGACAAGGGTAGAACAGAAAAAACTCTATTAAAATTCAACAAAATAATATTTACTGCTTTTGCAAAATTCCTTTGGTGGATGGAAGAGGATAAAGAGCGTTCCCTATCCTCTTGAGAAGATGGATTAAAACTTGATCATGGAGGGATCAAAGGGTTTTCCATTCACATTGAATTTACCTTGATCCAAATTAACTTCAATCACATAGTCCGAACCTGATGAAACAATAAGACCATTCTTTTCCATCGTACTTATTTGTTTATCGGCCTGCAACGCAGCTAGTTGCTCATCGTTAACCTGGCCTTGATTCGCTGTGGGATTAGAAGCTTGTAATTGCTGAACTAAGGTTTGTTGCAGCTCGGGTTGTTGCGACATTTGCTGCAATACAGACTGTTGCATCAATTGCTTTACTAAAGCCGCTGGAGCTCGCAATTTGGCATGACCTTGAATTTTTTGCATTAATTCAAAAGGATTAGCGTTATCACCCTTCGGTAAAGATACTAGTAAATTGCCATCAATAGAACCTTCAGGAATTTTGAAATTGCATTTAGAAATTTCAAACTCTGCACCTTTGCTAAATAATTTTGGCAATTCAGGTAACATCGCCATCATAGCTTGTTGCCGCTCAGCCTCGCTACCATTTTGCATAGCATTGGTCTGTTGATTAATTTTAGCTAATATTTCTGCATCAAGGTTTCTTAAGCTTATTTCAAGCTCGCCTGGACCATAAGTTTTCTTATTGACCAAAATTGATTTTACACCCAGACTAAAATGCGTGTTGAATAGCTTATCATCAATGTCACTGTTAGAGCTCATCGTTAGATCTTTAACATTAACCATTGATTCATTTTTAACAGTGATATCAAATGAAGGTAAACTAAAACTCGCATCTCCTAAATATAATCCTGCATTAGTTTGATGCAGATCATATTCTGTAGTGACTTTATCTAGAGTTATCTTGGTATCGGTTTTAGTAAAGACCAGTCCATTCAGAACAAAATCGCCGTCTACTTGATCTTTGCTAGAAGAGACATTTACATCGCTTGCAAAGCCTTTCCAAGTAAAATTCCCGGAACCATCTTTAGCAATTAGTTTAAATTCTGGTACCTCAAGCTCAACCGAGCTTCTTAAGAAGTAATTCACGAAGATGTTTAAATCTAATTGGGGCTTAGTAGATTCTTTTGTAAACTGCTCGTCAAATTGCTTGGCATATTGCTCGGGAATAGGGAATTCAGTTTCCGCATACCCCACACCAAAACGTAATTTATTATGACAGAAAATAAATGGACCGTGACAAATTTTAATAGGCATTACAGATTGATAATCTTGCGCTGGAATAGTTTGGGACGCTCCATTTGCATCTTTTACAATTCGCTCGGGCACATGTAGACGCCATTTAACTTGCGCATCAGAACTGAACCATCCTCTATTGTATTGTTCGATATTGGCAAATAAACCATTGGTTTGGTTGATCACTTCAATATTCTTTTTTATTGTTCTTTCAGTGAGAAAGCCCATGCCATAATATCCACCAAGGATTAAAACAGCCAGGATAATTATTAATCCTGCAAGTTTTTTCATTATCATCTCCATGTTATTAAATTCTCGTGCCTTACCAATGCAGTAAAACACAGGCAAAGTATAACAGTAAATAATATAAGAGAGCGATAAGCGAAGCAAGAAGATTGAAAATAAATGAAATTACCACTCCGATGCAAAGCATCAGAATGGTTAAGTAAGGTGGTTAATTACGGATGGGCTTACAGTTGGTTTCTTTAATAGTGAAGGCTAAGAGCAAGGCAACTAAAGAGCAGACCGGTAAAAGCTTTAACCCGGCTTGGAAGTCAGTTAATAATAAACTTTCAACATTATAAGCACGGGCACCTGCGACAGCATCCACTAAACGTCCAACCAAGGGCTGAAATGAGGCTCCCACAAATATTGAGATCATATTGGTAAACGCAATTGAAGTCCCAACTACTTTTCGATCATGTAACTCCGTAGAAACCGCATAGGCAATAGCTACTCCAGTATTAGTTAGGCCGAAAACAAAAAATATTAGATAAGCAGAGCCTTGCGATAAATTAGGCAAAAAGACAAATAATGATGTCAGAATTAGACCACAAATCCCTGATATAATCATAATGGGTTTACGTTTACCGATACGATCAGACAACCAACCCGATAAGGGTCCACTAATCCCCCAGCCAATGAAAATTAAACCGGTAGCAAATGCTGCCGCATGCGCGCCTAAACCTCTACCAAATTGCAAATACGCAGGTCCTATCGCCTCACCAATAACCGCAGTAGGTCCGAATAGAAAACCGGCATACAGGGCGTTTAACCAAGTTTGACGACAGGACAAAATAATTTTTAAACTTTGGAGGATACTAATGCGATCCACAGCTCTTACTTCATTACGATGCTCGCCAGGCTTATCTTGCACGAACTGATACAAAAGACCGGCTAAGGCAATAAATAAAAAAGCAATAACCAGCATGCTATGACGCCAACCTACATTACTAACCAAAAAGGACACTGGAGCCTCTCCTGCTGCAGCACCAAGCATACCTAAAGATTGAGTAAGCCCTGCTAATAAACCCAACATAGTCGGTGGAAACCATGATGTGGCTAAACGTAAGGAACATACAAAAGCAAACGCGGCACTAAAACCAATCAGCATGCGGCCTATGGAGGCGGTCATTAAGCCATCGGCAAGACCGAAAACACAGCAACCAAAAGCGGTTACTAAAGACATAATGGTCAATAACCAGCGAATACTTAAACGATCCACGGTTAAGCCGACTGGTATTTGCATCAAGATGTAAGGAATATAGAAGGATGCTGTTAGGATACCGAAGCCTGCTTCATTAATTCCGAAATCAATTTGTAAATATTTATGCATGACTCCAGGCGCGACCCGTGCCATGTAATCAGAAAAATAGAAGGTGGCGGCTAACCCCCAAACTAACCAAGCAAAAGCAAGATAATTTTTACGCGTGGTAGTTTCTGTCTTAGAGATGTGTACTGTATTCATAAGTTTCTATTTCTTCCTATCAAAACCCACTAAATCGGATAAGGTTGAGCTGACAGCATGCACAAGTTTTGAACAGATTACTTTGCATTCCTTTGATTTAATAATAAAAATTTTGATTTATTATTAAAATAAAAGTTTTTCTGTGGCCTTTTTATTGAAAAAATGACCAATAAAATGGCAAACATAAAAACTCATTATACTAAGATTGTAAATAATTTCAACACAGCGGAGGTGGAATAGCTATGCTCTAGAGACTCAGATATAATAGTGCTTTTTTAAAACTGAGTTAGCATGAATAGTTTAAATACGGCAGTACAAGCTGCACTTGCCACTAAGGGAAATCTTAAAGAAGCCAATAAGGCTTATTTAGAATTTATAAAAGCTAATTTTATTATTCCAATTGAGCAAACTGCAGAAGAGGAAGAAGAACCTACCGTTCTTTTTTTACAAGAAAAGAATCAAGTTTTCCTACCTGTGTTTACGGAAAGGGATTATTTAGATGCCTGGGCTAAAGAAATTAGCCATCATATTAAATTATTAAAACTATCAGGCGTTGATTTATTAAAGGGTATCGGCGACGAAGTCACAGTATGTTTAGACATAGGCAGTCCCTCATATAAAGAGTTTAACCCGGCTGAAATAGCACGCATGCGCTCGATGGTTTTAAAGTTTTTTAAAGAATAAATCACTCTAAATACCGTATTCAATTGAAGAAAAGTACAGAGAGAAGCTTTTCTTCAATTGAATGTAATTGTCATCATGCAACTAACTCTAATAATTGATAACCCACAATTGCTGATGCTGCTATCGCGCCACTAATTTCAAAGACCAAGGTCATAATACTGCTTTTTTGGTATTGCTGATCATTGGCTGCTTCTCTTTTAATCTCAGTTTCTTCATCTGCTTCAGCATTCAGATCAAATAATGGCTCTTCACCATAAAAACCAGCCCACCAACCTTCTAACCATTGTTCAGATTCTTGCGAACCGGCTCGAAAGGGATTATCCTCTTCAGCCACTTCAGAAAGAGCGCATTCATATCCAAATAAATAGCATTCTTCATAGCTGGGGTGTTCAATGTTAAATCTTAGTTTGATGTGTGGTAGTAAGGCTGTTGTATCGTTCATGTTAATATCCTCTTTTATGGATCCAATATAAAAAATCGTTGGTGTCCTATCTTCAACTGTAGTTACTCCAGTAAAAATTAAGGCTTCATGCAAAAATACTCACCTAGTTGCCGGCAATTTCTGCACTTAAAACAATTTTACGACTTTAAATCCCTGCATGCCCTCTAGAACCAAATATTTACATCTTCTTGACAATAATCTTTGGGAAAGCAAAAAATTATTTCTTATTAGTCTTGGGTATAGTTATAGTTGCAATTCCTAGGCCAAGTTTTTGATTTTGTGTAAAGATAAAGAAAATATTTTTTAACTAATTGATTAAATTATTAAATTTTTTATATCGCTTTCTTGGATTTTAATTATTCTCTTTATTTTTCAGTTGAATTATACCCTAATTAAAATATACAAATTAGGAAGAAAAAAAACGCCTGAATCAAAACCAATCCATTTTGATTTTTAATTAGTTTGCATCCTTTAGCGCTGCGAGAAATAAAGATTTTCTTTACCCGGCAATTTTTGTTCCGTTAAAGGAGTTTAAAAACTTGGTGGAAGATTGAGACCTCATGAGGTTTAACCAAAAAGACTGTTTCCTCCGCTTAAGGCGCTAAGCGGGAATGGCTCCAAGTATTATTTTGCCGGCAATAGGCAATTCGGTCATGTAAACGATTATCACGTCCCTGCCAAAACTCTATGCTTTCGGGCGTGAGACTATAGCCACCCCAATGAAGAGGTCTTGTGATAGGGGCTTGTCCTTCTGTAGCTAATTGTTCTAAGGCTTGCTCTAAAAAGGCTCTGTCTTTAATATCTTTGCTTTGCGGTGAAACAATGGCGCTTAATTGGCTCGATAAGGGTCGTGAAAAGAAATAATCGTCCGAGCGCTCAGCAGAAATTTTTTCAACCCTACCGCGAATTCGTACTTGTCTTGCCATATGTGGCCAATAAAAATTAAGTGCGGCACGAGGCTCGTGTGCAAGCTGTATTCCTTTTGCACTGTGGTAGTTGGTGTAGAAGATAAAGCTGTTTTCTTCTAATCCCTTTAATAAAACAACCCGTGAGTCAGGGAAGCCTTGTTCATCTACTGTAGATAAAACCATTGCCGTAGGATCATGAGGCTCTTCTGCCAGTACCTCAGCAAACCAAATCTTGAATTGCTCAATGGGATTTTCATGAATATGCTGTTCATCTAAATTTAGCACACCATAATCTCTTCTTATATCAGCAATACTTCTATGACTCATGATGGTTCCCGCAAAATAGGCAGTATATACAGCTCTAAGCAGAAATCTCAAGTTGAAACAAAGAATTTTATTACAGCTTGCCGATGAAATTTATAAATTTAACGTAGAATAGAGGGCGTATCCTTGCCAACATAAATAAGTACCATAGCAGCCAAAACCAATCATAATGGCAAAAAAGAAATAGCGCGGGATAAGATAGGTAATCATAATGGTCAGGGCGCCAATCACTAGGGCTAATTGGAGATAGACCGTTGCATAAGTAAAGGAATCTGAACTAGTGCCATATTGAGCGGCCACCTCATCCCACTCCTTTGCACCAATGACTTGCCCATATTTTCCATCAATATCCTGTACCCACTTACTCTTATCAATATTTTTTGAGCCCATCAATATTTCATACTTTTCTTGGGTTAGGCGATTAATGTCTTTATTAATTTTTTTTACATAACTATCAATTGAAGCATTTTGCTTTTTGGTGGTAAACGTATCTTTTAAAGAAAGCAAAAAATCACGCTGTCCTGCGATAATTGTTTCTTTAATACTTTTGGCTTGGTACCAAAAATAAGCCTGCGAAGCGACTTGCGAGCCATTCAACCAACCAGCCCCCGTAATACCACTGTAAGTGGATGATAATACCCCTACGGAGGCAAATATAGCCATCACGGCGGCACAAATAAGTTCAAAACGAGAGGAATTAGCAGCAGAGCTATCGTCTTCTTTGTTCATAGACTTTTATTGTTGTTCGTCCCTTATATAAAGATAGGATAAGGTGATTGATTAGTCCATGTACAACAATTGGAATTGGTGATTGAATAAATAAGAGGAATTTAAAGAGCTTATGTGAATTAATAACAGGAAATAATTATTCCCTGTTATTAATCCAAAAAATTACCAACCAGTGACTTCAGCAACCGCATCGCCTAACTCAGCAGGAGAACGTACTGTGCGAACACCTGCAGCTTCTAACGCAGCAAATTTTTCAGCAGCGGTACCTTTACCACCCGCAATAATCGCACCTGCATGACCCATGCGTTTACCCGCAGGCGCAGTAACACCAGCGATGTAGGAAACCACTGGTTTTTTAACATGCGTTTTGATGTATTCGGCAGCTTCTTCTTCGGCAGACCCACCAATTTCCCCTACCATAATAATGGCTTCAGTTTTTGGATCTTGTTCAAATAAGGCTAAAGCATCAATGAAATTAGTCCCTGGAATTGGATCTCCCCCAATACCAATACAAGTACTCTGTCCAAAACCTTTATCAGTGGTTTGTTTGACTGCTTCATAGGTTAAAGTGCCTGAGCGAGAAACAATACCCACTTTACCGGGTAAATGAATGGAGCCAGGCATAATTCCAATTTTGCATTCGCCAGGAGTAATAACGCCAGGGCAATTAGGACCAATTAAACGAGCATCGCTATTGTTTTCTAAATATACTTTCACTTGTAACATATCGAGAACAGGTACGCCTTCAGTAATACAAACAATAAGTTTGATGCCGGCATCTGCTGCCTCTAAAATTGAATCTTTACAATAAGCTGCTGGTACATAAATTACTGAAGCATCAGCCCCCGTCTCATTTACCGCATCACGCATAGTATTGAAAACCGGTAAACCTAAATGCGACTGTCCACCTTTACCTGGAGTTACCCCCCCTACCATCTTAGTACCATAAGCAATGGCTTGTTCTGAATGATAAGTACCCTGTTTGCCCGTAAAGCCTTGGCATAATACTTTAGTTTGCTTATTAATTAATACACTCATTGTTAACCTCGAAATTTAATTCAAGCCTTAGAATTCACTGCTGAGGCTTGCTCATTAATATTAACAGCTGCCACAATTTTTTTAGCCGCATCAGTTAAACTGTTTGCAGCAATCACGTTTAAATCGCTTTTATTTAAAATATCAGCACCTAATTGAGCATTATTACCCTCAAGGCGTACGACAACAGGAACTTTCACGTGTACTTCTTTAACTGCAGCTAAAATACCATCAGCAATAAGATCACAACGTACTATACCCCCGAAAATATTTACCAGGATGCCTTTGACTTTTTCATCAGAAAGAATAATTTTTAGCGCCTCACTTACCCGTTCTTTAGTTGCACCACCACCGACATCTAAAAAGTTTGCTGGCTCTCCACCATGCAATTTAATGACATCCATGGTAGCCATAGCCAGGCCTGCCCCATTAACCATACAACCAATACTCCCATCCAGAGGAATATAGTTTAATTCCCAGTCACTAGCACGATTTTCACGCTCATCTTCTTGCGTAACATCGCGCATGTTCTTTAGCTTATGGTGACGATACAGAGCATTGCTATCAATAGTAACTTTTCCATCTAAACAGAGTAAGTTCCCTGCTTTAGTCACGACCAAGGGATTGATTTCTAATAAACTTAAATCACACTCCATAAACATTTTGCCTAAATTAGTCATCAAGTGAGTGAATTGTTTAATCTGTTCATCATTTAAACCCAATTTAAATCCTGTATCACGGCATTGGAAAGGCATTACACCCACTAAAGGGTCAACAATAACTTTAAATATCTTTTCAGGAGTTTCTGCTGCTACTTTTTCAATCTCGACCCCACCTTCAGTAGATGCCATAATAACTACCCGGCGTGTGGAGCGATCAACTACCGCGCCTAAATATAGCTCACGGGCAATATCACAAGGTTCTTCAATTAATAAGGCATTGACCGGTTGACCTTTTGCATCCGTTTGGTAAGTAACTAAATGGGTTCCTAATAAGGAATGAGCAAAACTCATTAATTCTTCTTTAGTTGAAACTACTTTTACCCCGCCTGCTTTACCCCGACCGCCTGCATGAACTTGAGCTTTTACTACCCATTTAGAAGTTCCTAATTGGATTGCTCCTTGGACAGCATCATCAACGCTATAAGCTACTTCGCCGCGAGGAGTAGGTAAGTTATAACTGGCAAATAATTGCTTCGCTTGATATTCATGTAAATTCATTGTAATTACCTTTCTAAAAAGCAAAACCTGCAACGCGCAGGTTCCGCAGTTACATGGGATTATTAGACATTCAGTAAAAGACGAGCCGGATCTTCTAATAATTCTTTAACACTTACCAAAAATTGGACTGAATCTTTACCGTCAATTAAACGATGATCGTAAGACAGGGCAATATACATCATTGGACGGATGACGATTTGACCTTTCTCCACCACCGGTCGATCTTCAATTTTATGCATCCCTAAAATACCTGTTTGGGGTGGGTTAATGATTGGCGTTGCGAGTAAAGAACCAAAGACACCACCATTAGTGATGGTAAAAGTACCACCTTGCATTTCTTCCATAGATAATTTGCCTAAACGTGCTTTAGTTGCAGCATCACCAATGGCGGCTTCCATTTCTGCCATCGACATTTGATCCGCATCTCTTAATACTGGAACCACTAAACCACGCTCGGTTGAAACAGCGATCCCAATATCGTAAAAGCCATGGTAAACAACATCTTGACCATCAATGGAAGCATTAACCGCGGGGAAACGTTTTAATGATTCAACCACAGCTTTAGTAAAAAAGGACATGAAGCCCAGTTTTACACCATGTTTTTTCTCAAAACTGTCTTTGTACTGAGCGCGCATATCCATTACTGCTTTTAAATTTACTTCATTAAAAGTGGTCAACATGGCTGCATTATGCTGGGCTTGTAATAAGCGCTCGGCAATTTTTGCTCGTAAACGGGTCATGGGTACACGTTTTTCTTCCCGGGCTCCCATAGCAATAGGTTTTGCGGGGACTTTTACAGGCTCAGCAACCGCTTGCTTTCTATTGGATTCGATGAAGGCAAGGACATCATCTTTGGTAATACGCCCCTCTTTGCCAGAACCGTGAATTTGACTGGGATGAAGATCATGTTCAGCCATCATGCGTCGAACCACCGGACTGGTGGATTTATCATCCTGCGCACTAACCTGTTCCTTTTGGGATTCTTGTGGTGTGGGTGCTGCTTGACTTGGAGCAGCTGCAGCGGCATTTCCTTCCCCTACTTTAGCAAGGATTTGTCCGGAGCTCACTGTGGAACCGGTCTGAAATAAAATCTCAGTTAATATTCCATCCGCAGGAGCTGGGACTTCAAGGACTACTTTATCGGTTTCAAGATCTACTAAATTTTCATCACGAGTTACTTTATCGCCTACTTTTTTGTGCCAAGCAGCCACAGTTGCATCGGCTACTGACTCAGGTAGAACAGGTACTTTGACTTCGATAGACATGGTTATACCTTCTTAATTGTGTATTATAAACTTATTTTTTACCCAACAATGCTTGCTCAACTAAAGCATTTTGTTGCTGCGCATGTAAAGCAGCACTTCCAACTGCTGGTGCTGCAGCCTGTTCTCTTCCCGCATAAACTAGATATTGTCCCTCTTTCAGACACTCTTTCATATTATGACGTGATGAAAACCAAACGCCTTGATTTTGCGGTTCTTCTTGACACCAAACTACATCCTTCATATTAGGATATTTATCTAATTCAGCAATAAGTGCTTTTTTAGGGAAAGGATATAATTGCTCAATACGGATAATGGCTACGTGATTTAATTCTTTATCGCGACGCATTTGCAATAAGTCGTAATAAACTTTACCACAGCAAAGAACAACTTTAGTTATTTTCTTCGGATCTAAAGCATCGATCTCAGGAATCACGGTATGAAAACGTCCCTTCACTAGATCGTCAATAGGAGACACCGCTAACTTATGGCGTAACAAGCTTTTGGGGGTCATGACAATGAGTGGCTTGCGGAAATTACGAATAACTTGGCGGCGTAATAAATGAAAAATTTGTGCTGGTGTTGTTGGCGTGCACACTTGCATATTCTGTTGCGCACATAATTGCATGTAGCGCTCTAAACGTGCAGAGGAATGCTCAGGTCCTTGTCCCTCATAGCCATGGGGCAATAACATCACTAAACCGCATAAACGACCCCATTTTTGCTCCCCAGAGCTAATAAATTGATCAATTACTACTTGTGCCCCATTGGCAAAATCGCCAAATTGCGCTTCCCAAAGAACTAAAGAAGATGGTTCAGACGACGCATAACCATATTCAAAAGCTAAAACAGCCTCTTCGGATAATACGGAATCGATGACCGTAAAGCTGCGCTCGGGATTTGTTTCTAATTGTGCTAAAGGAACAAAAACTTCGCCGGTGTTTACTTCATGCAATACCGCATGACGATGGGCAAAAGTACCTCTCCCACAATCCTGACCTGATAAACGTACCCCATAGCCTTCATGTAAAAGCGAAGCGTAAGCCATAGTTTCTGCATAGCCCCAATTCATGGGAATCTCACCACTAGTCATTTTGTCCCGCTCTGCAAATAAGCGTTGGGCTACAGGATGTAATTGAAAATTAGCAGGCAGTTTGTTAAGTTCTGCCGCCAGTTGGTCAATAGTAGCCCTACTGACGGTAGTATCGGCTTTATCAGTCCATTTAGCATTTAAGTAAGGAGTCCAATCCACATTGGATTTACCCTCATAAGATTCATGAACTAAATCCACTACTGATTTGCCTTGATCTAAGCCATCGCGGTAGCTATCTATAAACTTAGCCACTTCATTGGCATTAATAAGTCCAGAATTAACTAATTGTTCAGCGTAAATCTCCCGCAAGGGACGCATGGATTTAATTTTTTTGTACATGGTAGGTTGGGTAACCGCGGGCTCGTCTGCTTCATTATGGCCATTACGGCGGTAGCAAACTAAATCTATAACCACATCACGGTTAAATTTCATTCTAAAATCAAAAGCGATTTGGGTAGCAAACACCACCGCTTCAGGATCCTCGCCGTTCACATGCAAAACAGGGGCCTGTACCATTTTAGCGATATCGGTGCAATACATGGTGGAACGAGAATCCAGGGGATTACTCGTTGTAAAACCAATTTGGTTATTAATAACAATATGAATGGTTCCACCCGTGCAATAACCCCGAGCTTGTGAAAAATTAAAGGTTTCCATAACCACGCCCTGCCCTGAAAAGGCAGCATCACCATGCATAATTACCGGCAGAACCGTATTCTTTTTTACTAAATCATTGCGGCGTTCTAAACGAGAACGTGCAGAGCCTTCCACCACAGGACCAATAATTTCCAAGTGGGAGGGGTTAAATGCTAAAGCGACGTGAACTACTGCACCTGATTCGGTTTGAATATCTGAAGAAAAACCAAGATGATATTTCACATCACCCGTACGTTCATAACTTACTTTACCTTCAAACTCTTGGAATAAGTCACCCGGATTTTTCCCTAAAACATTAACGAGGACATTTAATCGTCCCCGGTGAGCCATCCCGACTACTAATTCTTTAACACCATCGCGCCCAGAGTTATTGATAATTTCTTTCATCATTGGGATTAAAGAATCCCCGCCTTCTAAAGAAAAGCGTTTTTGTCCTACATAACGCGTACCTAAATACCGCTCTAGGCCATCAGCGGCAATTAAATCTTTTAAAATATTTATTTTTTTACTGGTCTCAAAATTAGGCCTGCCGCGGGCAGACTCCATGCGCTGTTGAATCCATTCAATTTCTTCTTTATTTGAGATATGCATGTATTCAATACCAATACTACCGCAATAAGTATCTTGTAAGGATTGGTAGATTTCCCCTAGGGGCATTTCGGGGCCATTAAAACAGGTGCCAGCGAAAAATTTTCGATTTTTATCAATATCGGCAAGCTGGTGAGTCGCCAGATCTAAACCTGGGACTACAGAGGGTTTAGTCATTTCTAAAGGATCTAATTTAGCAGCCAAATGACCTAGCGCTCGAAAATCATGTACTAAATTAGCCACTTGATATTGTTGGCTATCTGCAGACTGCGCGACTTGAGTACGTTTTTTATCGGCATGTTGTAAAAAGTAATCGCGGACATCCCTATGAGACAAGTCTTGAGTGGTGCCATTGACTTGTGGCAAAGAACTAAACACTTTTTGCCAATCAGCTGAAACTGAAGAAGGATCGGCTAAATAGTCTTCGTAAAGACTGTCCACATAAGCCATACTTCCACCTGATAAATAGGAAGAAGCCCATTCGTTTTGCAGATCAGAACTGCTCATATTTACTCCAAAGATTAATAGGCCTTTACAGTACCATCATTGATTTTAATGCATTTAAACAACAAAAAAATGCCCACATACGCCACTGTATGCTGGCATTACTATAAGTCCCTATAATTTTAGTCCATTTATTTGCTAGAGCGAATTAATTGTACATCAATATGCTCTAGCCACAATAAATTATTATCTTATGTTTCTTTTGATAACATTTGTGTACGAATTTTAGCTATCGCTTGGGTTGGATTCAATCCTTTAGGGCATACATTCGTGCAATTCATAATTGTACGGCAACGAAAGACACTAAAGGGATCTTGTAATTTATTCAAACGATGTTCTGTAGCCTTATCGCGGCTATCCGCTAAAAATCGGCGCGCTTGTAATAAGCCTGCCGGTCCTACAAACTTCTCCGGATTCCACCAGAAGGAAGGACAAGAGCTGGTACAACAAGCGCACAAAATACACTCATATAAACCATCTAATTGAGCGCGCTCTTCGGGAGATTGTAACCGCTCGCGTGCAGGGGCTGCCTCATCATTTTGTAGGTAAGGTTCAATGCGTTCATATTGTTGGTAAAATTGGCTCATGTCCACTGCTAAATCGCGTATAACCGGAAAGCCAGGTAGAGGGCGAATAACAATTTTGTCACCCTTTAACTGAGAAATATGAGTAATACAGGCTAAGCCATTAGTACCATTGATATTCATCCCATCCGAACCGCACACTCCCTCTCGGCAAGAGCGTCGGTAAGTAATAGTTGAATCTTGCTCAGCTTTTAGGCGCTCTAGTAAAGTAAGAAGCATCGGATCGCTTTTAGCAGGTATAGTAAGCTGATAATCTTTCATGTATGGCTTGGCATCCACTTCAGGATTATAGCGATAAATAGATAAGGTTAAATTTCTAGTATCTACCATGAATAGATCCTCTTAGTAAACGCGTTCTTTGGGCTCAAAAGCCACAACATATTTAGGTGATTTATTAACCGGACGATAATCAATCGCATCACCTGCCTGAAAATATAAAGTATGCTTAATCCAGTTTGCATCATCACGCTGGGGGAAATCTTCGCGGCTATGTGCACCACGACTTTCTGTACGAGCAAGCGCTGAAACCGCGGTCGCATAGGCTGTCGCCATTAGATTATCCAACTCCAGCGCTGAGACCAGCTCTGTATTGAACACTTTACTCTTGTCATTTAAATGCGCATGCTGCAAGCGCTCTCGTAGGGCTTCTAAGCGTTTTAAACCAGACGCCATTACTTCACCTGTACGGAAGACACCAAAATCTTCTTGCATTACCTTCTGCATTTCTTCGCGAATAGTCACGAAATTTTCACCATCGCTAGAATTTTCCCACCGCTGGTAACGAGCCATTGAAGCCGCAAGCTCTTCTTCACTAATGTAGGGAAGCTCAGGTAAATTGTTAGATTGCCAGAGCTCTTCAACATGCAAACCCGCTGCTCGGCCAAAAACGACCAGATCAAGAAGAGAGTTCCCACCAAGTCGATTAGCCCCATGTACAGAGACACAAGCACATTCCCCTACGGCATATAAACCTTCAATGATATGCTCTTCACCATTAATTCGAGTCAGGGCTTGTCCATGCATATTGGTTGGAATACCGCCCATGCTGTAATGACAAGTAGGCACGACAGGAATTGGCTCAACAATAGGATCAACACCAGCAAATTTAATCGAAAGCTCACGAATGCCGGGTAAACGCGATTTAATCAAATCGGCTCCTAAGTGATCCAATTTCAACTTCACATAATCTACACCTGTAGGATCAAAGCCTTTCCCGGCGCGCATCTCTAAAGCCATCGCCCGTGCCACAACATCCCGAGAAGCAAGATCTTTAACCCGAGGAGCATAGCGCTCCATAAAACGCTCACCGTCTTTATTAATTAAGTAACCGCCTTCACCCCGAGAACCTTCCGTTACTAAGGTTCCTGCCCCAACAATACCGGTAGGATGAAACTGCCACATTTCCATATCTTGCAAGGGAATGCCAGCTCTTAAGGCCATACCAAAACCGTCTCCGGTATTGATAAAGGCATTAGTAGTCGATTGATAAATACGTCCTGCTCCGCCTGTTGCTAAAATCGAAACGCGAGCTTGGAAAAAGACTACTTCACCCGTTTCAATATTCATTGCCGTGACCCCAGCAATCCGGCCTAAACCATCCTTCACAAAATCTAGGGCATACCATTCACTGAATATATGAGTTTTAGCTTTGATATTTTGCTGATATAAAGTATGTAATAAGGCATGACCTGTTCTATCTGCAGCAGCACAAGTACGGGCAGCCTGTTCACCACCAAAATTTTTTGATTGCCCACCAAATTGTCGTTGGTAAATTCTTCCATTATCCATGCGTGAAAAGGGCATGCCCATATGTTCTAATTCGTAAACGGCTTCAGGACCAGTTTTACATAGGTATTCGATAGAATCTTGGTCGCCAATATAATCAGCGCCTTTTACCGTATCATACATATGCCAACGCCAATCATCATCGTGGGAATTACCTAAAGCACAGGTGATTCCCCCTTGCGCGGATACGGTATGTGAACGTGTTGGGAATACCTTAGATAAAAGAGCTACTTTTAAACCTGAATTAGCCATCTCTAATGCGGCGCGCATACCAGCACCACCCGCACCAATGATTACTGCATCAAAAATATTACGTGCTATTGCCATGCTTTATTGCCCCCACACAATCATTAAGCCCCAGATAAATTGGCTGAAAAGCCATAGGGCAACTAACATTTGGACTGATAAACGTACAATAGTACACTTCATGTAGTCTGTAGTGACCGTCCAAATCCCTACCCAAGCATGCAATGAAAGGGCAAATAAACTCAAAATCGTTGCTATACGAAAAATGGGATTGGCTAATAAGTCATGCCATTGTGAGAAATTTAGACCAGGATGTGCCAATAAAAAACAAAATACAAAGATAGAATAGGCTGCAAAATAGACTGCAGTCACTCTTTGAATTAACCAATCTTTTAACCCATTGCCAGTTAAACTTGTGACATTCGTTACCATATCCACATTCCTAGAAAAATTGTCGCTATCACCGCAAGCACTATCACTAAAACGGAGGTGCGGCGGCCAGTACAAAGATCTTCACCCAACCCTAGATCCATAATCATATGTCTTATTCCCGCAAGAATATGATAAATTAAAGCGGTACTAAAAGCCCATAAAATGAACTTATAATAGGGTTCAGACAACTTTATTTTTATTTGATTAAACGTTTCTTCTGATTGTAAGGATTGTCCAAGAAGAAAAATCATAACCGGTAAAAGAATGAATAAAACAACTCCAGAAACTCTATGCAATATTGATGCAATAGCCATAGGAGGAAATTTCATGCTCCCCAAATCAAGATTAACTGGTCTTTTCTTGTTCACTATTGGTTTCTTCCTCTAGATATATAATGTGTAATAATACGTTTCAGTATCTTTCCTAACTATTTTTACTTACCACAATCCATTTTGGTAATTTTTTATCTAACCAATTCAATAAATTCACAATTAAATGCAGTGAATCATTAATTAAGGCGTGATAGTACCTCGTAGAGTACCCCAATTTCAAGACAGGCGAATGAAGTATAGCACTCCGTTTTTCTCCAGCAAAGTTAAGTTGTTAATAAAAAATTAATGAGCTAGCGAATTAAAAAATTAAGTACTATTATTTTTAATAGATAGTTCATAAAGAGTTCTTCATGATCGTAAAAAGACCAATATACAATCATCAATTAAAATGCGTTGCTTTTGAAATTTTAGCGCCTAAACAAGAAGAATTAAATGACGAGTTATCAACTCATTTAGTGCAATTAATTAACACTGCCGATGCAGACTTGCCTCTTTTTATTCCCTTTGAACTCAAAGCGTTAATTGAACACTTAGTCCCCCCTATCCAAAATCCCGTCATTTTAAAATTAGCCGCCGAAGATATCGAAGCAGTGTATTCCCCCGAGGAAGTACAAAATTCGGTGTTTTCAATAGCCCTGCTTATTAGTACCCCTCAGCAGCTGGCTTGGTTAAATTTTGCTGAATATATTGGTTTAACCGAACAACTTATGAATCAGGCGAACGTCCGAAAGGTAGTTGAATACAGCAAAGCAAAACAGCGGAAAGTGATTGCTTATGGCCTCGACCAACCCTTAAGTTTTGCCCAATGTAAAGACATGATTATGGATTATTATTGCGGGGATTTTTTATTTAAGCCGCTGCTTGATGAGCAAATAGATATTGCTGCTAACAAATTAAACCTATTACAACTTATTCAATCCTTACAAAAAGAGGATTGTGATCTACAAAAAATTTCCACCATTATTCAAACGGATCCACTACTGAGTTATCAGTTATTACGCCTTGCTAATTCAGCAGCCTTTTCCGGCGGAAACCCCATTACCTCGATTGAACAAGCAGTCACGCGCTTGGGGCTTATTAATTTAAAAAATTGGGTCATGCTCTTTTCAATGAAAAATATCTCTGATAAACCGATAGAAATTCTTGAATCAGGCTTAATTAGAGCACATATGGCGCAGGAAATTGCCAAAGTAAGCACTAATAATATTAATTATCAATCAGCCTATACTGCGGGTTTACTATCTATTCTGGATTGCCTTTTAAATAAGCCTATGGCTGAATTAATCAATAAAATAACCTTAGCAGAGGATATTACTAGTGCTCTTCTTGAACATGCCGGGGCTTTAGGAGAAGTTTTGGATTTAGTCATTGCTTATGAATCGGGGCATTGGGAGGAGGTACAACAAGATAATATTAATGGTTTAGACTTAAGTAAACTCTACATAGATAGCCTATCCTTAGTATCCAATGGCACCAATCTTTTTGACCAATGAGTGCCCTAAAGGCCTATCCATATCCCCGATCTGACAGGAGACTAGAAGCATTACCAAGATGCAAGCACTTAATTCATTTGCAATCCCGGTAAATTTCGTCTTTGCGAGCGAGCCTTGGCGAAGCAAACTAACGAAAGGTCGTATATAAAGTGCCTCACTTGGTTCGCAAAGACGAAAAAATTCATCCTAGAGCTTAATTACGTATTACATTCGATCCAGGTGATTTATGGGATTGTTTATAAGGCTGGCGGGGCGTTTCTGAGGGATAACCAAAACCTTTATCAGCAATACGTTTGACAATTTGTAGATAATCTTCGCCCCATTTGCCCGGGTCAAAATTAGTAACTACCACGTTGTAACTTAAATTGATGATGGATTCAAATGCTTTTCTTTGGGCGATTTGATGCCCCCCAAAAGCAATTTGCACTTCAGTTTCATTATCAATACCACCTGTTTTTAGCCGTTCAATTAAAATAGAAATCATTTTTTCAATGGTATAAAATAATTTACACATTGATTTACCGGCGTTAAACATATCTTCACTTTTAGAAGTAGATAATTTATCCCCCCTATCTTGGATAGAATAAACAAACTCCACCTCATCATCTGAAATCTGTTCAGGCTCAATAATTATAGGCGGGGAAATACTTTCAATATGGGGTGAAACTACGTAAATATGAAAATCAGCCCAATTCCACCAAAGTTGATAGACTCGCTCTACTAAAGCAACAGGATCATTTAGATCGGCGAGCATTTCTAATTTACGGGCTTCTAATCCTTCACTAGAATTCTCTGGAGACTCACTCCCTGCGTCTGAAGTGATACCAATTTCAATCTCAGACATATTACACCCCAATTTTAAGCTTATAGTCCTATATTAGCTCATATTTCCTTAACAGACACTGAAGATGAAGTAAATAAGTGTAAATAACCAGTAAAATTATTTAGTTAAGGAAATAGGTGCTCATTTTTTAATCATTTAACACCGAAAGACCTTAACTTCAAAGCCTAACCGAAGCTAAGGATTTCCTCGTTGGCCGAAACCAAACATAGAAGAAGCAATATATCAACGCGCTAAGTTTATGGCTTAACGATATATTGATAATAATCAGGAGGTACTTTACATTTAAAACACGCACTTTTACAGCTAGGACTTTGCCTACATTTGCTGATTACCCCTTTGGCCATCCAAATATCAAGCATGGGCTGTAAAGCTGGCAAATCTAAATGAAATTCCCGACTTAACTGCTGAGTGCTCACTATTTGCTCACGGTGGATGTAATTACGTATTTGCAATAACATCATAGCCCCTCAATTTACGGTTACTAAAATAAAAGAAAGAAATCATTCCCCATAGACTCAAAGTAATGGTGAGAATCCAAAAAATACTTTGCGCCGGATGTAACAAAAAGTTTGCCGTTTGATAAAAAAGAACAGCAGCAGCATAGGCCACAATAAAAGACCAAATAACCGATAACCACATTAAATGCCGATTCGCTTCTTGCCGAATCACGGCCATAGTAGACACGCAAGGTATATACAATAAGACAAACAGCAGATAAGCATACGCGCCGATTTTGCCATCGAATCCCGCTACCATCATCCCATAGACGGAGGACGACAGTTCACTATCATCAGCACTTGCCGCAATAGGATTGATTAAGGCTCGACCTAAATCAGCTAGATTATGGGGAATAGACCATAAAGCGCCGCTTAATCCACCCCAAAAATCAAAATGAGCTGTCGCAACCTCACTTAAATGCCCCATTTGCGCATAAAGAGAATTTAAAGTGCCGACCACGACTTCTTTCGCCAACATCCCCGTCAATAGTCCAACCGTAGCCGGCCAATTATCTTGGCTTATTCCCATTGGAGCAAACAAAGGAGTAAGCCATTGGCCGATTAAAGAAAGCAAGGATTGGGTGCTTGCCTCCCCAGAATTAAGCCCCCCCCCTAAGGTAATCGCATTTAAGCCGCCCAATAACACACAAATAGGGATAATTAGCTTGCCGGCACGGTAAACAAAGAAACGTAAGCGCATCATGGTTTCTTTTAGTAAGCGCTTTAATGTAGGTCGATGATAAGCCGGTAACTCAAGGATTAAGGGCGAGGCCTCGCCTTTAAAATGAGTTTTACGTAAAAGGAACCCCGTTAAAACAGCCATCAAAATACCAAAAAGATACAAAGAAAAAACAATAGCAGCGCCCCCGCTAGGGAAAAAAGCGGCTACGAATACCGCATAAATAGCTAAACGGGCGCTACAAGACATAAAAGGGCTCATCATTACGGTTAATAATCTATCGCGCTCCGAATCGAGAGTGCGGGCAGCCATAATAGCGGGGACATTACAGCCAAAGCCCACAATCATGGGCACAAAAGACTTACCCGGTAAACCCATAGCCCGCATTGCTTTATCGACGACGAAGGCCGCTCTGGCCATATAACCCGAGGTTTCTAATAAAGAGAGAAAGAAAAACATCGCAGCAATTACCGGGATAAAGGTTAGCGTGGTATTAATGCCTTTACCGATGCCATTGGCGATTAACGCAATTAGCCAATTAGGTGTATGCATTTGACTTAATAACCACGCACTGCCTTCCACAAAAATAGTATTGGTACTGATATCAAAAAAATCTTGGAATGCACCCCCAATATTAATTGCAAACAAAAACATCAAATACATTAAGGCGAAAAAAATCGGAATGGCAAAAAAACGATGGAGCACCACTTTATCTAATTTAGCGGTGAAATGTTCACTGGCATCACTTTGTTTTTTTTGGCTTGCTTGTACTATTTGATGAATTTTTTGATAACGTGCGTCAGCTAGCACCACGTCTAATTCATCTTCTGGGCTAGAAAAGGCTTCGTATTGCGGCAAAGCATCCCCTTCGGCGAAACGACGAGCATAATAAAAAGCCTGTTTTTCCGTATGCCCCTTATTTATTAATTCCTTTTCAAGGGCTGATAAAGTAACTTCAACCTTATCGCTCAGGGCAAGAGTTAAGGCGCAAGCATCCTTAGGAAGTTTCTCTAAAGCCTCATATAAAAGGGGCATCCCTATATTTTTATGGGCTTGAACGGGTATCACCGGGCAATTTAACTCTCTGGAAAGCTGTGCAACATCAATGTTAATACCGCGTTGCTCGGCTACATCCATCATATTCACTACCACAATAACCGGCTTACCTAACTCTAAAATTTGACTGGTTAAATATAAATGTCGCTCGAGATGACAGGCGTCCACTATATTGATGATACACTCAGCATCGAGGGTCACTATTGCTTGTGCTGCTATTTGCTCATCTTGGCTTAACCCCGTACTATAGGCCGCTAAAGAATAAAGCCCCGGTAGATCGGTAATCTGGATTGACCGGCCATCCAATTGAAATTCACCCGTTTTCTTTTCCACCGTAACCCCAGCCCAATTGCCGACGCGTTGATGGGCTCCGGTTAAGGCATTAAATAAAGTGGTCTTACCGCAGTTAGGATTTCCAACTAATAATAAGTGAGTCATACACGCTCCAAGAGTAGATGACTGGCCTCTTCTTTGCGTAAAGTTAAAGCAGTCCCCCTTACTTCAATTTGCAGAGGACAACCGAGTGGCGCTTTTCTTACTATAAAAAACTCAACACCTCGGGTAACCCCCAAAGAGAGTAATTTTCGTCTGTACTGGGGCTCGGTTGCACCAAAATCCACTAAGCGCACCCGCTCACCTTGTTCTAATTCAGTTATATACGTCATAAAATAATACAGAAATAAAGCCGATTAGGTGAATTCTAACACAAATGTAATCGAGAATCATTCTCAATTAAGGAAAATTATTATTTTTTAAGGGAAAGAGTCATCTGTAAGCAATAAGAATTTAAAAAAGCCTTCTCTTCTCTTCACTCAAGAATATTATGTACCACTCGACGGGGATGGCGGTTCAAATAATCCACTGATTGCATTTCATTGAGCCGGCTTAAGGTTCTTTTAAAGGATTCAAACATTTCCCCGCTTAGGTACAATTCATCCATGGGCACGGCGGCAGAAATAATCACTTTGATTCCGCGATCGTACATCACATCGATAAAATTGATAAACATAATCGCTTGAGCAGTATGATTCACAGTCAGACTTGGAACTCCGCTAATAAAAATGTGTTCAAAGCGATCAGCAAGCTCGAGATAATCCAATTGACTACGCGGGAAATTACAAAGTACTTCAAAAGCAAACCAAATAGATTTAGGGCCACATTTAAGGGCGGGGACGGCACGGCTTTGAATGCTAATGAGTTGATTCACCTCCGCTTGGGGCACTAAAAGAGCAAATTGCTCTTCCATTTTTTGTTGGGTTGCTTGATTTAAGGGATATAAATAGGCATTGAGTAAGGGCTCGCGCCCCAAACGATAATCCCTTTGTTCATTTAAATGCATCACCACACATTCTTTATTAATTAAGGCTATAGCAGGTAAAAATCGTTGTCGTTGCACTCCCTTAGCATACAAATCATCAGGCTTGGTATTAGAAGAGATAACCAAAATAACCCCCTCCCGGACTAAGGCTTGTAATAATTCAGCTAAAATCATGGCATAAGCAACATCGTCCACCAAGAATTCATCAAAGCATAACAAGCGTGTTGTTTTAGCAATTTCTTTTGCAATTAAGCGTAAGGGATCTTTTTGGCCTTGCAGACGTCTTAATTGGGCATCAATTTGTTGCATGAAATGGTGGAAATGAAAGCGGGCTTTCTTTTTTTCAACTAAAGAATCATAGAACAAATCCACCAAATAGGTTTTACCCACCCCAACAGGACCATAAATATAAGCGCCCTTGACTGATTTTTTCCCCCAAGAAAACCATGATGATTTTGTCTGTTCTAAATCAGTGACTAATTGCTGTAATTGATTCAAAACGACTCGTTGCATGGGATCATCATTAATTTCCCCGCGGTCGATGGCCGCATTATAGTGGTCTATTAATAAATTCATGCCAAATTAACCTGCGGCTTAAGATAAGCGAGTAATTGTGATTTAAGCTCGATTAATTTCCCATGAAAAAAATGGCCTGTTTCAGGGAAAGTTAGCAAGGGAAGCTCAGGAACATGCTTTTTAGCGAATTCCTCAACCAGCTGGTAAGGAACCACTTCATCATTATCGCCCTGGACGATTAACCAAGAAGCCAAGTCTAGTTGGAACTCATTATAATTATAATGATGGACTGGAGGTGCAATGCTAATCAGTATGGACTTAGGAAAATGGCTGGCGGTGCGATAAACGACATAGGAACCAAAAGAGAAGCCGGCAAAAATAAACCGGGCCTCTTGGTGGTTTTGCCATTCTTGGGCTAGGAGCAGCATATCTTCACTTTCGCCAACCCCATGATCATAAACCCCGGACGATTGGCCAACCCCGCGAAAATTAAACCGCAAAGAAGGGATATTTAATTCTTTAAAGACGCGGCCTAAAGTGGTCACCACTTTATTAGTCATAGTGCCGCCTTGTAAAGAATGAGGGTGGCCAAGCAATGCCACATAAGGTGTGGTGATTGTCTCTGGAACAGATAATACAGCCTCTAAAGGACCAACTACCCCTTGAAGGGTTAAGCTATGCTCGCCGGGTGTCATTAAGTAATCAGTAAAATGCATCAGAATCTAATGTTGATGAAAAAGGCAATAATAACGTAGTTTTTTGTTGTAGAGAAATAATAAAGAAAGCAGTGCTAATCCTAGAGAAAGAAAGAGCTGTCAGAATAGGACTCTAAATAATTCCGCCGACTAGCGGCGGATAAACTAAGTGAGCTCGAGAAGCTCTTCTTAGAAAGGACTGTGATGGCTGTGCTGGTGTGAGGGGCCATGTTGATGTTGATGTTGGTGTTGATTACTATGATGTCCATGAACCGGGGCTGCGAACATTAAACCGGCATAAGGATTAGGTTGAGAATAAACCGGCATTGCAGAAACAGTAGTGGTATGGTCATGGTGATGATGATGATGATGATGATGATGATGATGGCCATGATGTTGCGAGCCCTGAGTGACCACAACGGTCGCAGTAGGAACCGCTGGAACCGTAATTACTGTATGACCCGGTGCTTGGGTTGAAGGATGACCGTGTGTATTTCTTAGCATATTCGCTCCTCATTAAAACGAAAAAGAATTAAATTGCACAAATCTTATGAACTAAATTACACATACCTAACAGAATGTAGGTTTTTGCATCATAGTATAATTAAGATTAGGAAGATAGCTTGGCCGTAAAAAAATCAAGCAAGACTCGGATCTTGGGTAACTCATAATCATAAGCACGATAAAACATATAAATATCATGCTGGCGAAACTCATAGTGCGGGAGTAACTGAATTAAGTCTCCTGAATCAAGCCAGGTTTGCACAAGGCTATCCCCCGTTAAAAATATACCCACCCCATCTAAACAAGCCTGGTTAAGCGCAGAAAATTGATTCATATATAAAATGGGTTTGCCGCAATAGATTTGTTCACCCGATGCGAGAGTCAAAAAATGGGCGGGTTTGCGCAAAGTATGAGAAATGATTTTAAATCGCGGTAAATCTTCAGCGATTACAGGTTGACCATAACGTTCAACAAACGATTTAGAGGCACATAAGATATTGTTGATGGTATACATTTTTCGATATTTTAAAGCTTCAGTCAGCGGTGGGATTACCGGGAAACCAATCATAATATCAAATTCAGGCCGTCCTAAAGCCTCATCTTCTTCGGAAAAAACCAGTTCCAATTCAATCTGCGGGTACATGCAGACAAAGTCGTTTAAATGACTTAACACCCATTTTTTGGCGGTTATAGTCGATACTAGTAATTTCAATACCCCTTGGGGTGTCAGGGGCTTTTCATGACTAGAAATTAGTCACATAAACAGTATAATCCTGCATTTATTTGAACTGGCGAAAGAAAGGGATGTCTGAAGTATTAGCTTTTTTATCAACTGTTGAAGATTTAAG
>NZ_RZGQ01000159.1 GCF_003989735.1 Legionella sp. km772 | reverse complement strand
AAATCAAATAATCACTATAAAGATCAAGCATATCCATTTAATTCCCTCCCTAAAATTAAGGGCGGAATTCTAATGCTTTTTAGTCAAACTACAAGTTTATGTGCGTAACATGAGTGAATAAGAATAGAGTTATCTGAATTAACAGGCATACGGGGCCTATCTTCGCTGATTGCTGGTTCTACATTATCTGCCGTAGTATCAGGAAGGGATAATGGATAGTCCACTAAATCATTTTTATAAGGATTGGCTTTATCATTTTTTGTAAGCTCAGCGGATGTTTTCACGCTAGGAGTTGATGAGCTTGATTTAGCAGCCTCATCGCTTTCGCTATTAGCCAAATTAATGGATACATCCTTTCTTTCTTCAATACAGGAAACTAACACATTAGTTATTCCTGTTCGATTTATAGTTCCAGAGTTATTAGTTATTTTGCAAATTTGATGTTGTGGATGAGTTTTTATGTTCACTCGATAAGATTTGCCTTGCGCAATAGGTGTTGAGAAAGTAAAGCGCCCATTTCTAGGGATTGAAATAGGGGTATTGCCATTAAGTACCAAGGTTAAGATACCATTCTTGAGTCCGATGACTGTACCTCCTACAGTATATTTCCTTCCCACTGTTGGCATTTTTTTTATTAATTTAACATTTAAGCGATGACCATGAGTGGGTTGGTAACAACGTATTGATCCAGGTTCACAGAGAACTGGTCCACCAACTATATTATTGGCTAACATAGTTCCATTTACTTGCAAATTTAAAATACAGGATTGCCGGTATCTCAAGCTAAATAGATTCGTGCAACTACCAGCATTGACTATTTGCCTAATACCACGCACAGGTTTTAAGCGCAGTATTGTAGGTTTGGTAGAGAAATTAGTTACTCTGTATTTTATGATTTTACGACCATTTTGGGGAACAACGATGTTTGGAGTTGTTATAGGAGTTAACCTCACTATGCGCTGGATTCCCGGTTTTCTCTTGCTCTGTAATAAGGTGGTTTGAGGATATCTTATGCTAGGGTGGATAATAGTTGTTTTTGATCCCGTTAGCATTACCGGGATAAAGGTAAAAAAGGGAGTTGTCGTGGTCACTGTAGTAAAAAGGTTCAGAAAGATTAAGGGAACAAAACTAAAAAAAGTAATTCCTGCTTGAGCCATATTAGTAACTAGGAAAAGCAATATCCCCGCACTAATTTTTCTTTTTAAAAATGGTATCTTCACGTTAGTATCCTCCAGTTTCTTAAAAAAAATCATATCGAACAGAGGCGTCATTAACATAAATATCCATATAATTACCCAATGAGGTAATGAAGCTAGCACTCAATACCTCGTCACAGCCGCCCTCAGCCGTGCTGCACCATTAGGTATAGCAGAGATTTTAATTAGCAAAATATTTTTAATAATTTTTTATGTTAATTCTTGGTAAAGTTTATTTGGTCAAGCAACCTTAGTTCAGCAATTTCGATGCCTTTTACTTTAGATAATTCGGGTAAAGGAACTAGGCCAATAAGATAGGGTGAGGAGATGATGTAAAACACAGACATTAAGTCTGATTATTTTGATAATCAGACTTTGGATATTAAGGGTAGCCGTGGTTACAAGTCATAGGTGGAAGCGCCTTTTTATAACATAGTGTTCATTTCCAACTTCATTCCATAATTCTGATTTCTTTCGCAAAAACTTCATTATTTGTATTTTACTATCTCTGCGTTCGCAAATTCGCTAAACATTTTTTGATAGCTAAAGATTGACAGATGTTGCGCCAAGAGATAGCAAATGTAAGGCGACTAAGGCCTCAAAAACTTACCTGAGATTCATGAAACATTCCTGCTCTTGCAATTGTTCCTGACTTGAAGAATGTTTATTAGGTGTATCGTTGCATTATCAAAAATAATAATATCCCCCCAACGCCGCTGTTTCCTTTAATGTTTCATTCAAGATTACCAAGCCGTGTATGACTTTATTTTGTGTTTTTCTATATACATCACTATATTGAGCACATTCCGTAGTGCTATTTTGTTGCGTTATGGCCAGACAATCAGTGCTATTTACTGTTTGATTCAATACTTCATACACTCCGTGAGTATAGCCATTATGGATAATATAACTCATAAATCCATTTGGGTGATCATGCTGCTGCATCCTTATTTGAGAAGACTAAGACTATTTTATACTTGGTTTCAGACCAAGGAAGTCCAAAACTTGTCATGCTACACTATTAGTCACGTTATTTATTTATATATCACGAAATGAAAGATTCGCAGAAAAAATTTGCTTTTGAAGTGAGCCGTTTCATGCGCGAGCGTTGTCATAGTGCGCAGCATCGTGGGCTTAAGTAAAGAATTGATAGTTCATTATGCAAGTCAGTTTGATTTCGAGTAAAGTGAGAGTAAAAATTTAGAATGATCTGCAAAAGATGGTTTGTATCTCGGCGTAATAAGGACTGCTATTATAAAAATTAGGGCCCGACTAGTCATCGCGCTTTAATTTATTAGTGCACGGTGGTAGATGGGTTGTTCATGGCTACTACTGGTTTTTCGGGCGGCTCTGACTACGGCTTTGGAAATATTTAGCGCAAAATGTCTCAATGCAATAAATTGATCTATAATTCATTCATTAGAATATTTTCAGGTGCTATTGTGAAAAATAAAGGCGATTCATTTTTTTTCTGGCCATTTAAAGAGACTAGTAAAGCAGACGGGAAATATACAATAAAATCGGTGCGTTCTGTTGTTGTCTTACCTCGCTCAGCCATTCCCCAAAATGAATGGGAGCAAGTATGTAAGTATTTAGAAAATTTGATCGCAACAACTCGAGCAATCGCAATTAAATACCAAGATGAACGGAATTTTGATTACCACGCAGCGTTAAATATGGCTAACGAAATGAGTGTTGTATTACAACGTTATAAAGAAAGCCCCGACAATTCGAAATCACAACAACTTCAGGTACTATCTACAACTGAGGATATAATAAAAAAATACACCACTAAATTAGATATTGTGCGTGGTTTCGGAAATCAAATGAAAGAAACTTTGAATAATTTTCTTGGTACTCACATGCCTGTTATGGAGCAAGTAACGGCTAATAAAGGAATGATTCTCGTCACTCAACATAAGCAATTTAACCAATACAAAAACATACTAAGCACTATGAAAGCGGAAGCAGCATCGACGGCTGAGGAGGATGTCAAAATGGTTGAAACCTCCGACAGTCCCACCAGTGATAGCCCCATATCCCAAATAGAGTATAGAAATACTTCACCGAAGCGGTAATATTGATTTTAGACCTAGCTGAAAAATCGGTGGCTTAGCCCGAACCAAGCTGAACCTAAGAGTTATTTATACAGCCCTGATTCTAGACTCCCATATAATGAACCAACCACCAATGAGTTGGCATTTAATAGTCACCTGCTTAATATTCAAATCATAGATGAGAACTGGTAGCCACCGATAACTGATACCCGGCTAGGTAAATTTGATAAAGCAAAGCGTTCAATTGGTGCAGGAATCAGAATCTCATCCTGCACCTTATCAAAGGTTTACCCATCATTCCCAAGTAGATCAATGCGTTTGGCTATGTCTGCAAGAGTTGGCTCTGAAAGAATGCTGTGAGCAGGTAAATTTACTGCTAAACGCTCACGGATTTCTGAAATTATTTGCATTGCCAACAAGGAATTTCCTCCAAGAGAAAGAAAGCTATGATTAATCCCGACTCTTACTTTGAACATATTTTCCATTATTTCCACTAGCACCCTCTCAGTCTTAGATTCAGGGGAAATGATATTGCTAACGGAGAAAACCACATCTCCCTCATATTTTTCCAAAGCTATACGATCAACCTTCCCACTATTGGTTAAAGGAATTTTTTCAACGATATTAAATACTGAAGGTAAAAAGTGAGGTGGCAGATGCTCTTGCAAAAAGGAATACAGCTCAGTCACCAAATTATCGTTGATATTTCCTTCCATGATAAGGAATGCTTCTAGATGTTTGTCTGAAAAAGTGCTTTTTTTAGCGATAACCACAGCTTCCTTTACTTCTGGGTAATTCATTAAATGCCATTCAATTTCCTGTGGCTCTATCCTGTATCCACGAATTTTTAATTGTTCATCTTTACGTCCAGTATATATTATGGTTCCATCGTCCAAATATTTACCGCAATCACCCGAGCGATAAAGTAAACTAGTGTTGTGACCGCCAAACGGATCCTTAACAAATTTTCCCTGGGTTAATTCCACCCTATTAATATATCCGCTAGCAAGACAAACACCGCCTATATAAATCTCGCCAATGGTGCCCAATGGAACTGGTTGCATCCGTTCATCCAGAATCAAGATTTTTGTATTAGAAATGGGTTTACCTATGGGAGGATAATCCGGCCAATCGCTTATTAGTAGAGGAAATTGATAAGAAGTGACCACATGAGTCTCTGCAGGACCGTAATAATTATACAATCGACAGGAGATGTTTTCCTTAAAAAATCCAGTTATCTTCTCAGTGATAACCAACTGCTCTCCAGCAATAATGATTTCTTTCACATCGTTGAAACTAGCTCTATCCAATGATGAAGCTGCCAGGCTCTTTAAAAAAGGCACGGACAAAATTAATTGCTCCACCGAGTTTTTCTTTACTATGTGAGCGAACCTCTGCAAATCCAGGCGATCGGATTCGGAAATAAGTGTTAATGTTCCACCAGAACCAAGGGCCGTAAAAATTTCAATAAAACTCATATCAAAGTTAAGTGTGGTAAACTGTAATACATTACGCTTTCCAGGGATGTTTTCTCTGTGCCAACACATTAAATTATTTAATGCTCGGTGCGGTAGAATTACCCCTTTAGGTTGTCCTGTTGATCCCGATGTGTAGATTACATAGGCGGCACTATCCAAAGTAGAAGAAAGAACCAGATCGTTTTCAGTGTCGACGGAGCCGTGCTTTAAAATATCTTCTATACCGATTAACTCGCGGGATTCAAAAGGACTATCCATTAATAAATGATTTTGAGATAAGACCAGAGATGCACCCGAATCCTCCAGCATAAATACCAGACTTTTTTCAGGATAATTGAAGTCCATTGGTAGATAAGCCGCCCCGGCTTTGAGTACTCCTAACAATCCTATAATCATTTCAATGGAACGCTCAAAATAAAGTGCTACTAGTTTGCCTGAGCCTATTCCAGCATTATATAAATAATGAGCGACCTTGTTCGCTTGTTTATTGAGATCTTGATAAGAAATGGAACGGTCATTAAAAACAACTGCCGGCGCCTGATAATTTTTTAAAACCTGCTCTTCAAATAAATGATGAGCACAACGCTCAGGATACTTAGTGCCATGCTCAACTCTATTCCATGCATGAAGTAGCTGAAAGCGAGTATGCTCGCTCAAAGCTAACGAATGCGAAGCTATTTCCTCTGTTAATCTTGTCTTTTTAGCAAACAGTTCATGAGGAGTATTATCATGTACACCATTTGGTGGGCATGTCTGCAGCAATGAATCGATGGTAATATTCTTGCCGCTTCTATTTTGATCAATATTGCCTATAGCTAATTCATAGTCAGTTACTAAATTACCTAGTTGATTTGCCGCTAACAAGACCTGTTCACCTGCTGCAACACTTAAAATCCTTTTTATGGTTTCATCGTATTGACTCTTAACCCATACAAGAGAGCGAGGTTTCTGCTCAGCCGTGACAGTATGAAATATGGATTGGAGACAAGATAAAAATATAGCATAACTTCCCATTTCTCCGACTTGAGCCTGAGACCAATAATGCGAGCTTATCGGCTGCGTAAATAATGCGGCTTTTATAGAATGAGCCTGTTTCCTGATTTGCGAAACCACTTGCTTCATATCCTTAAAGAATTGAGGTTGCTTCAATGTTTGGCAAATAAATTGCTCCAGCGAAGGATTATCCTCTAGTAACCGAGAACCAAGATACATGTTTAATGCTTCAGTCGGCCCCTCGAAAATCCTGAAAACGCGTGCATCTCTGAATATTTTTGAGACATCGCAATTTGCTTCATAACCTCTCGCTCCAAGCAATTGAACCGCCTGGTCAGCCACCCAACCCAATAGTTCGGAACCCAAAATTTTGGCAACTACCAACGTCTCTTCAGGAACTGCAGAAAATTTCTCATCGTACAATTCAGCTATGCGATATACATAGGAATCCAGGGCCTCAATAACGGCTGTTACCTCACTTAATTTAACCAGGGTAACAGGATTATCCACTCATGTTACGCACATAAACTTGTAGTTTGACTAAAAAGCATTAGAATTCCGCCCTTAATTTTAGGGAGGGAATTAAATGGATATGCTTGATCTTTATAGTGATTATTTGATTTTCCAA
>NZ_RZGQ01000158.1 GCF_003989735.1 Legionella sp. km772 | reverse complement strand
TCAATTAACTAAAAATCAGATGAAAAGGCAATCTATTAAGCGGCTCAGAAAAAATGCTGGATGGGATGATTCTATTTTAACCACTATCTTATCTCAAAATTTTTCATGAGGTGACCCTGGAGGGCTACCTGACAAAGTAGCATCTGGCTTGCTCTCTGTGCTATAGTGTTTATTTTTTCCAGGTATTTGCTATGTTTGAGAATTTAACTGAACGCTTATCGCGCACCTTTAAAAATCTACGCGGTCAAGGACGTTTGTCTGAAGAGAATATACAACATGCTTTACGTGAAGTACGTCTGTCGCTTATTGAAGCAGATGTGGCTCTGCCTGTTATTAAAGACTTTATTGAACAAGTAAAGCAAAAAGCTTTAGGGCAAGAAGTAT
Organism: Legionella sp. km772; assembly: GCF_003989735.1. Lineage (GTDB taxonomy): Bacteria > Pseudomonadota > Gammaproteobacteria > Legionellales > Legionellaceae > Legionella. Next base: position 5,984 of record NZ_RZGQ01000158.1, on the reverse strand, counting down.
TAACCAGCTTAAACCCCGATCAAGCCTTCGTTAAAATAGTTAACGATGAATTAATTCATATAATGGGCGATGAGCGCAGTGAGCTTAACTTTAAAACCCAACCCCCTGCCGTATTTTTAATGGCAGGTCTACAAGGCTCGGGTAAAACAACCAGTACCGCCAAATTAGCTCGTTATTTAAAAGAAACCGAAAACAAAAAGGTAATGCTCGTCAGCGTCGACGTTTATCGGCCTGCTGCAATCAAACAATTAAAAGTTTTAGCAGAGCAAATTGATGTTGCCTTCGTCCCTTCAGAGGCGAATGAGCAACCGATAACTATTGCCCAACGCGCTTTAGATCAAGCTAAAAAGCAATATATGGATGTTTTGATTGTCGATACTGCCGGACGTCTTCACGTTGATACCGAAATGATGGCGGAAATTAAAGCCCTGCATCAGGCCATAAACCCAATTGAAACCTTATTTGTGGTCGACAGTATGACCGGGCAAGACGCTGCCAACACAGCTAAGGCCTTCCATGAAGCCCTTCCTTTAACGGGGGTTATTCTTACCAAGACCGATGGTGATGCACGTGGAGGTGCGGCCTTATCAGTGCGTAATATAACCGGTCAACCTATTAAATTTATTGGTAGTGGCGAAAAGGTAGAGGCTTTAGAACCATTCCACCCCGAACGCGTGGCTTCGCGTATCTTGGGAATGGGCGATATTCTAACCCTAATTGAAGAAGTTGAGCGTAAAACTGACAAACAAGCCAGTGAGAAGCTGGCGAAAAAACTAAAAAAAGGCAAGAGTTTTGATCTAGAAGATTTTAAACAACAATTATTGCAAATGAATAATATGGGTGGAATTTCTGGGATGATGAGTAAGCTACCAGGAATGAATCAATTGCCGCAACACGCCATGCAGCAAGTTAATGATAAATCGATGGCCCGAACGGTAGCGATTATTAACTCAATGACCCCAAAAGAACGACGAGTACCGAAAATTATTGCTGGCTCTCGTAAAAAGCGCATCGCTCAAGGCTCCGGAACCCAAATTCAGGATGTCAATAAATTATTAAAACAATTTGAGCAAATGCAAAAAATGATGAAAAAATTTACAAAACCTGGTGGTTTACAAAAAATGATGCGCGGAATTAGCGGCTTACCTGGAATGAAAGGAATGCTGCCAGATGATTTTAAATAGCTAATAGATTGTTCTTATATTCTTCTTGCGAACGGAAATTTAGTAAAAAAGTTCGCAATTAAGTCAAAATTAAGTCAATATTAATGCTTATTAAAATAAATCGCCAGAATTACTTCACATGGTGAATTAATTTTCGTACAATACACGGCATTTTTATGTAACCACTCTAAAGTAGAGGAAAATAATGGTCGTTATACGTTTATCACGAGGCGGCGCAAAAAAGCGTCCTTTTTATCATATGGTTGTTACCGATAGCCGCAAACGCCGCGACGGTAGTTACATTGAGCGTATTGGTTATTTCAATCCTGTTGCACGTGGACAAGAAGTTCGTCTACACGTTGAAGCAGAAAAATTAAAACACTGGCAAAGCGTTGGTGCGCAAATGTCTGATCGCGTTAGTGCGTTAATTAAAGAATTTAATAAAAATTCTGAGTCAGCTGCTTAATATAAAGTGAGTACGCAGGAAGATTGGGTAATAGTAGGTCGTTTTGGACGACCGCATGGAATAAAAGGTTTTATTACCGTTTATTCTTTTACTGAACCAAGTGATAACATTTTAAGTTATAGCGACTGGCATGTTTTTTTAAATGAGAGCTGGCAGCCTATTAAATTGTTATCTGTTCAGGTTCATAACAAAACTATTGTTGCTCAAATTGAAGGTTTTCCCGAAAGAGAAAGCGTTGCCCGACTTACCAATATTGAAATAGCGATATATAAAGATCAGTTGGTGCCATTAGCTCCTGGCGAATACTATTGGCATCAATTGATTGGAATGAAAGTAATAAACCAACAGGATCAAATTTTTGGCCAAGTAGTAGAAGTAATGCCTACAGGCTCTAATGACGTACTGGTAGTGCAAGGCGAGAAAAGACACTTAATTCCTTATTTACCGGGTCAATTTGTTATAGAGATTGATGCTCAATCTAGTACAATCATCGTTGACTGGGATATGGATTTTTAAGTGCTGCATTTTGGGGTAATTAGCTTACTACCTGAAATCCTGAGTGGTTTGCATTATGGAGTTACTGGACGAGCCATTGAACAAGGGCTGGTTCAAATTGAAACCTGGAATCCCAGAGATTGGTCAACTAGGCCTTATCGGCAAATTGATGACAAACCTTATGGTGGTGGACCAGGAATGGTAATGATGTATGAGCCATTGAATAAAGCAATTCAGCACGCTCGTACGATTTTACCAAACAGTTGTAAAACAATTTATTTAAGCCCTCAGGGCAAAGTAATAAAGCAAGATGACTTAAATAAAATAGCCGAGGAAAAACAATCCTTGCTATTTATTGCCGGACGATATGAAGGGATTGATGAGCGGATAATCCAGCATCATGTCGATGAAGAATGGTCACTTGGCGACTTTGTTTTAAGTGGCGGTGAATTAGCTGCAATGGTATTTATTGATGCAATAACTCGATTGATACCAGGCAGTTTAGGGCACTTGAGTTCAGCAGAGCAAGATTCATTTATGAATGGTTTGCTTGACTGTCCTCATTATACGAGACCGGCTGAAATAGATGACATGAGGGTTCCACCTGTTTTATTAGGTGGCCATCATAAAGATATTGAACGCTGGCGTAGGAAACAAGCTCTAGGCAAAACTTGGCTAAAACGACCAGATTTGCTTGAAAAACTACAGTTAAGTGAAACGGACAAGCTCTTGCTTGTTGAGTTTAAATGCGAACAAGGTGATTCCGGCTAGGATAAACCGATTTGAGGAGTGGTCCATGACTAATATTATTGATCAATTAAATGCTGAGCAAATGCAAGGCAAAGAGATTCCTGAGTTTTATCCAGGTGATACCGTTTTAGTTCAAGTAAAAGTAATTGAAGGTACTCGTGAGCGTTTACAGGCCTTCGAAGGAGTAGTTATAGCTAAACGCAACCGCGGTTTAAACTCTGCCTTCACCGTAAGAAAAATTTCTCACAACGTTGGTGTCGAGCGCGTTTTCCAAACTTACAGTCCAATTGTTGACAGTATTACTGTAAAACGTCGTGGCGATGTTCGTCGTGCTAAATTGTATTATTTACGTAATTTAGCTGGCCGCGCAGCACGTATTAAAGAAAAATTAGTTGGTAAAAAAGGCGACTAAGATTGTCCAAAATGCTCGTTAGTACTGTTTTTAGCACCCCCTTGGGTTCTTTTGAGGTCGTACATAACGAGCATTTTATTTTCTCTGCCGCGTTTACCACTAAATTAAGCACCTCAATAGATACAACACTGGCGCGGTTAATAGATTCTGAGTTAACTAGCTATTTTGCTAATAATCAGCATCGCTTTCAACTTCCATTAAAACCTCATGGCAGCCCCTATCAGCAAAAAGTTTGGAATGCTTTATTAGTTATCCCTGTAGGTAGGACCTTGACCTATGGTGAACTTGCATTATCTATTCAAAGTAGCCCGCGTGCAGTAGGTCAAGCCTGTAAGAAAAATCCTCTCGCCCTCTTTATCCCTTGTCATCGGGTGGTGGGCAAAACTGGCTTAGGCGGTTATATGGGAAATCCGGCAGCGCTTCCGTACAAAGAAGCACTTTTAGCACACGAATCGTCAATTCATTTATGACTACCATTCGTTTACTAATAGACAGTACCTTTATTATTACGGAGTTAAAGCGCAAAAGACCGCCCCATGGCATACCGCGTGTTATTTTAGCTTATTTGCGCCATTATGGCGAAAACCTGCAATTAGTTTATCGTCTCCGCGGCAAATTATTTATCTTATCGCAGCACTACTCCAAACAAATTATTGCCTTAATCCTTTTATGGAATCCTAAGCATTATCCGGCAATTTTTGCTTTATTACTTAGAGCCATTTATATGGCAGAAAAAATTAATAAAGATAATCAATATTTTTTATTTAAGCTGGATCAAAATGGAATGAAATATCCTAATTATTTCAACCAATTAAAGCGGCTGGGTATAAAAACAATTATTATGATCCATGATTTATTCCCGATTACCCACCCAGAATACAGTGATCCTAGTTATGCTAAGCAATTTGAAACTAATATTAGATTAAGTCTAAAGTATGCAAGCGGTCTCCTGTGCGTATCTAAAAATACACAAAACATTCTTGCCCAGTATGTTAGGCTAAATAACTTGCATTCACCCTTAACTATTCCCACTCATTTAGCCCCAGGTTTTGAAGCCATAGTTGCCGCAAAAACGGCCCCTTTAGCGCACCCTTATTTTGTTATAATCAGTACTCTGGTGGCAAGAAAAAATCATTTATTACTTTTATACATCTGGCGTAAATTAGTCGATGATTTAGGCGCACAGGCTCCCAAGCTTGTCATTATCGGCAAACGGAGCTCGGAATGCAGCACAACGCTAGCCTTATTAGATCGTTGCAACCAGCTGAAGCAATACGTCATTGAGCTTACAGCGACGGATGAAGAGCTGCAAAACTATTTAAACCATGCTAGGGCCTTACTCTTCCCAACTTTTGCTGAGGGCTATGGCCTTCCCTTAATAGAGGCTTTAAGCACTAAAGTACCCGTTTTATGTAGTAATTTAGCTATTTTCAAGGAGATAGCCCAAGACATACCAGATTATATCGATCCTATTGATGGTAAAGCCTGGATGGATATGATTTTAGACTACGCCCAAGAAAACAGTCTGCATCGAAAAGCCCAGATGCAACGTTTATCGCAATTTAAAATCCCCACATGGGAAGAACATTTCGATAGGGTAAACCAATTTATCGCAGGGATTTAGTGTCCCAGCCTTAAGGCGCCTTTTTTGCGGTGCTCGTAGGGTTTATTGAGCTATTAGTGCTCGTTTGGGTATCCAATAATTGAAAAAAACTAAAACCAAGATCCATTAAAACGCGCCAAGTTGTTTTCAACAAGGGGCTTGAGGTTAACTCCATAATATATACTTCCTCAAATTTTTGCGGTGCTAAATCACCAAGTTTACTTATATAACCATCGATTTCATAACGGACCTTAGAGTTCAAAACAGTTTGTTCATAGAGAAAGGTATTAAGGCGGCGTAAAACACTAAGCCTAGTAGCTTTTAGTTCGTCGTTAACCGAGCTTGGTCGTTCTAGAGCGTCCAAATAGCGGCGAACTGTTTGGCGGAGGTTAAGAAGTGGCATTATTTTACCAAGCGCCACATCCACCTCGCTTGTAGTAGTGAGTTTAATCCATTGCAAAAAATTTGCGTGTTGAATTTTTAAAGCAGGCTCAAGGATTGAGGGCGCAATACTGTTGCCACTCATCAATTCAAGGACTTCCCGGCGGCTTTTTCTTTCTTTACAAAGGATTTTATTAGTGAGATTCATACTCTGGTAAATCATGCATTGCAAGGCCGCAATTGAGATGGAAATCAAGGCGTATTCTAAATCACCAGCTAAGGGTTTAGGCTCTCGATCATTTAGTTTCGAGAGTAAGGCTATTAATTTAGCATCCTCTTCACAATAACCATGGTTAAGCCATTCAAAAATCATTAAATCGACCAACTCATCAGCGCTTTGCTCATTTAATATTGTTGTTTTATAATGCTGGACAATAAAACGCGGCCATTCTAGAAACAAAAGATAATTTCCTGCCCGCAACGCGTGCAGATACTCGCTGGTAGAGCTTAACATTTATTATTCTCTTTGATTAAATCCTTTTCTTAATAAATAACATCTTTTTTATATTCATTCTAGATACCTAGTATATTTCCCCAGGGCCACCTCATGAAAAAAATCTAGCTTAAATCGGTAAATAATGAGAGGCTAGCTTCATTTAAATGGATATAGGAATGAAGCTGGAAGAAGGATTTTTAGATTTTTTTATTTCACTT
>NZ_RZGQ01000157.1 GCF_003989735.1 Legionella sp. km772 | reverse complement strand
AAGTGAAATAAAAAAATCTAAAAATCCTTCTTCCAGCTTCATTCCTATATCCATTTAAATGAAGCTAGCCTCTCATTATTTACCGATTTAAGCTAGATTTTTTTCATGAGGTGGCCCTGTACCAGCATGAGAGACATCTTGACCAAATCCCTTTACCGTGCCACAACCCCCAAGCATTGATAAGGCAGTTACGAACAAGGAAAACATCATTATTTTTTTAATGTTATTCATGATTTCTTATCCTTTAATGAGTTAGATTCAAAGACTTACCTTATCATTTTAGTTCATAATCTTAAAATTTGTAATGCTTTCACTCAAGCCAATTTTTTACTAAGGTGGGCCGCATGCAAAACAGCCGCAATCTTACCCAAGCGCGCGATAGCCGACGCTGAAAAGCCGTGTTCGCGAAGTTGCCGGGTATGAGAGCTAATGCATAAGCCGCAACCATTTAATGCAGAAACAGCTAATGAAAGCGCCTCAAAAGTAGCTCGGTCTACCCCCGGATTCATCATTCCCTGCATTCGTAAACCTGCAGGGAGATGCTCTACTTCGCTATCTTCCGCTAAATGAATAAAACGGTAGTATATATTAGTCATAGCCATTAAACTCGCTGCTAATTTAGCTGCATCAATTAAGACCTCTTCAGTAATCTCTTGATTTAATTCGCTAATCATTTGTTTATCATCTAAAGAAAAGGCCACAGCCAATGCAGCGCCTAAAATTTGCTGCGCCGTTAAGCCCTCTGTTTGCGTCAGATCCAAAACTTTCGTGAGATTCAAACGAATATCTTTAGCTACGTCAGGAATAGTAGATTTTATACCCTCTAACATAATCGACTCCTCTATTTAAGGTCGCCTAATAGGTGGATATCAGGCGCCCCGTGATCATTTAAGATGAATAGTTTCCTCACCTTTTTTCCAGTTGCAAGGACAAAGCTCATCAGTTTGCAAGGCGTCTAAAACACGTAGAACCTCTTGCGGGTTGCGTCCTACATTTAAATCAGTAACCATTACAAAACGCACGACGCCACTAGGATCTACAATAAAGGTGGCCCGTTGTGCTACACCTTCGTGCTCATCTAAAATCCCTAAACTCGTTGTTAATTCTCGTTTGACATCAGCAAGCATTGGGAATGGTAGGTCTTTTAAATCGGGATGTTGATTGCGCCAAGCTAAATGTACAAACTCACTATCCGTACTTGCACCCAGTATTTCTGCATCCCGCTCTTTAAACTCATTATATAACTTACCAAATTCAGCAATCTCAGTCGGGCAAACAAAGGTAAAATCTTTCGGCCAGAAAAATAAAACCAACCATTTGCTACGGAACATTTCATCATTGATCACCTGAAAAGCCTCATTAAGTTCAGTGCTTACAGTGGCTTTCATTTGGAACTTTGGTAATTGGTTACCGACAGTAATCATTTTTTTCTCCTTCTCTTTTAATTTATGTCTTACTCATTAATTTAGTTGATTGGAATCAATAAATAAAATCAATTATTTTTATAGTAACAATATATAAAAACTATTGATTAGACCTCCTTTAAAACACTTTGTTGTTTATTTGCCTTTTTACAATTTATGCACTATGATTAAAAATAGGGCCTGGTTTAAGGAATTTGTTATGAAAGACCCGTTCTCTACAGTACATCAATCTCTTCAGCCTTTATTTCGCATCGCAACAGAAAGGAATGGCAAATACACTTATCTGGAAGTGCAAGTGTTAAAAGAAACTATAGATGACTATTTAGAAAATCCTACTAAGGAAAACTTTATTTCGCTTAAAAAAGCAGTCAGTTCTTCCCTATCATTTTTTGAAAAATGGCAATTACCTTTTGAACCGATAAAGGAGTCTTTTGACCAAGAAGCCAAGCAACATGCGCTGCCACCCATCAATTGGTCGAAAGTTCTCTCTCGTTCCACTGCCTCGCCTAGATTTCAATTTAGCGCCTTAAATCATGCCCACCAAGAAGAGGATTTGCTAACCTGGTTGTTAAGCAAAACCAATAAACTCACGCAAGGGGCCTTAAGCTCAAAAGAGTTAACTGAACTATTATTAAAACACCAGCATGAACATGGTTTTAGTAAAAAACTAATTCAACAATTAAGCGAGCAGCCCAATTTTTTATTTGATTTAATCATGAAATCAGCCAACAATTTTTCAAAAATAGCTTCAACATCTTTAAGTCTTTATTTAACTGATGAGCAATTAGCTGCGGCGATAATCAAGTACATCCCAGATGATGAAGAGCTTAGCTATGAGGAGGTGTCGGAATTGGTTGAGCATCTCAATAATAATACCTTATCGCACGGGCGTTCGGTTTCAACTTTATTACGTAATACTCATGCCAAAGATATCTTGGACCAATCGAATCTTTTTAGACTCTATCAAAATGCAGAGCATGCAAATAGAACAGAATTGGAATCTGAGTCTAGCTCTTACCAAGGAAGAGCAAATATTTAAAATAATGTAACCTGGTTGGGAACAACCAGGTTACTGTCCTCTTAATCTAATAAACCCAATTCTTTAACCATGTCACGCTCTTGTCTTAATTCGGTGAGCGTCTGATTAAATTTTTCTTGGCTGAAGCTATTAAAAGCTAAATTTTCAACTACTTTTAAACTGCCTTTTTCAGTTCGGCAGGGCACAGAGAAAATTAAACCTTCATCTACACCGTATTCACCTTTAGAAGCACGACACATAGAGAAAGACTCGCCAGCGGGTGTATCCGTTACTAAATGGTTAACGCCAGTAATAACTGCATTAGCAGCAGAAGCAGCAGAAGAGAAACCACGGGCTTTAAGTATCGCTGCACCCCGTTGTTGAACAGTGGATACGAAGGTTTCTTTCAACCACGATTCATCTTTAATCACCTCAGCTGCAGAAACGCCATTAATTTTAGCATTATAAAAATCGGGGTATTGAGTGGATGAATGGTTTCCCCAAATAGTCATCTGGCTTACTGCCGTAATATCAACACCAGCTTTTTTAGCTAATTGGGTACGTGCTCTTAACTCATCTAGAGTAGTCATTGCAAAAAAGCGCTCATTGGGAATATCCTTCGCATGATGCATGGCGATTAAGCAGTTTGTATTACAGGGGTTGCCCACCACAAAAACGCGAACATCGTCACTGGCATTATCATTAATCGCCTGACCTTGTTTCGTAAAAATTCCACCATTAATTTGTAATAAATCAGAACGCTCCATTCCTTGTTTACGAGGTACTGAACCTACTAATAAAGCCCAATTCACCCCATCCATTGCCTTATTCATATCGGAGGTGCATACAATGCGCTTTAATAAAGGAAAGGCGCAATCGTCTAATTCCATAGCCACACCTTCCAAAGCAGGAAGAGCCGCTTCTAGTTCTAATAAATTTAATTCGACTTCAGTATTAGGGCCAAACATTTGTCCTGAAGCGATACGAAACAATAAAGCATAACCAATTTGCCCGGCTGCACCGGTAATGGCGACTCTAACTTTTTTATTATTCATTTTATTTCCTCTTATTCAACCACTCTTGTGCTAAAAATAGCGCAGCAATACTGCGCGCCTCAGTAAAATCAGGTCGTTCCAAGAGTTCTTGAGCAGCCTCTAGGGGCCACTCAATTACTTCGGGCGGTTCTGGTTCATCCCCCATTAAAGGAGACGAATATAAATCTTGAGCTATTACCAATTCAATGCGCGAACCAAAATAACCAGGGGCTAAGGTCATTGAACGAAGCCAATTCAGGTTCTTTGCCGCATAGCCTGTTTCTTCACGCAGTTCACGATTTGCTGCGTCCACTGCAGATTCTCCTCTATCAATCACCCCTTTAGGAAAGGCAATTTCATAAGAATCAATACCAGCTGCATATTCTCGCACCAACAAGACGGAGTTATTTGGTGTTAGCGCAACAATAAGCACCGCGCCATGGCCGCGATTGGCAATGCGTTCGAAAACGCGCTGAGCACCGTTGGAAAACTCAAGCTCCATTTCCTCAATCGCAAATAAACGTGATTGAGCGATGACAGACCTTTTCTTGCATTTTGGTTTCTCACGCATGGACTAACTACCTAATTTGGTGACAAAACAGTGTTTATGATACTATTGACGTCCTTAACAAGCCAGTCTAAAAACAGTAATGCTGCCTTTATCTTTATATATCCACATTCCTTGGTGTATTCGCAAATGTCCTTACTGCGATTTTAACTCCCATAAAAGCCCTGATAATTTACCTGAGCAGGAATACGTCCAAGCGTTAATCAGCGATTTAGCCACCGATCTCGACTCCTTTCCGCCCCGCGAAATTCATTCCATCTTCATTGGTGGAGGCACTCCTAGTCTTTTTTCTGCTGAAGCCTATCAGTTATTGTTCACTGAATTAAAAAAAATGCTCTGCTTTTCCCCTTCCGTCGAAATTACTATGGAAGCTAATCCTGGAAGTGTTGAGCAACAGCGCTTCACTGAATACCGCCAACTTGGAATTAATCGCTTGTCTTTAGGCATTCAAAGTTTTAATCCTCGGCACTTAAAAAAATTAGGACGCATACATGATGAATATCAAGCTCACCAGGCTATAGAGTCCGCACGTAAAGCGGGCTTTGATAACCTTAATCTTGACCTCATGCATGGTTTACCCGAACAAACTATTGCCGAAGGCCTTCAGGATTTGACCACTGCCCTTAGTTACCATCCTGAACATTTATCATGGTATCAATTAACCATAGAACCAAATACTGTATTTTACAAAGAAAATCCGCCCTTACCTTCGGAAGATGATGCCTATTTATTGGAGGAGCAAGGATTAGCACTCTTACAAACAGCAGGCTTTCTTCGCTATGAAATCTCTGCTTTTTCTCAGCACCACAAACAAGCACAGCATAATTTGAATTACTGGTTATTTGGAGATTATTTAGGGATAGGGGCGGGTGCTCATGGTAAATTAACCCAGAACTCGAAAGTACAAAGAACGCGAAAACATAGAGTACCGAAAGACTATCAAAATCAAGAAAAACCCTTCCTTGCCCAGCTTGAAACCATTGAGGGAAAGGAATTAGTTTTTGAGTTTATGCTTAACACCACACGTTTAGAACAAGCAATCCCCCTAGCTTTGTTTCCTGAAAGAACAGGGCTACCGCTAGCCTTTCTCTTAACGCAATTGGAAAAAGCCCAAGCAAAAGGCTTGATTAATCTGACTGAAACTCATTGGCAAGTGAGCCCTTTAGGCCGACGCTATACCAATGATCTCCAAGCCTTATTCCTCCCTTAATCGCAGGGCAAACGCAGCTAATTGTAAAGTGACCGGCCAGCCTGCATTCCGTGCTTTATGCGGCCTAATCTAGTCCATATCTACAGGCAAGATTGTCAGGATACCGTGCATATAGCAGGCTTATCTGTGCACTATTGAGATGCGTTTGCCCGCCCCTTAAGCGTGATTATTTCTCAACCTTAGCTAATTTGTATTATGATTATATAAAGAAAGCTATTAGAGTTGCTTCGTCAGCATGATTCATGAATAATAAAAAAATCTTTTTACTAAGGAGTGTCAAGTGCTTCTAGCTATAGTTCTAATATTAATCAGCTATTTAATGGGGTCTATTTGCTCAGCAATTATCGTATGCAGCATTTTTAATTTACCAGACCCTAGAGAAGAAGGATCAAAAAATCCTGGAGCCACCAACGTACTCCGTCTAGCAGGCAAACAATACGCTGCATTAGTTTTACTGGTAGATATTTTAAAAGGTACCATTCCGGTGCTTTTAGCTCAGTTTTTAAATGCCTCTCCTACTTTAGTGGCTTTTACGGTATTAGTTGCAGTTCTGGGCCACATGTACCCCATCTTCTTTAATTTCAAAGGGGGTAAAGGGGTTGCTACAGCAATAGGTGCGTTATTAGGCTTTCATTTTATTATTGGGGTGATGGTAGTTGCTACTTGGTTATTGGTGGTGAATTTTTCCCGTTACTCTTCTCTAGCCTCAATTATCGCAATTATTTTATCGCCTCTTTATGCCCTCTTAGTGACTCAAGATATTAATATCTTCCCACCTTTATGCATCATGGCGATTTTAATCTTATTTAAACACAAAAATAATATTACTCGCTTAATCGATGGTAATGAACCCAAGGTCTTTATTAAGGAAAACGTGATCAAAGAAATAATGGAAGATACTACCCAAGCCAATCATGCGGTAGTGCCTGAGCTCGAAGTAAATAAAACGAAACCCACAGCTATTAAGAAAAAAACTGCACCGAAAAAAATAAGCACTGAGCCTGAGCCTGCTCCGGCAGTAGCTAAAGCAACTAAGCCGCAACCTAAGGCTAAAGGACAGCCAAAAACCAGCGCTAAAAAGAGCACCACTAGGCAACGTCCCTGAAGTTTTTATAGACAAGATTTTATTTTGAATTGGTCACAGATTTTTTAATTTCACTTCGATCTACCCCCTCTCCCGCGATAGGAACTTTGATAGTATGATGAT
>NZ_RZGQ01000156.1 GCF_003989735.1 Legionella sp. km772 | reverse complement strand
CTCTCCTGGCCTATGGACTTGTGGATAAGCCATTCTGAGAGTAAGGTGAATGAACTAACAAACCGGGAATAGCTCTTATTTTTCCTGAATTTTGTTCCAGATCCCCGGACCTAGCTAACCAAGCAAAGCGGCTATTGCATCTTAAATGCTGATGATGAGTTAGTCTACGCCATGAAACAAAATTTAAGATGTAACATTGCTTTATTCGCTTTAACCGAGACCCCGCGTATTCAAGCGCACTGGAGTGCTGGCGGCCTAGTTTCTTATCTAGAAAATGATTTTATCGTGGTGCAAAGAGGAAATGATAAAAATTACCTCGCGCAAGTGTCGCATATCCCTATCGCCTTTAAAGGTAGTGCGAGTTGTATGATCAAAAATATCTTACCTGCTGTTTTAGCAGGCGTCATTAGTAATATCTCATTCACCGATATTGAATCGGCTCTTTATGATTTTTTACCTACGGCCGAGAATTTACCGGGCAGAAGAATATTTTCAATTTCCCCCATTTCCAAGTGATGCTCGATTACGCCCATAATGAAGGCGCTTATATTGAACTTAAAAAGTATTTAAGCACAGTAAAGAAAGCCAGAAAAATTGGAGTAATCAGTGTTGCCGGTGATCGCAGGATTATCGATATGCAAAGAATTGGTTTTTACGCTGCGGAAATCTTTGATGAAATTATTATTAAACATGATAAAAATAGCCGGGGAAATACGAATGAAAATATTACCCAAGCGCTTAAAGAAGGAATTTTAAGCTCAAAATGCCATCCTCGGGTGGAGGTTATTTCTGATGAATTTACCGCCGTAAAACAAGCCTTAGAAAAAGCTACCCCGGATAGCTTTATTTTTTATTCCCCCGAAAAAGTATTTAAAGCGATTGAGTTTATAAAAAACCAGCAAGAAGCTTATAAACAAAATCATTTAATTCCTGAGAGCACTTCATTATGACCCCCAAGGGAAAACTATTAATTATTGGCGGAGCCGAAGATAAGGTCGGCGAACCGCCAGACATCATAGAGCAAACTAAGGAGTTTACTCGTTACGAAATTTTAAGAGAGTTACTACCCCATTCCAGCAATAAGAAAATTGAAATTATTACTACCGGCTCAGAGGTGCAAGATGAGGTAAAAAAAACCTATCAAAAAGTATTCAATGAGTTAGGATATGAGAATGTGGATTTCATTCCGATAAAAGAGCGCCCGGAAACCAATAAGCAAGAATATTTAGATCGCGCCCAAGAAGCAGGAGTCGTTTTTTTTACTGGAGGGGATCAATTCCGTCTATCTACTATCCTCGGTGGGACTCCTTTTTTTGATATTATTCGCGCCCGCTATTTTAAAGATCATGAATTTGTGGTGGCGGGCACCAGTGCCGGTGCCATGGTAATGTCTTCAGTAATGATTATGGCAGGAGGGCTTACTGAGGCGCTTATTTATCGTAATTTAAGTACCTGCTCCGGCTTAGGTTTATTGCCTTCTTGCATTATTGATACCCATTTTATAAAACGCGGCCGTTTTGGCCGTCTAGCACACGCCATTATTATGAATCCAGAGCAATTGGGCATTGGATTAGGCGAGGATACTGCTTTAATTATAAAAAATGGCTCACAAGCAGAATGCCGTGGCTCAGGCATGGTAGTGATTATTGATGGTCGTAATATCAATCAAACCAACATTACTAATGTCAAAGAGGGGGAGGCCGTTTTTGTAGAAAACTTGAAAGTTCATTTATTAATTAAGGGCTGTCATTTTTCAATTGATAAACGCGAATTAGCTAACCCAGCCATTCCTTAAATTATTATTGGTGACTATATGAAAAAAATTGCAATTGCTGTTCACGGAGGAGCGGGAAATGCCACCCCCTTTATCAGAAAATACCTCAAAGAACATGAGCAAGGTTTAGCCGAAGCCACAGAGGCTGCTTATAAAATTTTAAATAAAAACGGTAGTGCCCTCGATGCAGTAGAAACTGCAGTAAAAATTTTGGAAGACAATCCTTATTTTAATGCCGGACGAGGCTCGGCCTTAAATTGTGCTGGGGAGGTGGAAATGGATGCATCCATTATGGATGGCAAAACATTAAAAGCCGGCGCAGTTTCTATGGTGCGCAGTGTTAAAAACCCTATCGCTTTAGCACGCGTTATTATGCATAAAACGAGGCATGTTTTTTTATCGGGTTATGGTGCTCTTGCTATTGCGCAAAATGAAAAAATAGATTTAGAGCCTGACTCCTATTTCATTACTGAGTACCAACAAAAGGAGTTTCAAAAATATTCAAAACGTGAAACTGTACAACACATTATGGAAAAGAAGATCTACGGCACCGTCGGAGCTGTTGCCCTAGACAAGAAAGGTAATCTTGCCTCTGCCACCTCCACCGGCGGTACTAGCAATTGTTTACCAGGCCGTATTGGAGATAGCTGTGTTATTGGTGGTGGTTGCTATGCCAATAACAATACCTGCGCTGTTTCAGGAACGGGAGAAGGAGAATATTTAATTCGGGGTGTAGTAGCCCATACGATTGCCATGATGGTGGAATTTAATATGCCCCTCCAAGAAGCTTGCGAACACGTCATTCACCAACGCAATGGCCATCATAAAGGGCATATTGGGGTGATTTCGGTGAATAGAACTGGTGATATTGGAATGTCCTTTAATACCAAACAAATGAAAAGGGCGTGGATGACTTCTGAGGATGAATTACAGATAAGAATTTTAAAATAAACTAATAAATCAGCAATAGGTCCCTTAAAGATGAGTAAACTTAACAAACTGTCAGCGCGCTAAATGAGGTGAAGCAAACCAAAACAGCATGTCAACAATTGCTTCACCCAATTTCTTAGTAATAGCTTTAGGCACTAGGGAGGCTCATTGCCCAAACCCATACTATTTCGCGATAAAGAAAATCCTATTCACTGAGGAAAAGACCCAGCAATTCTTAACTATTGACTATCACCCCGCCATTAGGATGTAAGACTTGCCCCGTCATATAAGAGGAGTCTGAAGAAGCCAAAAATACATAAGCCGGTGCAACTTCAACCGGTTGCCCCGGTCTTTTCATCGGGGTATTTTTGCCAAACTCATCAATTTCTTGCTCGGAAAAGCTTGCTGGAATCAAGGGCGTCCATATCGGCCCAGGCGCAACCGCATTTACCCGAATCCCTTTAGTTATGAGGTTTTGGGACAGCGAACGAGTTAAGGCGATAATAGCGCCTTTCGTGCAGGAATAATCAATTAAATGGGCGCTGCCTTTATAAGCAGTTACTGAGGTAGTATTAATAATCACCGCACCTTCGCTAAAATGAGGTAGACAGGCTTTTATCATATAAAAATAAGAAAAAAAGTTAGTTTTAAAAGTCTCTTCCATCTGTTCGCATGAGATATCTTCCATTCTCTCTTTTGGATGCTGTTCTGCAATATTATTAATTAAAATATCAAGCTTTCCACACTGTTTTAAAACTTGATTGACTAGGCGTTCACAAGCAGAATAGTCTTGCAAATTAGCTGAGAACAACCAACATTTACGACCAAGGTGCTCAACTATTTGCTTAGTTTTAGCAGCATCTTCTTCCTCATTTAAATAATGAATTGCAACATCGGCCCCTTCTTGGGCATAGGCGCATGCGATAGCTCTGCCAATACCACTATCCCCACCGGTGATTAAGGCGGTTTTATTTTTTAATTTATCGCCACCTTTGGCCTGGTCATTAAAATAAATAGGCTGAGGATCCATTTTAGCCTCAATACCTGGCTGTGTATTTTGCGTATCTGCCATGATGATTTAATCCTAAAAAAAAATCCGCCTGGAGGCGGATTATCGAGTTAGAGATTACTGTAATGATTTTGAATTGAGTCTCTCCATTGCTGGTTTGACATATCTGGCCAATGATCTTTATCAAAACCAGGGGAGTTTTTTAATTGATCTTTGTTAAGAGGAATTTTGAAGCAATCTTCATTATTATCATAAGAAAAAATGCTCCAGGGTAAAGCAAAAAGTTTATCACCCATGCCTAAAAAACCACCATAAGATAAAACCACATAGGCCACTTTGCCTGTTAATTTATCAAGCATTAAGGCCTCCACTTCACCGAGGTTTTCGTCTTGATTATTTTTAACATCCACTCCAATTACATTATCAGCATTTACAATGGCGCTAGTCATCATACTCTCCTTGTTAAAATGAAAAAAAAAAGAAGAAAGCTTAGAGAATCTCTACCTCATCAGCTTGCATTCCTTTTTTACCATTAATCGCGGTAAAGGCTACCCTTCCCCCTTTGGGCAAGGTTTTAAACCCTTCGCACTTAATATTGCTAAAATGGACAAAATAATCTTTACCTTCATATTGAATGAAACCAAAGCCTTTATCGTCTTTAAACCATTTTACCGTACCATTTAATCGTTCTGACATTTTAATATCCCCAATCAATCCCTTCTTTGAGAAGCTTCAAAAGTATAGTGAATAAAAAACTGCGGCGATATTCATAAAAACCTTTTAAATTTGGGGCAAACACGAAGGCAAGGCTAACTTAACAAAGGACATTCAGTATTCATCAAAATGCCCTAGCAAAGAAAAACAATATAGAAAAAATTACTCATTATGATGTAAAATTTGACTTAATTGCTGCACATGAGTACTTATTTGTTGGAGGGTGTCCGTAAACTCACTCGGATCCCTAGTGGATTGTAGATTTAGCTTATCTAAACTTGTGTTTACTTCAAATTGAATTTGGCTTATTAAATTTAAGAGCTTTGTAGCGAGTTCCTTATTATGTTTCTCTTCTTCTAAATTTGTATTCATCATTGGTTATATTCTTATTTATTTCCTCTAGGGCTTGGCCTCTAGAGGATTATTATTATAAATTCACTACTTCTTATGTGAATTTTCCCCACCTTTACGTCTATCGGCGTTGGTTAAATTGCTGCCCCGTCCACTTTTTTGGCTCGCTTGAGCCCCAGTTTTTTTCTCAGTGCTCTCATTATTTGATCCATGACCACCCGCGGCATTTTTCATTATAAATTTCCTTATAATATGTGCGTCATTGCCTTTTAATTTTAGGAGCTCGAGCGAGAGATTCTATTAAGGATTACCTCGAATAATAATTATTAATAACAAGCAATATACTAGAACCCCTCCTTTAAAAAAAGTTGATGATATTTCATTATTTGTAATAAGGCATAATGGCTGGCTTTTAAGGTCCGTTTTGCAGGACTACCATCAAAGTGCATCGTTTCACTGTAGATAGTAATTTTTTGCTGATGTTTAAAACCCCAAGCAAAACACACTGTCCCCGGAGGTATATTATCCATTTCTTCTTGGCCAACAATCCCTGTTGTTGCAATAGTTAAATTAATTTCTTCGTGCTGGAATGCTCCATAGGCCATTTCTCTGGCTACTTCTTCACTGGTTAAAGTAAATTGATTGATGGTTTTTTTATTAACTCCCAGCTGCTTTATCTTAGCTTGCTCCTGATACACCAGGTAACCAATATATAAACAATCACCACAATTGCCTTCTTTAGCTAAAGTCGCAATAATCTCTCCAGCAGTACAGGATTCCGCTGTAGCAAGTACTAGCTTTTCCTGGGTCAAATAGTTTATAAGGTTATACCACTTTTTCATAATTGCTCGCATTTACTAGAAGAAACCCTAGCTTTTAGTTTAACTTAAAAACCATAACTAATAGTCCAACTTAAGGCAATCCTTAATAGAGAATGTAGGGGACTTTCCTAAAATTAAGGGTGTAATGGACTCTTAAACGAAGGAACAATCATGAAAAAATTAACTGTAATTTTACTAGGACTCACCTCCGCTACAGTAGCATATGCAGCCGGAGTATCAGGAGGAGCGAGCGGTGCGGGTAGCGCTGGAGCTAATACCGGAACAAACGCCACTTCCGGAGTTAATTCAGGCGCAAGCACCAGCACTGGAGTCAACTCAAGCACGGGCGTCAATACTAACACTGGTGTGAACTCTGGTACGGGCGTCAATACCAACACTGGGGTGAACTCGGGGACAGGGGTCAATACCAACACTGGAGTGAACTCGGGTACAGGGGTTAATACCAACCCTGGAGTGAACTCGGGTACAGGGGTTAATACCAATCCGGGGGTGAACTCGGGTACAGGGGTTAATACTAATCCTGGCGTGAACTCTGGTACTGGGATAAACAGCAATTCCGGAGTAAACTCTGATGAACCCAGCAATACCGGAACTGGCACTAGCAACGATACCGATCTAAATACCAACTCCAATAATAAGCTAGACAGTAACACTAATATGAATGATTAGCGCTTTTACAAAATGCGTTGAACGAAACAGCTCCTCGATTCAACCATTGCGTCAACCTAAATATATCAATCCAACATTGCGAGCCCAATGAGACAATACAGTTCAGTGCTTTGCTTTGAACTATTCTCAGATGATAAGCGTTCGCAAGGAGGACCACTTTTTAGGTTGGCGCTCTTATGTTCAGCCCTTCTTTGCAAGAGGCAGTTTTCGCTTACTCTCTCATGTTACGCACATAAACTTGTAGTTTGACTAAAAAGCATTAGAATTCCGCCCTTAATTTTAGGGAGGGAATTAAATGGATATGCTTGATCTTTATAGTGATTATTTGATTTTCCAAA
>NZ_RZGQ01000155.1 GCF_003989735.1 Legionella sp. km772 | reverse complement strand
CTTATTAACCATTTAGAGCGAATAAGCCTCACAGCCTAAATTTACCGAATCTTTTGTCGACTGTTGATTAAAAAACAGCTGAACAATAATTGGTTCATTTCTAGTCATGAAAAGCCCCTGCAGTGAAAGAGGGGCTGGGCTAGGCTGCAATCCGGCTAGTACTACAGCGGTAGACGTGGCCATTTGTGTGGGAGCTGAGGCTTGCAATCTTCCTCCTGCTATCCTATCTTGAATTGTACGAGCCTCTCGCCAGATTTGTTGTTTTTCTAATTCCAAGGCCTGTATTTTGCTAGTAACACTATTAAGATCGCCTTGTAAGGCACTTAACTCTGTCTCTTTTGCACTAATTAATGCTTTATTGTGCTCGGATTCGGCCTTTAAAGCAGTAGTTTTAGTGCGACAAGCTTGCAAATCTAACTCTAAACGTTCCTTTATCTCTCTATAACATTGCGGGATTCCTGAAAAAACCCAAGTAATACCTTTTGCTGATAAGGAGTGGCTAAAATAGGTAGTTATCCATTCCTTGCTCTCTCTGGGATCTGTATCAGTAGTGTAGGTTATTGCTGATGGGTCAAAGGATAGGGTCGTAGCATTAACCCGTCTTTTGGTTAACTCCATGAGAAGTTCTGCACCAATATTTTCTAAACCCTGTAAACCTTGCTTTGAAGGTTGGCAACCGAGTACAAGGATTGGGATAGGATGTTTTGAGTCTTGGGGAAGTCCTTTTTGAACCAGCATATCGGCTAAGGCTGAGCAAGTATGTCCACCCATAGAATGATTACCAACATGACCTAAAAGTATTAATTGTTTATTGGGGGCATTAAGAGGTTTTAATACTTGAGGACCAACTTGTACAGGTAAGGAATCTAGATGAGCGAAAGTTCCTGGTTCTTTTCCGGTTTTCGCTAAGGCCATTGAAATATCAGCTAGATTATCATCGGAATTTGCTTGATTCGCGACAATTAAAAAAACAACATGGTGCATCGGCGTTTGCGGCAGAGGAACTTTGGATGCAGGAACAGACATTGTTGCTCTATCATTGGCATTTTAGTCTAATTATAGAGCATATTAATGTTTTTTCTATTTTTCGTTAATTAGTTTTTAGACTTGAATAAATAGCATTGTCTTTATGTTGTTGATGAGCCCAATAGCGATCACCGTAAGACCAATGCCAGTATTCTGTAGGGTAATTTACAAAACCCACTGCCGTTAAAACTTCATTCATAATCGCCCGGTTATTTTGCGCTGTTTTAGAAATGTCCTTAGAGGCAGTTAGTGAGAGTTTACCGGTAGTATCACTCATCCAATCTTTAGGATGGATTCCCATATCGATGGCCTCCCCTTTATCGTTGAGTAGATAAACATCAATAGCGCCACCTGTTGAATGCGCAGGAATATTCGGGCTGCCATCCAAATTAATAACGGGTGAAACCAACTTGATGGTTTCATTAAATAATTGTTGCTGTGACCAACCAGGGTGTTGATTTTTTACGATGCTAAACCGTTCATCAAACAAGGCCTTTTGTAAAGATAAACTTCTATAGCCTTCATAAAGACAGAAATGCAAGCCCTTAGGCAGTAGGTTTTGAGCTTTAACGAGTTTTTTATACACTGTTTCCCGCATTTTCGTGTAATCAATATTATTTGGTATCTCCGGAGAAGGTCCATAGGCAATGGTTTTTTGGGTAATTAAATTAACCATGGGTTCATGATTATCAATAATCGGAATCGCTAGTACCTCGGGACTCGCAATAAGCACAATAGGATGTTGAGTTGCATAAAGGGACATATCCACTCCAAAAACCAGCAGCAATAGGAAAAAACCAGCGAACATTTGCTTCATCTTAAAAAAAAGTGAAACGCCAGTATAACTAGGTCATGTGAATATTTCTATGGATAATTAGACCTTGCTCGGGCTCTTCTCTTGGTCGAAGAACACAGAAATTATGGTAGATAAGGGCCTAATCTAAAGCTAGGCTCTTTTTGTTTTGCTAGGCTTTGTGGCTTTTTTAACAAGCTGGGCCGGTTTTTGCATAAAATAATCATAAATGGCACGGCTGGCTAAGGCGATGGAGCGGCTGCGTGGATAGTCGCTGGCAGATTTTGATTTTACATAGACCGCTATGGCCACATGGCCTTTATTATTAGGTAGGGTGATAATACCTACGTCACTGGCAAAGCGGAAGAGTTTTTTAGAGCCTGGGTAGCGTAAATAATTAGCTTCTTGAATGGCCCAAGTGCCCGTTTTATGTGCAACTTTTACACCTCCGGGTAGTAAGCCCCTAATTCTGCTTCTTCCTGTACGACAATCTTGCATTATTTTGAGAACGAGTTGGGTGCTACTCTCGGATAAAATTTGATTTTTCTGTAATTTAACCAGTAACTTAGCCATTTCATCAGAGGTGGTGGTATCCCGCTTATCATTTTGAAATTTTTGCCAAGAGTTCGCTTTTTGGCTTAAAGGGACACTATTAAATATTTTTTGCCAAGAAAATACCGGGCGCGCTCCCTTATTCAAGAGGGAATGATCAACATGGTTAGTGTCTAAAAACATTTCTAAAATAGAGCGATTAACCACAATATTTTTAAAACCTAGATTTGCCATGTATTGAGTGACATACTTAGGCCCATTGGCTGCGTGTAGGATAGTATCGCTTGCACTATTGTCACTATTAATCAACATGTGCTTAAGAATTTGCTGAGTGGACATATTAGTCGTTTTCTTTTCAAAAATATGATAAAGACTACCAGAGCCAGGTACTGAGTTTTTAGTATCCATCTTAATCACCCGATTTAAGGATTCTTTTTTTTCATCAACACGATGTAAAAAAGCTAAAGCAATAGGGACTTTAATGGTACTGGCCATAAAGAAACGCTGCGTATTATTGTGTGCAATTTTAGTATTATTCTCTATATGGATTGCAGTTAGCCCGATAATCGTATTATTTTTCTTCTCTATAGCTTTAATTTTTTTGTCTAAATCTTTTTCGGTGATGGTGGCAAAAACAGAGAGTGAAAAAGAGACGCAAAGGAGGGCAATCAACGATTTAGTCTTGATGTTCATAAAATAAGTAATCCGTCTTTGATGAGCTTCCTTGCATAAGGAACGCGTTAAGAGCTAGTTTCGCATCATTTGAGTGTACCGGAATTGAAACGATTATTGCAATCATTTTGCGCAAGCAATTAGATTTTAGAGGAAAAGTGGTTTAATTTTAAATTTATTGTTTTAAAATGCTTGCATCAGATTTTATTTTGTTCCTTTGTGGGGTTTATATTCCTTTTGTTTAGTAAATTTCTAGAATATTCACCAACACCTGCTATGGTTTAAAGAGACCCTTTCACTATTTTGCAAAAATTTGTGCATTCGGCTGCGCAGCGAATTTTATTGCATTGATGAAAGCAGTCCTTTGATGTCTCCAGTCGTTTTATCTAATTTAACGAGTTAACCAAAAGGGGGCTTTTTTATGAAGTTTAAACGTTTTGATCCATTTCCCATTAATCCCAGACAAGCAATAAAAATTAAAAACATCGTTATGATGGGAGATAGCTTATCCGATCGCGGCACCGTGAATAAGACGCTTTTGTTTGGTTGCATTCCCATGTCCTATGTGGCTGGTTTAGAGGGGCATTCTCCGCAGGGACGCTTCACTAATGGCCGGGTTTGGAGTGATCATGTGTCGGCGCAAATTGCTAGTGATTTTACTATTCATCGCTTACAAAAAAAATGGCATTTAGATGATACCGACATTAGTGATGCGATAATTTGTGGCGATCGTAGAGTCTTAAAAGCAATTAAAGACAGTTACAGCTTAGACGATGATAAATTTATTAATTACGATGGCAAATTATGGGTAAGAAGCTATTGCGCGGGCGGTTTAACTTCCCATGACTACAGTTGGAATTTAAGTACCAGTATTGTTCGCTTTTTTACTCGTATTATTGTTTCAAAATTAACGCAAATGCGCGATCAACTACTTGGCTATGATAAAAAGCATCAGATTTCTAATGAGCACAAAGCCGAAACTCTAATTATTGAATGGTCGGGCGCTAATGATTTAGTAACTGTGAACGCTAAACCTTCAAAAGAAGAAGTAGATAAAGCAATTGCTGCTCGTACAGATAATGTGAAGAAGTTGATTGCGGCGGGTTATCGTAATTTTGTGCTCTTTAATTTGCCCAATTTATCACTAACCCCACGTTATCAAGCTTTATCAAAGGAAGAACAAGCTAATGCACAGCAATGGAGCCTTTATTTTAATGAACAATTGCAAAAAGCTTGCGAGCAATTAAACCAGGATTACCCCTATTGTTCTATTGATCCTTTTGATATCAATACAATGTTTGAACATATCTATAAAAATCCAAGCCAATATATGTTTGATGCGGATAAAAGAACCCAACCCTACATCGAGTCTAAGGAATTTGATGATCCTTCTGATGGTCTCTCGCCCGCCTCAGGTTATATGTTTTATGATGATTTACATCCCTCAGCTGACATGCATGCGCTTTTAGCCGCTTATTTTTATGATCAATTGGAGCGACGTTATGAGCTTCTGGAACCGACTCAACCTAAAATCAATAAATGCAAAGATTTGCCCGCAGATATCCTCTTAGGTGCCTTTCGTAAGCATTATGAAACACGATTACTTTCAGATCAAAACTCTTTTTTTAAAGGTTCACGTTCAAATTTAAAATTTAGAGAAGTAGACTTAACCTGTATTTTTAGACATGCACTGCAAGAAAATGGTAGCCGGACTTTAGAGGTCTTAAAGCAAATTGGGTGGTTGGATTCGAATGGGCAATTAATGTTAGAGGAGCCCGCTCTCCAAAAAGCAATGCTGCAAGCCATGACTAATGAAGATAAAAAACTGAGTACACTAACAGCATCTTAGTCGTGGTGGCGGGGGCAATAATATGTACTCTTAGAGTGCTAAAGTGTCCCCGGTTTTTCAGTGTAGCAACAGCCTGCTGTGCAAGCGGCTTCCATTTAGGGCTTAAGCTAAGTTAACGCCTTTAGAGCTTCTAAGACCCCAGAATAATGATTATAACTTGCCACGGTGAGCAAGGGTAAATCAATATTCATTGTTTTTAATTGCTTTGACAGGGCATCACTTGGTCCTAAATCCAGGATTAAATCATACTGGTATTCAGGCAGAAGCATACAAAGGCCATACCATTGTAGGGTGGTATATAGTTCTTGATCTAAAAGTTGTTTTTCTTGTTCACCATCATATATTTTATTCAAATCTAATGGGCTAAGGATGGGATAGCAGAGTGATTTAGAAAAAAGCGAGTTTAAGTAGCTTTGGAATAGGCCTTTTTTATCAGCATAAAAAGGAGTGTGCGAGGGGAGGTGGATTTCTAAAAATTGACTATGGCTTAGATGGTACTTTGGAAGTTGCTCCAGTATTTGCTTTAAATCCTTAATACGTCCGCCAATAATTAAACGCTCTTCTGAATTAATAATCGCAAGAGCGCAGCCATATTGACTACAGAGCTCTTGAATGTTAGCTAAAGTAAATTGTCCCCGAATAGACAATAAGTCATATTCAGGCTTGTCACCCTCCTTGAGAATAGACGTCATTAATTCAGTACGAAAAGCAATTGTTTCATGCATTTCTTCAATAGTGGCTTGGCTACTAGCTAAAAAAGCCGAGACTTCACCTAAGCTATAACCTGCTAGATTGACTTGATGAGCAAGCAAAGCAGGCCTTAATAAATTAAAAAGGGTATAGTGATAAGCTGCAATAATAAATTGTGAGTAGTAAGGATCTGTAAGTGACCATTGGCCGCATAATAGGTCTATTTTAAGCACTGAGGATAGCTTTTCAAGTAGGTTTTCTGCCATTTTATCCCCCTGAAAAAGGCGGAATAAATCATTGCTATGGTAACCTTGGCCTGCAAAGAGACATAAGACCTTCATTATTATTTTCCTGAAAAGAGATAATGTAAAAAATACAATACACTTAACATATCAGCAACGCCCCCTGGACTAATATTTTTTTGGGAGAATAAGTGATGTAGCTCGATGGTTTGCTGCAAAGCGTGTTGTCTATCATGAAAAGATATCGCCTGAATCTGTTGGCGTGCAAATGCTAAACCCTGTTTTCCGGTACGATATAAGATATTAATATCGTCTATAGTCAATAAAAGACGTTGATAGGCCATCAAACCAAAAAATACTTTATCCTCTACATTTTCTCTTAATTCATGATAAAGCTCGAATACTAATTGATAACCTTCTATAGCAATTTGTTTGGCATCAGCAACGGCATATTTGTGTTTTACCAGTGCCCCATGGGTATTTTCATTGCGATGATGTTTTTCTAAAAAAACAGACCAATCATTAATAATGGCCTGATGTAAGTCTCTGCTGGAGAAGGCTCGGTATTTCATAGTTAATTTACACACTGAAGTACAAAAAATACCTAGGGCAAAAATTGCGCCGCGATGTGTATTAATCCCCCCTGTGATTCTATGCATGCGTTGCTCTGCCTGTTTTCCCCAATTAACAAGAATATGGGGTGATGCGTTTAATGCTGCTTGTAAGCCGGCTTGAAAAAAATAATGGCGAAGACCAAACAGACTACGCAAAAATAGAGCCCCATCCATATCTGATATAGGCGCGGATTTTTAGACGAAAAAAAGGTATTTTTAAGAGCTATTCTTCTAATATAAGAGGGGAATAGAATGACCAAAAAGCGAAATTATTACACTGCATCAAAAAAATCAA
>NZ_RZGQ01000154.1 GCF_003989735.1 Legionella sp. km772 | reverse complement strand
CTTAAATCTTCAACAGTTGATAAAAAAGCTAATACTTCAGACATCCCTTTCTTTCGCCAGTTCAAATAAATGCAGGATTATACTGTTTATGTGACTAATTTCTAGTCATGAAAAGCCCCTGTCTTTCACTGCCCCAGGAGAACACAGAAGCATCGTTAAAATCACGCTATGAAACATTACGCCAGCGGGTGGCCGCTATTAATTTAGAAACAGTGGAATTAAAAAAACGGGAGCAAGAAATTACCCATTTGATAACAAAAATTCCTGGAGATTTACACGATCTTAATAAGGTTTTAACTACCACCACCCAAAAAATAAAAACTGCTGAGACGCAAATTAAGAGTATACTTAAAGATATTGATAGCCTTTATGTAGAGATGAAAGAAGCTATAGATCCTTTTGAGTTGGCAACGGTACAATATGCCCAACCAAAACCCAAATTATTATCTGCAACAGAACAATTGGCCGAACCCCTAATCAGAGAGCGGTATTTAGATACCCAACTTGAAGCAAGGCCATTACAAGGGCAAGAGAAAAGAATAGTCGTACCGGAAAATCCACTTCAAGGTAGCTATACTCCTCCGGATGCTACTATTTGAGAATTAAGATTTAAAGTATAATTATTCACACAATTAGAGGTTAATATGTCAACAGGTCTTTCGATTTCTCGCATTCTTTTAGAAAGTGCAATTGCAAAATTAGATAATCTGTTAGCCACTAGACAAGCAGCAAAGAGCTTAAGCCAAGCAGAACAATTAATGAATGGGGGAATATTTAAGGTCAAACAAAGTTCAACTAGCGCAGAGTTTGAGGCCATTACCAAACTGCTTACTGAAGCTAAAACCCTATTGAACCATACAGATGATTTTGATGAAGTGGAAGCCAATTCCCTTAGAGAAAAAATGAACAAAATCACTTAATATATATCCTTTAACGGGCTAAGCTTACACCTCTTCACCTGATTAACAACGATGCATAAACGCTCTTTATTGACCAAGCTTCTTATTGTTTTTTTATACTCTAATAGACGTTCCTCTCTGGTTTAGGTAATATAGCCACTTAATTTTCATTGATAATGTGCCCTATGACACAAAGTAAAACCCACAATAAATTAATTTCTTGTGTCGTACCAGTTTATAACGAAGAGTCTGTGGTTGGTGAATTTATTGTTGCCCTCAATAAAATGCTAATTGAATTAAGTTATCCCTATGAAATTATTATCATTGATGATGGTAGTACAGACCACACCAGCACCATTATTCATCAACATCGAACCAAAGCACCGCTTCGCTATGTCCGTTTTAGTCGCAATTTTGGCAAAGAAAAAGCTTTAAGCGCTGGTTTAGACTATGCACGCGGCGATGCTGTTATTTTATTAGATAGCGATTTTCAACATCCTTTAGAGTTACTACCTGAATTCATCAAAAAATGGGAAGAAGGGAATGATATGGTTTTTGCCGTTCGTCAAAGTCGTGCTGATGAATCTTGGCTTAAAAGAAATTGCGCGCGTGCCTTTTATCAATTCACCTCGAAAATTAACCGCGTAAATATTCCTGCCAATGCGGGGGATTTTCGTCTTTTAGATCGAAAAATTGTTAATGCCTTGCAAAAACTTCCTGAGCGTAACCGTTTTATGAAAGGTTTATTCAGCTGGGTGGGATTTAAACAGGTAGCCATCCCATTTGAAGTTCAGCCAAGAAAATCAGGGGTTTCGCAGTGGAATTTTTATTCACTTCTTGACTTAGCGATTACAGGAATTACCTCTTTTACCGCCTTTCCTTTACGCATGATTGCTATTGGTGGCGTAGGACTTGCAACCTTAGCTATTTTGTATGGCTTATGGATTATTTTTAATACTTTAATTTTCGGTATCCAAACACCAGGTTGGGCAACCATAGTTACTGCGATTAGTTTTTTTGGCGGCCTACAGTTATTTGCTATCGGTGTGGTTGGTGAATATGTAGGTCGCGTTTTTGATGAAGTGAAGCAACGCCCTCATTATATTGTGGATGAAGAAAGTAGCTTTTATGATTAATCTATCAAGAAAAAGCCAACAGGTTCTCTTTTTTGCAGGAGTAGGAGCGGGTGCTGCCTTAACTCATTTATTGGTGGTTTTAAACTTAGTAAACCACTTTGCTATTGAACCCTTGCTAGCTAATCTGATTGCTTTTTTTATTGCTTTTAATGTCAGCTACTTAGGGCATAGATACCTTAGCTTTTCCCATTTAGAGAATAAGAAGCAATTAAGCCTGCCTCATTTTTTTTTAGTGGCTTCATCGGCAGGGGCTCTTAATGAACTCTTGTATTTTTTACTTTTAAAGTACAGTAGCGTCCACTATTTATTAGCCTTAGTTGTTGTTCTTGGTTTAGTAGCTATTTATAGTTTCCTTTTATCGCGATTTTGGGCTTGCCGCTAATCAACATTTCTTTATTCTCAAATAGACCAACAAGCCCCATTTATCACTTTGCTACCAGCCTAATTACATAGAGAAAAACCGTCTTCCAGACTTGCTTAAACAATCCAAGGTGAGGCTTGGTTAACACGTTCCTCCTACCTGCTTCACTGCTGCACAAGGATGATATTTTTCAATATTAAAACTCTTAAGTTTATTAGCTCATTTTCTAACTTAAAGCGATGCGGTATGCGACACAATCTTCTAGAAACAACTCACTAGAAAAATAAGCCATTTCCCGCAGGCGAGCAGGTGCTATCGGATCGTTTTTTTCTTTCCCTGTACCAGGATGACACATAATTAAAGTATTAGAAGGGACTATTTTTAACCATTGCTTAAATAAATCTGAATAATCCACCCGAGGTGAGAAATCATAGACTCCAGCAAAATAATCGTTGTGCCTTATTTTTTGATTCTTTAACATCTCTTTTAAAGCTTTACCACCGGTATAAGCTAAAACTCGCCCCTTCCAATCATAAGCTGGCAAGGAAATAAGAGGATAAGTCGAACGAATCCACACTGAATGGGGTTGTAAACGTTGCTCATACAAGCTCATCAAAACTTTTCTAATTAAGGGGAATTGGTGTACATGTTGATGGCCATCGATAAAATCAGGCAATTTACCCATTAGCCGAATAAAGCGTTCCAATTGGGCAAGAAACTCTTGCTCAATTAAAGGGCGAGTTAGAGCCCGCAGGTGGGTTTTTAGCAGCAGTTCAGGCAAACTAAAACAGTTTTTATCTGTTTGAGATAAAAGTAAACCTTCAGTCAAATTAAAATGTAAGCCAATTTGCACTTGGTCGGATAAGTTTAAAAGCTCTTTAGCATAAGTGGTAAAACTTGGGCCATTCACCATACAACTTAAGGCCGAAAGCCGTTTCATGCGGGCTAATTGTAGTAATCCTAAGCAGACTCCAGGACTAAAACCAAAATCATCAGCACACAGTATTATTTTTTTTAATGCCGCCATTATAATCAAGCCGCTTCAGAACGTAATTTTAGGCGGAATAATCGCGCACTAAAAAGGTTAATGCATAAGCCGGTAATTACTAATAAACAGGCCAGTAGTTTCCATAATTGGAACGGCTCTCCAAAAACGAGTACAGAGCTTATTATGCCTACTAGAGGTATTAAAAGGGTAAAAGGCACCACCACGCTAACCGGATAACGCCCGAGCAACCAGTTCCATACTCCATAACCTACCCAAGTAGAGGCATAGACAATATACAATAAGGAACCAAAGCCCTTCCAACTAAGATGTTGATAGCTGTTGAGGAAACTTTGCGGTCCTTCAATGACTAGCGCTGCGGCAAACATAGGTAAGCAAATAATAAAACTTCCCCATACAATTACGGCTATTAAATTACTGGTATCTATTTTTTTTGCGATTAAGTTTCCTATCCCCCAAGAGGCGGCGGCACCTAAAATACATAAAAAGCCCCATAAAGAAACATGTTGATCAAAATGTAAGGCGACTACAGCTATCCCTGCAAAAGCAACTAAGGCACCGACAATTTGTTTTAATTGCGGCTGCTCACCAAACCACAACACTGCAAAAAACATACTAAAAAACACTTGCACCTGCATGATTAAAGAAGCCATCCCAGGCGTCATACCCACGTACATCCCCATAAAAACTAAAGAAAATTGCAGGGCAAACATAAAAAAACCATAAGCAGCAATCATCAGGATAGAAGCTTTAGGCGGTTTAACAAAGAAAACAGCAGGAACACTCGCTAATAAAAAACGCAGGGCGCATAAAAGTAGGGGTGAGATCTCTTGCAGGCCTAACTTTACGAAAATGAAGTTAATTCCCCACACCAGAATAACCAGCAAAACTAATAAAAAATGTCGAATTGGCATAGTCATCCAATTGATTAATAATCCTCACTATTTTAGCATATTATTGTTTAATAAGATTTTAAATTGCGCTAATTTCTGATAAATATTTTTCAATTCGTCCTCCACCAAGTTACAATGCCTTAAGCAACATTAAAAAGGCTTATATGAAAGAACTTATTCTGGCAACCAGCAATAAAGGAAAAATTAAAGAGCTACGCGCGCTACTCGCGCCAAGTTTATGCACCCCCCAACAAGAGTTAGGGATCAGCGATGCCCATGAGACTGGATTAAGTTTTATTGAAAATGCCCTTATTAAAGCGCGACATGCTAGCCATTTTGCTAACA
The DNA here is from genome assembly GCF_003989735.1 of Legionella sp. km772. Taxonomy (GTDB): domain Bacteria; phylum Pseudomonadota; class Gammaproteobacteria; order Legionellales; family Legionellaceae; genus Legionella. The sequence continues at coordinate 2,222 of NZ_RZGQ01000154.1, read as the reverse complement.
AACCAGCGCTCGCAGACGATTCAGGCCTAGTTGTCCCAGCCTTAAATGGCGCACCAGGAATTTATTCGGCACGCTATGCCGGGGAGCCTACGAGTGATTCAAAGAACATTAATTTGTTGCTTAGCCATATGAAGTCTTTACCTAAAGAACAGCGCCAAGCCTATTTTTATTGCGCCATTGCTTTAGTACAGCATTCACAAGACCCGACCCCGATTATAGCAACGGGCATCATGCAGGGTGTCATCATCAATGAGCGCAGAGGGGATCAGGGATTCGGCTACGATCCAATTTTCTTTATAGAACAATATCAGTGCACAGCCGCCGAATTATCTGCTAGTATAAAAAATAGGATTAGCCATCGTGCCCTAGCCCTAAATCAATTAAAACAATTAATCCCAGTTTATGAATAAGAAATTAAGCGATTTATTTAACCAAGCTCGGCAACTTCTCTCAGAAGCGAAGTATGATGAGGCCATTGCCTTATTTGAACAAATATTAGCTTTAGACCCACAACACCAAGAAAGCTTGCATTTTTTAGGATTAACTTATGCACAAATGGGCAAAATACACCAAGCCTTATCTTTTTTACAACAAGCCAATGCTATAAATCCAGAGCCCTATTTATTAAATAACCTTGCTAACGCCTATAAAAAAAATAATCAAATAGAAGAGGCCATTCGCCACTATTTACAAGCGATTGAATTAGCACCAAATTATGCCCAAGCGCATAGTAATTTAGCGAATCTCTATGCCTTACAAAATAATTATGAGGACGCCTTAGCCCATTACATAAAAGCAACCCATGCTGCTCCTGACTTTAGCTCTGCCCATTTTAATTTGGGGCTTTTGCTATTAAAAAATAATGAATTGGATGCCGCTAAAAGACAATTTTCTAATGTGTTAGCACTCAATCCTGATGCTATTGAGGCACAATTTTATCTAGGTGTATTACATCTGGAAGCCAATGAGTTAGACCAAGCAGAGCAAGCCTTTCAAGCGGTATTAGCTCAGCAGAATGAGCATGTTGAAGCCTTAGTGAATTTAGGGGTTATTGCCCTTAAACGTGGACAAAATCAAATAGCCGTTGATTATTTTACTAAAGCCTTGGCTTTAGATAATGATGAAATGGACGCCCGTAATAATTTAGCCTCAACCTTCATGCACTATGATCGCTTTGAAAATGCCTTAATGCATTATGATGTTTTATTACAAAAAGAGCCCAATAACATTGAGTATTTATATAATTCCGGGGTTGCGCAAATGGCATTAGGCCATTTAAACGAAGCAACTATGCATTTTGATCATATCCTTCAGCTAGAACCCACGCATGCATCCAGTTTAAACAATTTAGCAGCGATCTATTTAAAATTAGATAATAGAGAAACTTCTCGCCATTATTTAGAGCGCGCTTTAGAAGTGAATCCAGAGGATAAGATTAGCAGGCATATGTTAAATGCGATTACAGGAATAAAAAATGGCGAAAATACTCCTGAATACGCCCATAATTTATTTAACAACTACGCCTTATATTATGATCAACATATGCAAGGACAGCTTAATTACAGTATTCCTACTCATATTGCCCGAAGTTTACATCAATTCGAATTACTGGAGCTTGATAACGCTTTAGACTTAGGTTGCGGAACAGGTTTAACTGGCGTGGCTGTGCGTGAATATTGTAAGCATTTAACTGGGGTGGATATCGCCGAAAAGATGATAGAACACGCGAAGAAAAAAGCTATTTATGATGAACTGCTGCAAATGGAGTTACTCGATTTCCTAAAACAAGACCCCAAACACTATGATCTCATTGTTGCGGCTGATGTGCTGCCTTATTTTGGTGATCTAGCCCCATTAATCCAGCTCGTTAGCGAACATTTAACTGAAGAGCATTATTTTATCTTTACTACTGAAATTAATGAAGAAAGCCCCTGGCAATTAGAAAGCAGTGCACGTTTTAGTCATCAACCCGCTTATCTTAACACCCTCACTAAAGAGCATTCATTAACTATTGTAAAACAAGAAAAAATACCTGCCCGCATACAAAACCAGCTACCTTTAGAGGTAATGTTGTATGTAACCAAAAAAGCATCCAGTTAATCACTTAGCTAGGTCCGGGGATCTGGAACAAAATTCAGGAAAAATAAGAGCTATTCCCGGTTTGTTAGTTCATTCACCTTACTCTCAGAATGGCTTATCCACAAGTCCATAGGCCAGGAGAG
>NZ_RZGQ01000153.1 GCF_003989735.1 Legionella sp. km772 | reverse complement strand
GCTCTCCTGGCCTATGGACTTGTGGATAAGCCATTCTGAGAGTAAGGTGAATGAACTAACAAACCGGGAATAGCTCTTATTTTTCCTGAATTTTGTTCCAGATCCCCGGACCTAGCTAATTCTTACCAAGGCTGCTTCAATTATTATTTCTCATGAGTATGAATTAGTAGCTAAAATGCAGACTGAAAAAGCTATGAGAATAAGTGAACAGAAGCTGATAACACAAGTTCGTTTACGCGATGAATTTATTGCTAATGCGGTGCATGAGCTTAGTTCGCCCCTTACGTGCATGAATTTATATATGGAAATAATAGACCAAGCCTTTCTCGAAAAAAACACCGCTATACAAATTGAAATTCTTAATAAATTAAAAATGCAGCTTGAACTCTTACAAATTCTCATTAGAGATATGCTCGATACAACACAATTTGAAGAAGGAAAATTGCATTTAAAGCTAGAAATTTTTCATTTAAACCCTTTGATAATAGAAAAAATACAGGAAATGCAATTGAGAGCGAATAATTGCCAATTTGAAACTGATTTAGCTATAGAAGACGAAATTAAAGCGGATAAAGGACGTATTGGGCAAGTAATTACAAATCTTATTTCAAACGCCATAAAGTATTCTCCTCAGGGTAGTAAAATCCGTATAACTAGTGAAACAACTGATTCCGTAATCCAAGTAAATATCATTGATCGTGGGTTAGGTGTTCCTCAAAAGGATTTAGAAAACATTTTTGAGCCATTCTATCGTGTTTCAAATGAAAATATTTCTGGCATGGGTATAGGGCTTTCTATTTGCAAAGATATTATCAGCAACCATCAAGGGACTATTAAGGTAACCAGTCAAGTTGGAGTGGGGTCTACTTTTAGCTTCACTATTCCTAAAAGATTTAGTTAGGCCTTCTTTAAGGGTAATTTATTAATAGGATGGCTTGGAGAAGCAAATTAAACCAAATAATGGCCTTAATAGATTAAAAGGTAGTAAATGAATGCTTGTTAGATTAGAGGTAATTATAATATTGCACATTTCAAGTACCTTGATTTAACTTTGATCTGGAAAATGTTTTTTATCTGTGCGTCCCCGGATTCCAATTTTTTGGGTAAGAATTTATAAACAATAAATTTTACTATCAAAATAGCGAAAATTTAAAATTTCGGATGGACTAAGTTAAAGTACTTTTATCACAATAGAATGATCTTGTCTTTCATCACTATTCATATACACTCTGACTTCTTTGTTGTAAGGAGTTGTTATGTTTGAACTAGAAAAAGCAATGAAACAAAGTCGTTTGGACGAATTCAAGTGTTTGAGCGCCTATCAAAATAGCTTTTTTAAGTCCTTCTGCTCATTTACTGATGCCAAAAGGAACGTGAAAGCAATTGCTGCTTTGCCTATTATTAATCTTGCCCTAGGGTTACATCAAGCTTTAAATTCATTGTTCTATGCAGCTTTAGGTGTAGCTAATATCGCTATCGGTGCAGTAACTTTTGATTTGAATGAGTTAAATCAGGGCTGCCAGAATGTCAAATCTGGTATCAATTTTTTACTAGGTGCTCTTTATCATGCTGCATCTATTGTTATTGATACTTTAACTACCCTCCTTCGTTTAGTTACGCATAGTGTAGCTACTGTGGCCTTAGGGATAGGTAAAATAGGAGAAACTATATTAGAAGGCTTTACACCTTAATCGAGTGTACGATAGCTTCCCAACCTCGGTGTATTTTGCTTTCTGAGGACCTTATTTAAAATCAAATAGGTTTTACAATAATTTTGCTACTTGCCTCAATATTACTCATAACTTTTCTAAATGATTCCGCTCTGATCCTTATGTTCCACAACACCTTAATCCACTAGGAACTGGATCAGGGATTTTTTACCTTGGTACTCTTAACTATACGGGTTCTATCGTATTCAAGACTCTGAGATGGTTATCTGTTCAACTCGCCTATCTGCTGCATTTGCTTCATAAAGCGTTGCCCGAATGATTGGGAATAGGGAAGTGGCTTATATTTATTCCGCCACAAACAATCACTAACACGGATGAAGCCTGTTGAAGAGCAGGATGATTATTATAGGCAGCGGTTAAAGCAGCACCGCTGGACAGTTCTACCAAAACTCTTTGTTCACGAGCAAAAGCAAAACAGGCTAGTTCTGCTTCTTTATCGCTGACGACACTATTTACTATAGGATGTTTTTTAGCCCAATCCATTAATTGCGCTGTCACTTGTTTAGCACCTAGAGTGGTTGCCTTGCTGCTTATTTTCTCAAGCCTAATTAAACTGCCTGCCTTTACCGAGTGCGCAAAAGCATCCGCTCCCAAAGTCTCTACGGCAATGAGCGGAATATCTTTCCAGTTATGACGATGCATCCCCTCTAAGATACCACAAGCAAGACCACCTCCACCCACGGATAGGACTACTGCATCAGGTTTAACCAAACCTTGCTGTACTACCTCATCTACCAGGGTGGAATGTCCCTTCCATAGAGTAGGGTGATCAAAGGGTGGGATGTAGGCTGCTTTATTGTTTTTAACAAATTCTAAAGCTGCTTGATGCGCATCATCCCAAACAGAGCCCGCTATAACCACTCGAGCTCCATAAGATTGGATAGCTTCGATATATAAAGGATGGCTGCTGTTAGGAATGAATACGGTGGTTGGAATATTCATTTTCATTCCGCAATAAGCAACGGCAATCCCGGCATTGCCGCCCGATGAGGCCACAAAACAGTCTACGCCTTTTGCAGCTTCTTCTTGGCATAAGGCTCCGATACCCCTTAGTTTAAATGAACCGCTTGGTTGCAAACACTCCATTTTAAAATAAATACTCTTATTAAATTTATTTTTTAAATTTTGTGAGACAATCAGCGGGGTTTGTATATGGAGTGCTTTCATCATAAACCTTTAAATATAGAAGAAAGATTAATTTCTCCTTGTAGATACAATTGTGCCTGCCCTGATAGATAAACTCTCTCTTTATCCACTTCACACCAGAGTTCACCTTGCCTAGCTCCACCTTGGCGGGCATGAATTTTCTTTTTATTAAGGCGTGCACACCAGTAAGGAGCTATGACACAATGCGCTGACCCGGTAACAGGATCTTCTGGGACATCACAACCCGGATAAAAACATCGTGAATACACATCTGTATGCGAATCCCTGGCGGATAAAATAATCCCTCTGCATGATAGCCTAATTAAGGCGTTTAAATCTGGTTTTACTTGATGGATAAGCTTTGCATCTTCATAAATTGCTAAGAGGTCAAAAGTGCTTTGATAAAGCTCATCAGGTCTGATTGTGATGGCCTTGATCAACTCTTCACTTGGCTCAATTTTAGTATAGCTTAAGGCAGGAAAATCCATGATGAGCAGGTCTGCTTCTTTTTTAACCGATAATAATCCACTTTTACTGGTGAATTGGATTAGCTTTTCTGGGTAGTTAAGGAGTTCAAAAAGTACAAAGGCGCTTGCTAAAGTAGCATGTCCACATAAATCAACCTCCATATTAGGGGTAAACCAGCGGATTTGATAAGAATTATTATGAGGAACAATAAATGCAGTTTCAGACAAATTATTTTCTCTTGCGATTAATTGCAGTACTTTATCATCTAGCCAATAGTCTAAGGGACAAACGGCAGCCGGATTTCCATCAAATAAAGTAGAAGTAAACGAATCAATTTGATATAGGGGTAACTTCATGACTAGTACTCTCTAAATATAAACAACTAGTCAAGAATAGCATAGCATGCTAATATATAGCAAGCTATTTAAATGTGAGTAAATAAGTGTACCCATCAACCCAAATTAAGAAAGCCAGTAGATTGTTAATAAAAAAAGCCAATGAATTTTTAAAGCCTCATGGAATTACCGATGCTTATACTTATTTCTTAATGGCGCTCTATCAACAAGACGGCCTTACTCAAGCGGAAATGCATAAGCAAATTGGTATTGAGCAACCCACTGCTGTACGAACCCTAGATAGAATGGAGCGCGATGGCTTCATTATTCGCGTTCCCTGCGCACACGATAGGCGGGCAATTGAAATAAGGTTAACTGAAAAAGGGCGTGGGTATCAAAAAATCATTGATGACTGTGCGAAAGAACTCAATCATTTTATTTTAATGGGCTTTACAGCCAATGAAAAACAGACTATAAGCTCCCTCCTAGCAAAATTAAATAGTAATTTGATCAAATAACATACTTTTTATAAGTGTGGATGATTGGGTTTCACCTAAGAAAATAAAATTTAGATGTGCCGAAAATAAGGACTACACTTTTAGACGCACCGTTGTTAATCCTATTCCTGCATTTCGGTAAAAAAAGAGGGTAAAATGAATATAGATCTCGCACTAAAAGAGGGGACCCGATTTGTTGTTAATCTTAGTTTAGATTTAAAATCTTATTGTGATGCTTATCTTACTTCACAGTTATATCAAAAACGCTTAGTTGAGCTAAAAGAGGCTCATGCTGTGGATGCGGGCAAAGTGAGTGCTGCAGAGATGGTGGCTGCAGAATCTGATCGAGATAGAGCGAATGAACATTTTGCCAAGCTTCGCGAAGATTATGTCATGAGTTTGAAATACCTATCTGGGGAAATGCATTGGGATAGAATTAAAACTTTAATAAAAAACCAGTGTACGCTCACTAATCTCTCGGAGCAGCGCTTGTTTGCTGCGTTATCAGGAGAGGAAAACGTAGCCCTACCATTGGTCATTGAATGTTTAAATACCAACTTTATCGAATTATTAAAAAATAGTATCGATACAATATTGATTAATCGACTTAAAAAAGCCTCCGCTAATACCCTTTTACAGATGGAAATTGCTTTATTGCCTAGTGATAAAGACCTTGCTGTCCAAATTAAAGATAATGCAGGAGGATTTAGCCAAGAGTATTTAGATGATTTTTCAAATATTATTAAATTTAACGACCCAAGGCTGGGACGAGCAAAAGATACTCAAGGTAAACACGAGATTGAAGGTTATTGTTTTGGAGGTAGTGGGCTGGGTCATCTTATGCTAGCCAATTTTATTTTAAGAGGACAAGTCGTAGATAGAAGAGATAAATACCGAGCTGTTTATAACATCGAAGAGGGTGCAACTACTTTTTCTATTGCGAATAATGCAGAAACAAGGGGTGCTGAAATTATTCTAAAAAGCCCTATGCGGCCCTTCGCATTATTAGCTGGAGAAAAGCCTCTTGAGCTAGCTTTCACACTTAAATTACCTTCAAAGAAAAAAAACCTCGGATTTTTTCCTTCCGCAGCGCCCGCCCCACTTCCTGGCTTATCCTCTTCGGACGAACCTAGAGCTGAAGAAAATGAAGCGATTTCTTCGCTAAATGGTAAACGAAGAAGAGAAAAAGAATTGAAAGCTCCAGAGAGCAGCACTAAACGCCCCACTATATAAGTGAACAATTAGTTAGAAGTCTATACATTTAATCCTAATCAAGTATGATAAAGGTGAATTATAAAAAGGATCTTTGTGTGATTTAAAAAAATGCAGAGAGTTAGTTTTTTAATAAAATAGTACTACACTAAAGGAGAATAGGAAGTAAAAACAAGCTGTTGGTGCAAAATTCACTAGTTATTGAAAGGAGTTCAATATGAAAATGAATTTTATTAAAACTCTTCTAGCTTTATTTGTTACTTTATTTTCTGGTCAAAATTTTGCTGATGATTTGATAGAAATAACTGTTGTCGCCACAGATAAAGCGATGGCAGTAGGTTACCTAGTAGAAGGAAAAAAACTGGGAGGTTTGGGGAAAACCTATTCGGGTAAGGGGCCTGTTAATAAGCAATATTTTTTTGGTTACCGTAAAAACGCATTAAGTGGTAGAGACATCTCCTGTGGGTCTGTTGTACTCAATAAAAGCACCAAAGTACAATTAGTTACTAAAGGGAAGCAGTGTTATGCGATAGTGAATTAACTATTGAGAATTTACACAAGATTAATAGCCAAAGCTTGACCTATTTAGTTGATTGATTTTTTTTAGGTCAGCAAAGGCTAATTTTAGAAGAAAGTATTTAAGCCAGAGAATTAAAAGCGCGAAAGCCACCCTTAGGTGGCCTCGCAATTGACTTCGGCTAAAAATAGCCATTCCCTGTCAAAATCATTTCGTCCTACCTTTTAGTATAGACGAGATATTTTAAATGTCAAAAAATTGCACAATTCTTCCAAGGAGGGTAAACCTTTATTGAATAAATACTGTTCTTTTCTAAACTGAAAATAAGCTGCATAACCTTTGTATTTAATGATTAAATCTAATCAAGAGATAGCCGCTTTGCTATTACAGTTTGCAGATTTATTGGAAGTTAATGGTGAAAACCCTTATAAAGTCAGAGCCTATCGTAGAGCGGCACAGTCTATTTCTGCCTTACACGAGCAGATAAGTGATTTACTTGCTAAAAATAAAGATCTTACTGAGATTAATTGGGTGGGGAAAGGAATTGCTACTTCCATTAACCATCTATTAAATAATGACGAGTTAATTATCCATGAGAAAAGTAGTTCTTCAGAAGAGGCTCTAGAGCTCTTGCCTGGTTTAGGAAAAAAACGCGTTGGAATTTTAAAAAAACACCAAATCCATAATAAAGAAGAATTGATGCAAGCAGCCGAAAGTGGTCAGTTGGCTCATTTAAAATGGCTTAATCAAAAATTGCTCGAAAAAATAAAGGATAATAAGCTTAAATATAAAAGGAATAGCTTTATCCGGCTCTATCATGCTTTTCCCATGAATAAATTATTAACTCATGTTACGCACGGTCAATTTTAAGCTGCCATATTTTTAAGCTCCTGCCAAGCAATCTGGTTCGCTCTAAGAATCAATTTGTACTTAATAGCAAAGTGATTTAAATGAGTT
>NZ_RZGQ01000152.1 GCF_003989735.1 Legionella sp. km772 | reverse complement strand
AAAAACTCATTTAAATCACTTTGCTATTAAGTACAAATTGATTCTTAGAGCGAACCAGATTGCTTGGCAGGAGCTTAAAAATATGGCAGCTTAAAATTGACCGTGCGTAACATGAGTTTATAATCAAAAACGTGGTCCGAAGACCAGTTTAAATAAAAGCAAAACTGCCAAAGAAGGCCAAGGATTAATTAGGGGTTCCATTCCGGTCGATGTTCGTTTCACTCGGCTGGATAATGGAGTAGGCATTGGCCACGATCGCACCGATTTTGTAAATCTGGGGAGAGATATTCAGGATCCTGATTATCAGCACAGCATTGCACTACCGGTCACGATGCTAGATATTATTAGAGAGATATCTGCAGATGGAGATCTTGCAGTATTAAATTATTCTGACGGCAAACTCTGCTTAGCGTTTAAGCCTGGCAAAGGAGATCGCCATTTCAAAGGCCAATTTGTCATAGATCTTAATCAAGGTAGTGCAACGCCACTTTTTTATTCACGATTATGGGATCATCCCCGCTATCATTCCCTCTGGGATGAAGAAAAACAAGGTCTGGCTAAGCCCCCAGAACTACGGGATGTCCCCGATGAAATATACGAGCGAGCTACTCAGTGTTTGTTTAAAGTCTATTATCTTGAGCATCAAAAACCATTAAGGCCTGCTGCTGCCGCGGCAGTGGAAGATGAACCCTTAAAAGAAGTGTTGGTCTTTGCTAATACTCCTAAAACTACAGCTGGCTTATTAAAAGCCATTCGCGATAGTAAAATATTGGAAGAGCCTGGACTTGAAAAGGGACTAAGTATTTTTTTGGAGATGAATGAAACTACTCCCAAATGGGAAATCTTACATTTACTCACGAAGGAGCAGATTAAACAAGTTTATGATTTTGCAGGTTCTGCAGTAACTGGAGATTGGGATGGCTTGGCTTTAACTCATCCCTCCCCGCAGCAGTTAGACGGGTATCCCAAAGAAAAAATGCGTGTATATAATACTCTTAAACCTCACCAGCAAGGGGAGGATGAACGACAGGCCCTATGTGACGCCACCCGCGAATATTTTTATTTTTTGAAAAGGCTGTCCCCTGTCAGTAAAACAAAAGTAAATATTTTACTAGAACAAATAGAAAATCCAGAGCATTTGTTTGATGAGTTTGCGGTTAAACGAGCGGGTTGTATTACTCCCCATGAGTTTTTGTTTCTTCAATTGGTTAATTTTTCGTATAGAGATCCTCATAATTTAGCCTATGGAGAGGCGGTCGATATGGAGGTTTTGCAAGCTAGCCTCAATGCCGGGATTACCGCATTCAAAGGTTTAGCATCCACGGATAAGCCAAATGTAGAAGAGCTGTGTTGGCAAGCAGTTATCAAAGAAAAATTACGACTGGAACAAAATAAGACTAATCAACTATCCACAGCTTCTGATAGGGCAAATCTTCAAGAAAAAAATTACCCCATGAATCCTAAGTTATTCACCTATCTACGTAATCATTTAAGTATGGCTATTCAAAATGGGGGGCAAGCCTATACTTTACCTCATCCAGATCACGATTCGAACCTTCAAAATTTATTTCAACATGGGTTCGATATGCGCAACCCTTATGGCTCTAATTTAGATGGAGCCTGGTTGATGATCACTGAGGATGGAATTATATTATACGGCGAGAAACAAGAGCAGCTTATTGAGGTATTATTGTTCGAACATTTTTTAGAAAATAATTATATCGATATATCCCATGGAGCTGATATGAATGCAGGCTGGGGAGAAGTCATTAAAAAACAGATTGCACTAGGCCAAAGCATTCCCGAAGAGACTTTAGAAAAATTTTTAACCTGGCAGCAAGGACAACCCGCTTTTCAATCTTCTGCAGGTGCTGCTACTCTTAAGCAAGAAGGCTCTATTACTCTACCCGATGAATCAGAGACCTCGATTAACAGTCCGACAATCCACTTAACAAAATCATCAAAACATCTACTTTTTCAAAATCAATTACCTCCCCTGACCATTGACGAGGAGGATAAAGCGACGGCTATTGCTCTAATTAGCCCTAAAAATTAGTGTTAGTCCCGCTACTAACTCATCAGCTTAAGTTTTGTTACTACCCCGTTTATATTATTAATATAAACAACAGTTATTGCGGATAGATAGGCGATTTTATCTAATTAGATTAATACAATGCATTAGTTCGCTCACTCTACACTCAAACCTTAGCGAGTAGGTTTGATGTTGCTTGCGCAGCCTTAATGCTGTTTAGAATAAGAGGTAATTATTTTGCTAAAGATTGCGGTGATTGGTTGCGGGATTGCAGGGCCTGCGGCGGCTTTATTTTTACGGCAGTTGGGGGCAGAGCTTACTGTTTTTGATAAGGTGGCTAATTTATGCCCGGTGGGTGCTGGGTTTTTATTGCAACCTGCTGGCTTGGATGTATTACATCGCTTAGGCCTTGCCCAGAGTTTGATTGCCCAAGGTGCGCCGATTGTTGGTTTATATGGTCGCAATCATCGCGGTAAGGTGGTTTTAGATTTGCGTTATAAGGATTTAGTGGCGCATCACATAGGCTTAGGCATGCACCGTGCTGTGCTGTATAAAGAATTAATGCAGACCATGCAAGTACAGCAAATTAGGATTATCAATCCTTGCGAGATTGTAGGAATTGAACAAGCCTTGGATAAAGTTAATTTAAAAGATGCTGCTAATAAGGTTTATGGCCCTTATGATTGCGTCGTTATTGCAGATGGTGCGCGCTCTAATTTGCGAACCTTTGTCACTCTTAAAATCCAAGTTAAGCCCTATGAATGGGGGGCTTTGTGGGCTATAGGGCGTGATCAACAAGCTCAATTTTCCAAGGTCTTGGAGCAAGTATATAAACGTACTGAAATTATGTCTGGGATCTTGCCCATGGGTTATGATGAGGCGCACTGTTTATTGGTCAGTTTTTTTTGGAGCTTAAAAAAATCCTCCCTACAGCACTGGTTAGATACCCCTTTTAGGGATTGGATAAAGTATGTGACCTCAATATGGCCTGAGCTTGCAGATTTATTAGCGCAGTTTTCCAGCCATAAGGATTTTTCCTTTGCTTCTTACTATGACGTTCGGGTCTTCCCTTGGCATAAGCAAAGGGTGGTCCTTATTGGCGATGCAGCCCATGGGATGAGCCCGCAGTTAGGTCAAGGAGCTAATCTTGGTTTAATTGATGCTAAGGTTTTATTTGAATGCTGCAAAGGTGCAGATATCCCCACAGCCTTAGCTCGCTATAGCCAAGAGAGAAAATCCCAATTAGCTTATTACCAGCAAGCAAGTCGTTTTGTCACGCCATGGTTTCAATCATCGGCTTATCCGATGGGTATTCTGCGAGATTTAGTCCACGGTTTGTTGTGTAAAACCCCGATCATTAAACAACAAATGTTATTGACTCTCGCCTGCATGAAAACAGGCTACTTCAACGCGATGCCCCTTGATAGTTTCCAGGCTTTATTCGGCGATCAAAAAAAACCGCCCTAATTTAGCTTTTTTCTCCAGGCCCAGTATTTAAATAAGCTAACATCCAGGCGGCTTGCAAACGAGTTTTCAAATCTTGTGAATAAGATAACTCGCTTAATTGCTTAATTAAGGCTGGCGAAGAAAGAGCTTGGGCTAATCGGCAATAATAGCGAAATTCTCTACTAAATCCTGAACGGACTTTATTAAGTACAATTAAATTTAATTGTTCGATTTGTTGGGGTGAAAAAAGAGCTCTCTTAGTAAACACTAATTGTTTTAAGCGCTTGGTAAGAAATTCCTTTTTATAACCTGAAGAAAAGTAGAGCGGATTGGCGCATAAATAATTAATTGCTGTTTGAATTGCAGCAGCATCCCCTTCTTTTAATTTTATTAGATCAGGATATAACAGCGGATTACTGTGTCGCCGGCTCAATATAATTTTAAATTCATTACAGGAATCCAACCAGGCTTTATAGTGTTGAGCATCCAGATCCCGTTTTAAGAAATAGTCATCCATTCTTTTTTTGGCGTTTTCAATGTCTTGGGCCATAGAATAATAGTTGCTCACGAAATCCTCATCTTAACGCCTATAAAATGATTATAGCTGGCGCTCTGTTTTTATATAAAATTGATAGGAAATACAGGCTTGTACTTAAATTTGTCACGCTTACCCTTAGTGCCCTAAAAAACAATATAAATCTTGTGTTAAAATTATAATAATGAGCTTGATATTAAAAAGGATTTGGCCATGATTATGGATTTGAACTGGGTTGATGTGGGGTTTATCCTTTTTTTTCTCTTATCGATGCTTGCAGGTTTTATACGGGGCTTTATAAGAGGAGTAGTTTCCTTGCTCTTTCTGGTTCTCGCTACTTATTTAGCCATTAAATACGCCCCTCCTTTAGCTGCGCATTTTGCTAGTAGTACTGGGCAAGACCAAACCATCTCCTCATTAAGCTTGGTGTTTATTTTTCTTTTAATCTTTGTTTTTATTATTCTTATTGGGGCCATAATAAGTTATTTTTTAAATATGGCTTTTCAATTGAGCGGTTTAGGCTTTATCAATAGCTTTTTTGGCGGTTTATTTGGTCTGGTGCGCGCTTTCATTGTGTCGATTTTTATTATCTATGTTGTCCAATTAACTGCTGTAAGTAATAAACTATGGCAAGAGTCCCAATTCGTGCGCTATTGTCAGCCAATGACCGCATGGTTAGAAAAAAATTTCTCTCCTAGCTTAGAGGCCTTAAAGACAAAAATAAGCAAGCTGTCAAATACTGACTCTAAAAAATAACTCATTAGGAGGTGCTCCAATGAATTTCCAATTAATTAAGCAACCAAAAAATTTAACTTTAGCTAAGGATTATCGCGATCGAGAATATTGGGCTTTGTCCTGCTTAGAGAATTAATATGGAAGCCAAAGTCCCCGTTTATAACCTTGACCTACTTGAGCAGGTTATCAATACACAAAATCTCTTAGCTAGTGCACATTTTGACCTCCAAGACTTCATGGAATTAGTCACCCATAAAATTCAAGAACTAACTTTAGCTACGGGAGCTGTTATTGAGTTAGTCGAGGATGAGTCCATGGTCTATCAAGCAGTCGCAGGAAGTGTGAGTCTATACCGCGGATTAAAACTACCAAGAGCGCATAGTATTTCTGGCCTTTGTCTTAGGCAAAATAAGATTTTAATTGCTCGAGATACAGAAAATGATCCACGAGTTAATTTAGAGGCCTGCCGTAAAGTTGCCGCCCGCTCTTTAGTGGTGGCTCCTTTAGTTTATTCCGATAAGGCCGCCGGGGTCATTAAAATAGTATCTAAATATCCGGATGCCTTTAATGAGTTACACGTAAAAATTTTGGAGTTAATGGCAGGATTTATCGCCTCCGGATTAAAAACGCAACTCTTATTTGAAGAAAAAGCCAATACGATAAAAAAATTAAAAAGCACCCAAGCTCGGTTGGACCGCATGACTAAGCACGATTTTTTAACCAAACTTCCTAATAGAAAATTTTTTGATACGGTCTTACTTCATGCCATGGACAAAGTAAAACGAAGTACAGGGTTAATTGCATTAATGTTTTTGGACATCGATCATTTTAAATGGATTAATGATAATTTAGGCCATCCAGTAGGCGATAAATTACTGGTAAAATTCGCCTCTTTTCTTAAGAAAAATGTTCGTAAATATGATTTTGTTGTACGATTGGGGGGAGATGAATTTGTTATTCTATTTGATGATCTTAGTGCAAAAGAAGATGCTATTAGCATTGCGGAAAAAATAATTAACAAATTAAGTCGCACAGTCCTTTTGGAAAACCATCCACATGCGATTTCTACTAGCATTGGTATTGCCCTTTATCGAGGTGAGTCTCTTTCTCCTGCAAGCTTAGTAAAGCAAGCTGATGACGCTTTATATCAGGTGAAATTGGCCGGGAGGAAGGGCTTTAAAGTCTACGGTGATGTAGACTAGTTTCTTAACTGATAGCCTAGTGAGCTTATTAATTTAGAGAACAAAAGGAAAATGCTATGGCGAGCTTTAAAGAATTTATCCTCCGAGGGAATGTGGTGGATTTAGCGGTAGCTGTGATTATCGGTGCGGCATTTAGCGGTATTGTTGATTCGATGACCAAAGATATTATAACTCCTCTTCTGGGAATAATGGGGGGGCAGCCTGATTTTTCCGCTTTGAAACTCGGTCCGCTTGCTATTGGTAATTTTATTAATGCCATTCTCTCATTTTTAATTAAAGCATTAGTGCTTTACTATGCCATAGTTAAACCGTCAGCCGCATTATTCAAGCGGTTTAATTCACCGGCAGTGAAAAATAAAGAAGTTGATGTTTCCGTTGAATTACTTAAGGAGATTCGTGATTTATTAAAAGAAACAAAGTCTACCTAAGTAAGATGGTTTTTTAAGCGAGCCAATATATTGAATTACTACCACCTTAAACGAACAGAGGGGTGGAAATAAGGGTGCTGGGGCAAGTTTGAGTCCTTTAGTAACACGACCAACCCCTCCCGGGGGCCCTAGTGATTATTGGGTCGAGAAGCATGAGGATATGGAGTAAGTTTATTTAATAGAGTAACTTAG
Organism: Legionella sp. km772; assembly: GCF_003989735.1. Classification (GTDB taxonomy): domain Bacteria; phylum Pseudomonadota; class Gammaproteobacteria; order Legionellales; family Legionellaceae; genus Legionella. The sequence continues at coordinate 374 of NZ_RZGQ01000152.1, read as the reverse complement.
GAAGGAAAAATGGCTACTGCATCGGTTAAAAAAGCGACCCTGTATCGCATGGTACTACCTAATCATCTTTGTCCTTATGGCTTAAAAGCTAAAGATTTATTACAACGTCAAGGTTATCTTGTGGACGATGTGTGGTTAACGAGTCGTGAGCAAGTTGATGCGTTTAAATTGGAGCAGCAAGTTAAGACCACCCCGCAAACCTTTATCAATGGGGAGCGGATTGGCGGTTATGATGAGCTATGCCGTTTTTTTGGTAACTCATGTTACGCACATAAACTTGTAGTTTGACTAAAAAGCATTAGAATTCCGCCCTTAATTTTAGGGAGGGAATTAAATGGATATGCTTGATCTTTATAGTGATTATTTGATTTTCC
>NZ_RZGQ01000151.1 GCF_003989735.1 Legionella sp. km772 | reverse complement strand
CAAGTGAAATAAAAAAATCTAAAAATCCTTCTTCCAGCTTCATTCCTATATCCATTTAAATGAAGCTAGCCTCTCATTATTTACCGATTTAAGCTAGATTTTTTTCATGAGGTGGCCCTGGAACCCGGTATTCCACAGTTGACTATTACTGATATTTATGATAATAAGCAGCAGCGCTACCAACTTCATATTAAAGTGCATAATGAAAGCAAGAAGCCTATTCCCCTCCTTATGGGGTTGCTTGACAGTACGGGAAGAGAGTTAATTGAGGAGCGTCTACTTTTAATTACTCAAGCAGAGATGAAATTTGAGTTTCCAGATATGGCTACCCGCCCAATCCCTTCCTTATTTAGGAGTTTCTCAGCCCCCATTTATTTATACCAAACGGTTAGTAATGATGACTTACTCGTATTAATGCAGCATGATCCCAATTTATATAATCGTTGTGAGGCCAGTAAAAAATTAATTTTAAATCTTGTCACAGAATATTGCGCTAATCAGACCATCAACTATCCTAAAGCTTTATTCTCTGCTTATCGCAGCTTACTGCTAAACAATGATATAGAACCTTGGATTTTAGCCGAGCTATTAACTATAAGCAGCGAAGAAGAATTAATTGCTTCGTTTGAAAAGCCTCATTTTGAACTTTTAGCTACTGCTCGCCAACAGATCCAAAAAACTCTTGCTGAAGAATTGAAAAACGATTGGCCCACGTTATTTAAACGGATTAATGAGTATTTGCCTAATCCCAGTCCACAATTTGAGTTGTTTGACATAAAAGACGCAGGGATGCGTCGCTTAAAGGAGGTTTATTATTCCTATTTACAACACATTGATTTTCCAACAACTAAAAACGCTTTATTAAAACAATTTAAGACTAGCCTTATTTCAAATATGACTGAAACCATATCTTCTTTAAGTTTATTAGCGACAATGGGCTGTGCACAAGAAATGGATAGTGCTTTGCAACAATTCTATGATTATTGGAAAGATGATACCCATGCCATTAATTATTGGTTTAGGATTCAAGCCTCTATCCACTCCAACACAGTTGTGAAAAGAGTGGAGCAATTATTAGATCACCCTGCTTTTGACATCCTAAATCCTAATAAGGTTTATTCCTTAATGGGTAGCTTTATCATGAATCCTTACGGTTTTCATAATAGTTCAGGCCAGGGGTACAAATTAGTTGCTAAAATAATTCTAGTACTGGATAAGCTTAATCCACCTCTCGCAGCTAATTTAACCCAAAAATTGATCGCTTGGGAAAAATATGATGAGCTAAGAAGAAAGCTGATGCTAGAATGTTTAGTCTTTATAAACAAAGAAGCAATTTCCACGGATGTTAAGAATAGCTCACATAAAGGTATTAAAGCCGATTAAATCATTTTTAAGTGGTAGCTTAAATGGGATTCAGCTAATATGAGCAGACTTATCCATAATGAGTTTGTTCATGTCTTTCGCATTATTAGATTATTTCAATGTTTATTCGCCCAAAGAGGCTCCTTTTATGCACAAGCAACTCGGGGCATGGGAAAAGAGTCAACCATTAAAGGGTTTAAACATAGTGCACCATGTCCCTGTGGTGGAAAATACATTATTAAAAATCGCCTGCCTTACTAAAGCTGGTGCCAAGGTTACGGTGACTCACCCTTACTCTTTTTGTCAAGCTAGTGAAGTCGCTATTGCTACACTTTCTAATGCAGGAATTCGTTTTATTGAGGATCCCAAAACGCTCAAAAACGAGTGCTTTGATCTTTATTTTGATTGTGGTGCCGAACTGTATCAAATTTTAGGCGCACCCCAAATTGGAGCCATTGAATTAACTGGCTCAGGCGATGAGTTTTATCGTCAGCAAGAGCTTTCTTTCCCAGTAATAAGCATAGATAGAACATTAACTAAACAATTAGAAACTGTTTTTGGTTGTGCAGAAAGTAGTTATACCGCTTTATCCTTATTAACAGGGATAGATCCCGCAAGCAAATCTTGGCTCATTTTCGGCTTTGGCAAAATTGGTCGCGGCCTAGCTTATTATTGCAAACAGAATCAGCTACCTATTGTTGTTGTCGATGTATGCGATAAGCAAAGACAACTCGCTCAGAGTTTAGGAATAAAAGCCATTCACCCTGAGGATAATGATCTTTTAAAAGAAGCTATTCTTAACGCCGATATTATTGCCACCGCTACCGGTAAAAAGGCCATTATGAATGCTTATCCGACCTCCTGGTTTAGTGGTAAAATATTAGCCAACCTTGGTGTTTATGATGAATTTGGTCCCTTGTTTAGAGAAGAACTGGTCTTGAATAATAAAAAGGCTCTTAATTTTGTATTAAAAGATCCGACCCCAATGAGATATATAGATCCTGAATTTTGGATACATAATCAGGCAGCATTACTCCTTTTATCAGACAAATTATCTCATGAAGTTCATAGTATTCCTGAAGAGCTAGATAAACAAATCATAGAGAACTGGTGTGCTTATCATTCGTTTCCTTTAAGTATGATTAAAAGATGGTTTATTGGCCGGGAAGTATTTAAAGAGGATAGTGAATTGGTGGGATAGGTCGTTTTCAGCGAGGGTAACCTATCTTCTTTGTTAAGATGCTTATGATATCAACTACTTTGCCCTTTTTTAATACGATGGAACTACGTTCGTATCAAATCGACTCCTTACAGCATAGCCATGATTATGCTCAGTTAGTCCTACCCGTTAAGGGTGTTTTAGACTTAGAAATAGGCCCTCATTCCGGGATGGTTAATCAGGATACCGCGGCTTTTATTGCTGCAGGGGAAAAACACTGTTTTAGTGGCAGTAATAACAATTTGTTTGTAGTTCTGGACATAAATACTCCCGTAGAACATTTATTTAAGAGCCCATTTTGTAGCCTTTCCGCCTCAGATAGAAAATTAATTTCATTTACCCAAACGTATTTAAGCCATAGCTTAGTGGATCATGTGACCCAAAATATAATTTCTCGCTTACTACTCAAAACACTAGCTCAAACAAATGCCTCACCAATTGATACCCCAGTACTAAAAGCAAAAAATTGGCTAGACACTCATTTTACTCAACCCATTAATATTAATCATCTTGCCAAACAATGTTATTTAAGTGCCAGCCAACTACAACGGCGCTTTAAAAAGGTCATGGGATGTACTCTAGCTGATTATTGGCGCAATAAAAAAATGGAGCATGCTGAGTACTTATTAGCTACTAGCACTTTATCCATTGAACATATTGCCTTTTCTCTTGGCTATGAGCATTTATCCACTTTTACACGTTTTTTTACTCAACAGTATGGTGAACCACCTTCAAAATGGCGTTTGAACCTAAATAATGCTTCTAAATGAAAAAACGATGCGCCATTTGGTAAAGTGAGTAAGAATTAATAGTGGTAAACTTTAAACATATTAATCCATGCTTGTATATAATGAAAAAGAAAAACTCCCTGTTTGGTCTAATTTTAGTTACTTTGGCACAGACTATGGTAGCGATAAATATCGTTACGTCCAAGAGCCTACTTAGTTCACTATCAAGTTTCGTTGTATTAATGAGTCGTTTTAGTCTGGCAGCACTGATATTATTTTTTTTACATTGGTGGACTTCTACTGATCGACGCTCCGTTCATTCTCATTTTATCAACTTAACAAAGAAGGATTGGATAAATATTGTTGCACAATCCCTAACCGCGGGAGTATTGTTTAATCTATTGATGCTATGGGGGTTGCACTATACTGATGCTAATAGCGCAGGCATTGTAACCAGCGTTTTACCCCTCATTATTGCTATTATGTCTTGGTTTATTTTAGGGGAACAATTTTCCACCCGCACTTTTATTTCGACTCTTATGGTAACGCTTGGTTTAATAATTCTGTCTTTCGGAGATTACCAAGGAGGCAGTAATACCTTAAGTGGAGATTTACTTATTTTATTGTCTTTATTTCCTGAAGGCTTGTATTATATTCTATCAAAACTCTATAAAATTCCTCTACCCGTTTTTTTACTCTCAGCCTTACTGAATGGTATTAACGCGCTCTTTTTTATTGGATTTCTTCCCTTCCTATCCTTTAATTATTTGAACTGGCAAAATGAACACACATTTTCATTGCTTATCCTTGGTTTAAGCTCGGGCCTATTTTATGTATTTTGGTACAAGGGATGTGAACAAGTTGAAGGGATGGTGGCCTCCTTATCTACTGCCATTATGCCGGTCACTACACTAATTTTGGCTTGGGTATTTCTCGGTGAGCATTTTACCTTGCTTCAATTTTTAGGCATGGGGATTATCATTTCATCAGTACTTATTTACTTAAAAAATTAAAATAGGGAAACTTCTTTTCCTTGGTTAATTTAAATACGACTGATATAGTGAGAAAGATCAATTAGCCTTGGACGCTTTATGATTTTAAAACCTGATCTAATTTATGCTGAATTTCTCAATCATTTTTTAATCATCATCCAAGATGAAGCGATCCAGAATGCTGCTTCCATGTTAGGTGGCTGTTTACGTTCTTGCCTAGTGTCTAGATTTACAAAAGATTTATGTAAAGATAGTTCTTATCTCCCATTAAGTGCAGTCATAAAATCTGGTTGCGTTGTTGATGGCATGATTGTGGCTAATGCTGAAGCATTACGCTTAAAGCTTTTTTATGATGAGCCGCGAATTCAAGGTGCGCTAAAACGCTTAGGAATTGATGGAATACGCTACAACCATATTCAACAAATACTTCTAGTGGCATCTTGCCAAGAAGCGTCAAATAGAGTATTGACCGGTGATTTTCAATTGTTCGCTGAAAATGCGGCCACAATTTCTAACAAAACTCATCAAGCATTCATACTGGATATAATAGGAAATCTTCATGTCAGGGCGCTTTCTTCAGTGGTATCTGAGTTAGCGTTTGATGGTCATTTTAAATTAACTGAAGCAAGCCTTGAGACAATAAAAAAACAACATAGGGCATTTATTACCGCATCTAAAAAAAATCCAGTCCTTGAGATAGCAGACACCGAGCTACTAGTTTTATCTAAAGAATCTCCTCTTATTATTCCTAGCCATGAGCGCATTCAAATTATTGATCAACTTGCTGTTCTTTTAGCAAAGGATAAACACGAGTTAAAACCTGGCGAGGGATTGGAAGACGAGGCGCATTTACATATTTTAAAACTTCATTGTTCTCTTTTAGAAATGAGTTATAAGGATCTCTGGCAAGTCAAGTCCCAATGGCTAGCTATTGGGGACGAGTTGATTGCAGGTGACACCAGAATTGTCTTGCCTTATTCAATCTCAAAAATTTTTGACATTATCAAAACTACACAAACCAAAAAAGAAGTGGGGCAATATCAAGCTGCTCTCCATGAAATTCAAGAAATAGCACGTAACTATGAAAGCGATTGGTACACATGGACTCGCAATCAGATATCTATTTTAGCCTCTGCTCCCTCTGTAAAACGATTTCTTAGCCTAAGCTTATCCTTTCCTCTAGACGCGAGTCCTAAAAAGATAAGCCCTATTGATTCCCCAAGCCTCTTCACTCATCTATTAAACTATGGTTTAAGCTTCTTTACAGAAGCTACGACGGTTGAGGAGGACAAATCCTCTAAAGATAAGACATTGAGTCTTTAATACTATTGAAGATTTTATCATCAAATGTTATACAGTCTGCGTTAAAACATTAATAAAAGGATCATTATGAAGTTCAAAACATTAAGTATTGCTCTGGGGCTTTCCTCTTTACTAAGTGGTTCACTTTTCGCCTCACAAGACCTATTGCTATTTAAAAATCAACGTGGTTCGCTCTTAGAGATACGGGTATTAGATGATAACCGTATAGAGGGAGACTTCACTACCGCAGTAGCGTCCAAAACTTGTCCTCAAGCTATTGGTATAAAAAGACCTATCACAGGATATATGATCGGTAATGCCCTGTCCTTTAGTGTTGTTTATCCTATGTGTAATTCCGTATTAAGCATCACGGGTAATTTAGATCAAGATAAAACTACCCTTGATACTTTATCCATTTTAAATAAACAAGCCGAGGATATTATTCATGAAGGTCCTGGGGCGCGATTTATTGGCCATGATTTATATAAAAAAGTAGATTAATTCTGCTGTCCTTGGCTCATCAGGCTTCTGAGGCAAGGACGCATTATTTTAAAAGGATGGAAAGTAAATTACTCCACCATTATGCACAATACCCTGACAATCAGCTGTTTTAGGCCAGGTTAATACATCATCATAGCGTGTAATTAGACAGGTCCTAACTGTTTTTTTAATACCAGTGATTTTAAAACTTGTAGTTCCCTGGGTTAATGGTACTGTTTTGTTAGGATCACTCCACAAAATGGCCTTGCCATTAACAGTCACTGACATATCTTTAGCAATGCCTAAGCCATACAGCTTGGCATCTTGATTTTGAGGAAGTGGATTAGGAAGGCCGATGTAATAATTCCCATTATTTTCTGTCACTAAGACCAAGCCTGAGTTACATAATAACCCCGTGTTAGGGATAATATTTAAAGCTTCACCAATCTTGCCAAAAATACAATTAGCAGAATTTTGATTCTGATAAGCAATTAAATTAATATTTTTAGAATCCGGTATTGTGCTTAGCGTTATCTGGGAGCCATTAGTGACTAATTCATTATTGAAATAGGCATAAGCACCCGAAGCCATACCAAAAATTATTGTTTTCGGTTGATTAGTTGGGGGTTGGTTTGGGCTATTCATATCAGGAATATCGGCAGGAAGATAAATATTAATTTTATTAGTAGCCTCTTTAACAATATTCAATCGCGTACATAACTCCCCAGCGCCTTTTTGCACGCTATCAGTATTAATACTCATGTTACGCACATAAACTTGTAGTTTGACTAAAAAGCATTAGAATTCCGCCCTTAATTTTAGGGAGGGAATTAAATGGATATGCTTGATCTTTATAGTGATTATTTGATTTTCC
>NZ_RZGQ01000150.1 GCF_003989735.1 Legionella sp. km772 | reverse complement strand
TCTCCTGGCCTATGGACTTGTGGATAAGCCATTCTGAGAGTAAGGTGAATGAACTAACAAACCGGGAATAGCTCTTATTTTTCCTGAATTTTGTTCCAGATCCCCGGACCTAGCTAACTATGACTATAAAAGCTAAGAGGTTTCTTTTATCTTTCTGTTTTTTTCTAAGCTTTCCAGTATTTTCTGAGCCAGGCATTGTTGTTTTTCAAAGTGATTTTGGTATCGCGGATGGTGCGGTTAGTGAAGTGAAAGGAGTGATGTATTCTGTTGATCGTTCTTTGATTATTTCTGATTTAACCAATGAAATCCCGCCTTATAATATTTGGGATGCGGCTTATCGTTTATATCAGACTGCGTCTTATTGGCCAAAAAAAACTGTTTTTGTAAGTGTGGTTGATCCTGGTGTGGGGACAACTCGACGTTCTGTGGTCGCTTTAAGCAAGCAAGGGCAGTACTTTGTGACTCCTGATAATGGTACTTTAACCTTTATTGATACGATGTATGGGATTGAGGAAGTAAGAATTATTAATGAGACTGAAAATCGGCTTAAGGGTTCACAACAATCCTATACCTTTTATGGTCGGGATGTTTATGGCTATACCGCGGCGAAACTCGCTTCAGGGAAAATTTCCTTTGCTGAAGTAGGTCCTGTGCTTAAAGAGCCGGTAGTGAAACTAGCGTACCAAAAAGCAAGGGTTCAAGAGCAGGCGGTGCAAGGTACAGTGGTTATTCTTGACCCCAATTATGGGAATGTTTGGACAGATATTAATCAATCCTTACTTAAGTCTTTAAAAGAAAATAAAACTTATAAGGTAAGTATTTTCTATCAAGGTGAAGAGAAATACGCTAAGACTTTAACACTGTATAAAACTTTTGGGGAAACTAAACAAGGTGAGGATCTGTTATATTTTAATAGCTTGATGAATCTGTCTTTAGCAACGAATCAAGATTCTTTTGCTAAAAAATATCATATTGGTTCTGGTGCGGATTGGACAATCCGGGTTGAACCAAGCAATTGATTACCTCTTCGTGCATATGGAGGATGCTTCTAGCTCTTCCACATGCACTGCAAAAATTATTAACTTAGAGTTAAATCGGCATTGATGGCTCCACCTCACAAATAACCTCTTGATGGTTCTCATCATCTAAGAGTTTTTGCGAAAGAGAAAGCACAAAAATACTTAAAGGTAAAATCAATAAGAGATCCAGAGGAAATTGTAAGAGACCTTTGCCACCAAAACTACCAAAATAGGAAAGAACGAGCATTGAGCCCATGTAGAAAATAAACCAATACAAAGGATTATTACGGCTTAAAGAACTGTCCTTATGGTAAACCCTATAAACGATAAGACCAATAATCAAGGCTACATCTAGTTTCCACAGGACCTCAAAACCACACCAATACAGCATCAAATTACAAATATAAAAGGCCGTATGGCATAAAAACACACTTGCCCATAATTTAAAAGGACGATGGGTTTGAGGTTGGAGTTTACGCATAGCGAGAAGACAAATAGGGCCTATGCTGTATGATAGAATACTAGCCGAGGAAAGAAAGGCTACCAGTTTTTGCCAGCCAGGAAAAGGCAAAAAGGAAAACATGCCCACAATTAAATTCGCATACAACGTCACATAGGGAATTTTATGGCGATTTACCTTCAAGAAGATTTTAGGTAAATGCTTGTTTATTGCCATCCCATAAATAATACGAGAGGTCGCCGCAGTATAAACTAGGGTAGTCCCAAATGGAGAGATGATGGCATCGATCATTAACAGCGTTGCAACGATGCCAAGACCTAATAAAATAGTTAAACCCACCAAAGGACCGCTATCACCTTCATAAGCTAGGTGGCTCCAACCATGGGCTAAGTATTTTTGTGGGATTGCCGCAAGAAAACTAAATTGCAACATAAAGTATAAAACAAAACCGATCAATACCGCCCCTAAAATAGCAATGGGAATATTGCGTTGCGGATTTTTTACTTCGCCTGCTAAAATAAGGCCATTTTGAAAGCCAGTAAAAGCAAAGGCGATTCCCCCAGTGGATAAGGCGGTAAAAATACCTACCCAACTTTGCTTATCAGTTAACTGTATATTGATATTGTTAAAATTGGGCGCCACCTGAATAAGGGCAACAATGGCAATAGTGGGTAAAATAAACTTAATAATACTTGCGTATTTATTGCATTCGGCAAGCATTTTAATTCCATAGGAATTTAGGATTACAACAAAGAGCATAATCGCAATAGCCACCACATAGCCATAACTTGATAAGGTTAAGGTATTGCTATCTTGAATGGTAAGACTTGGGAAAAAATGACTGGAGTATTGTAAAATGGCTTGTATTTCAATAGGGGTCATTACTACATAGGAAAGCCATGAAGTCCATGCAAATAAAAAGCCCACTTCTTGGCCATGCGTAAAGGTAGGGTAATTTGACATACCGCCTGAAACCGGGAACATCGTACCTAATTCGCACAAGGGCAGGGCGATAAATAACATAAAAAGTGCTGCAATCACCCAGCTAATCAAGGCATTACTTCCTGCCATCTGCGCACTAATAAAGGGGCTGAATAACCATCCAGATCCTATCATTCCCCCTGCAGAAGCGATCAGTATATTGGTTGTAGAGATGTCTCGTTTCAGCATCTTAGCGTTCCTCCTTGATTAGTCATTAGCCTCAACTAAGGCCACATTGGGCAGCTCCATTTCCGTCAAATCCATTTCTACGGATTCAATTTTTTGGAACCTAGAGGTGATTTTTTTAGCAGAAGTATTCACTTCATTTACATCTTGATGGGCTAAATCAATATGCTTGGTTAATTTATCCATTCTTTTTTCAAAACGTTGAAAATCATCGGCTAAAGCATGTAGATGTTTTTGGATGATATGTACTTGCTTTCGGGTTGCATCGTCTTTTAAGACAGCTTTGGCAGTAGTTAACACAGCCATTAAAGTGCTAGGTGATACTAGCCATACTTTTAAGCGTTGTGATAAAGCAATTAATTCAGGATAGTTTGCATGGATTTCTGCAAATATAGATTCTGCTGGAATAAACATCATCGCACCATCCGTTGTTTCATTGGGTATAATGTACTTTTCAGAAATGTCTTTAATGTGTTTTTGAATGTCTTGTTTAAATTGTTGTTGTAAGGATTTACGCTCTACTGACATCGGGTCAGTATTGTTAATTTTTTGATAGGTTTCCAATGGAAATTTTGCATCAATGACTACATTTCCTGTAGGCTCGGGAAGAAACAACACGCAATCCGCGCGTTTTTGGTTACTTAAAGTGTATTGCATTTGATAATGAGTACTCGGAATCATGTTAGCAACCAATGATGAGAGTTGCACCTCCCCAAAGGCACCACGTGCTCGTTTATCGACTAATACGTCTTGTAAATTAACTACATGATGTGATAACTCAGTGATTTTTTTCTGTGCCTCATCAATAATTGTCAAACGTTTTACGACATCCACAAACGTAGAGGACGTTTTTTCAAACCCTTCGGTTAATTTATGATTAACTTGTTGAGTTAGCGTATGTAGATGACTTCTAATTTCCTCAGTTAAAATTTGCAAATGCGAAGTTAGGGAGCTGGCATGTTGTTTAAAGCTGTGGTTCATCTGTTCACGCACATCGGTCATTTGTTTGTGTACAGTATCATTAATTAATTGTTGAGTATTAAGTTGTCCTTGGCCAATTTTCTCATTCACGCTATTCAGATTTTCCTGCAAACTTTTATTTAAATCCATATGGATTTGATGTAATTGTAGAGTGAACGTGGTTTGTGTTTTTTCATAAAGCTCTTCATTGGCTGATTGGTAGTGTTTATTTTTCCGCATCATTAAAAAAAAGAATAGGATTTGTAAGACTATAGCGCAAACTAGGCCTTCCATAAGATTAAACGAATAAAGATTGAACATGTATTATTCCACTAATTGGCTTAATTGTATGGGTTTGTCATACTGATAAACCATTTTTAATTGCCCATAATCAATTAAACGCAAGTTACCAAGATAAAGTTGATCCTCAGCTAATTGGGCGGAATTGTCAAAGGTAAATTCAATAGAATGGATCCCAGGTTCCAACCAAATGCCAGTCTGGGCAGTTTCAAGTGCATTTAAGGATTGAGCAGTCTTTTTAAATAATACACCTTGTAAGGAGTAACGACTTGCCGTGGCAACGTTAACTTTTGCCGAAAAAGTTAAAGGGGAGCTTGCTTGTTTTTTTAGTTCGATTAAGGTTGCCGAAGGAATTGAATAGGAAAATGCAGTTTGCCCACTTCGTTTTATGGTGCCTTCACCACATTCTGCTTCGACCTCCACTTTGACATACCAATTTTCACCGTTATCACTTTGCTCAGAGGTAAGAAGATGGCTGGCTTCAAATTGATTGGGGTTGATTTCTTTTACCATCATAGGAATAGTCTTACCCGCAGGATCAACTAAGAAGGCCTCAATATCCTCTGCATCATAATCGTTATCTTCATCATTTAGGTTGATATGCACTCTTAAGATATCGCCGTAATGATAAAATAAGGACTTGGTTTCCACATCTAGATGAGTAAGTGAAAATTTATCCAGCACATTAATCATATAGCTGGAATTATTGTGATCCTGCCCTAGGCTTTTAAGGATAAAAGAGCCCTTACCTAATTCCGGTTTAATTTGGACAATTGTTTCATTATTAGGGGAAAAACTAGGCTCTAACGATTGGTTTTCACTGTATAAAGAGGACGCTTCTTGTAAACTCATTGTTTTTTGGCTGGGAGTTTTTAAGGACAAAGCAAGGGAGGGGGCTTTGTTTATGGGGCTAACACGAATAATGGCTCTGCTGCCTAAAAGCGATAAAGCTACTCCTTTTTGCAGCTCTTCGGTACTTACTTTTTGTCGATAACTATAGCTTTGTTGTTTATTACTGGAGATTGGAGGGAGGGGTTGATTGACCAAAAGCCAACTGTCTTTTAATAATTCATGGGATAAATTGCCACAACGCTCACATTCATAGCTTTTAATAGTTTGAATGGGCAGAGTGATAGCTTGCCCGGAGGAATAAATGAGCATTAAACTTAAAGCCCAAGAGAAATTGTTCATTGTAAAACTCCTTGCGCATCAATTGCACTGATAAGAATTTGGTCCAAATCAAAGCATGAGTGGCGGCTTTGATTATGGCTTAAGGTCTTATGACCGGTAGTTTTATCTTTGTCGTAAAACCATAGGGTGCCGGCTTCTAATTGGGAGCTGCAATTTAAAAAACCATCTGCACAGCTATTTAAATATAATTTAGTAACCTTTAGTCCACTATTAAGTAGGTAGCCATTACAATAGCTCGCGCTTGAAAGAGGTGAGGCCGCAACATCTGTACCTACGACAACTTTGAAAGGAATAGAGAGAGAAGGACGATTTAAACTACCAAATAATAATTCTTGGTTATAAAGCAGCATGTCGCCAATACGTTGTTGCTTAATCGCATCAGCTGATAAATAGCCCAAAAGCCACCCTACACTTGTTTGAAAAATACCTCCATTTAGGACCTCATCCGCCAGGATAGTTCCACCGCTTGAAGGCGCTAGGGCAATAATTTGCTTTATCTTTTTACTCAATGTGAAATAGCTTCGATTATAACTAGGGTGTGATAAGATCCAACGCATTACATTGGCTCCGTCAGAATGAGTATAGACAGTTAATGAGTCAATTTTTTGCTCATGGATAAATTCTAACAGTTGATCAGCGATACATTGGGCGGAATCTTCATGCCACATATACTGACTAAAATCACAATGTGCTACATAATGATTAGCTGGATTTTTTAAGGCTAAGGCTAAACTTTCAATAAAATCAGTTTTCCAATAACCCCCATAAGCATCCTCTCGATGATCTTTGGTACCATGAACCAAGGCTATACCCGTGTTGGCATAAAGCAAGAAAGAACATATGAAAAAAAAGACAAAACTAATAATACGTTGAAGTTCCATTCCAGCGTACCTCGTTGAAATTAAGGGGTATTTGATGCTAGGGTATAGGCATTAGTCTAATTTTAGACTGAGGGCTATCTCCTAAGGCCGTGAACTAGATCTATAGCATGCTTTTTATAATATCTTCAATGAGTGCGATAATAATAAGGAAAATAAATGTTAAAAATGGATTTCAAAACCAAAGGCCTTACACCTAAACTTTCTTTGGTTACGCTCTGTTTAGTGCAGTTTTACAGTGCTCATGGCGAGGCAGTCTATTATAATCCCCGTGTAACTGGACAATTTTTGACTGGTGGAAATCAGCAGCTTGGGGGTTTTGGCGACGGCATGGTCCCTTTATTCCAAGCACCAGATAGAATGTTTTTTGCTAATGGTACGGTTCTTTTAGGACAAAATCAAAGGGTGACCTACAGTGGTGGTTTAGGCTATCGCCAGATAAAAAATACTTTTTTAGGCGAAGCCATCTTAGGTGTTTTTGGATTTGTAGATTATTACCGCACTCGCCTAAATCATCAATATACACAAATTAATCCAGGCTTAGAATGGCTTGCCGAACGTTATGAAGCTCGGTTGCAGGGGTATATTCCTGCAAGTTCTCGTAGTGTTACTTATGGTGACACCTTCGCCAGTGCTATACCCCAAAATGTGCTTTTTGATTCTGGACGCTCAACCCAAGGTTTAGCCAATGCTGTGGGTCATCGTCTTATCGACACACCAGTCCACTTGGTTGAGGATTTTGGCCCTGGTGTAGAGCTTGAATTAGGACGGCAGGTTAATTTTGGTAAAGGCATGTGGGTTCGAGCTGGAGGTTATCACTATTCTTATAAAAACAGTCAAGATATAAACGGCGTACAAGCTAATCTCGAATTAGCAATCAAAGACAGTATGTCTCTAATCATACAAGATAATTATGATGGCCAAAATAGAAATCGTTTTGCTGTACAGGGTCACCTCATGAAAAATTTTGAGATAAGATAGTGGTTAAAATAGAATCATCCCATCCAGCATTTTTTCTGAGCCGCTTAATAGATTGCCTTTTCATCTGATTTTTAGTTAATTGA
>NZ_RZGQ01000015.1 GCF_003989735.1 Legionella sp. km772 | reverse complement strand
AGCTCTCCTGGCCTATGGACTTGTGGATAAGCCATTCTGAGAGTAAGGTGAATGAACTAACAAACCGGGAATAGCTCTTATTTTTCCTGAATTTTGTTCCAGATCCCCGGACCTAGCTAACTATACCTTTATTAGAAAAAAAATAGGCTTTAAAACAACAAAAATTAAACTATTAGAAGCTGCTAAAAAAGAAGTGGAATTTGCGATTACCACAGCTAGCTATAACAAGGCTACTTTAAAGTTTTTTAGCAATATAGACGAAAGTCAATTAAAAGCTAACCCGCGATCTCTATTTTTAGAGGGTTCAAAATGCTTAGATAGAGAAATCATGCGCCAGAGAGAAAAAATTGATTCCTTAGAAGCTTGTTTACCCGTATTGCCTAGTAAAGAGAGTGAAGATGCACCAAGTTTTGTTTCAGAACCCCAACCAACAGAGCTGAGATATTAAAACTATCTCCTTTCTCGCTGCCGCGGATTTCTGGCCGCGGCCAGTTTCGCTTAAATGCTTTAGAATATCTATCCACCGAACATTTAGTTTGTCTCATCATCTAGTTTTTTCAGAAAGGCTAATTTTTCCGCTATTTTAGCTTCGAGCCCTCTTTGCACAGGAACATACCAATGAGGCTCAGCCATACCCTCAGGAAGATAATGCTCGCCAGCAGCATAAGCGTGGGGTTCATCATGAGCATATCGGTAAGCATGACCATAACCTAAATCCTTCATTAAATGAGTAGGTGCATTACGCAAATGAATCGGCACCTCTCTTGATTGATCTTTTTTAACAAAAGCCTTAGCTTTATTGTAAGCTACATAGCCTGCATTACTTTTAGCAGCAACCGCCAAATAAATAACGGTTTGAGCTAGAGCTAGTTCCCCCTCAGGTGAGCCCAAACGTTCAAAAGTTGCAGCGGCATCATTGGCGAGTTGTATAGCCCGGGGATCAGCCAAGCCAATATCTTCCCAAGCCATGCGAATAATACGACGAACTAAATACAAGGGATCAACTCCTCCATCCAGCATTCGACATAACCAATATAAGGCAGCATCAGGATTTGAGCCCCGCACGGATTTATGTAAAGCGGAAATTTGATCATAAAATTGTTCACCACCCTTATCAAAGCGGCGTCGACTTTCGGCTAAAGCATTGCTAATAAATTCTTTATTAATGGTATCAATACTACTCGCTTGTGCAGCTGTTTTTATTTGTTCTAGTAGATTAAGAAGACGCCTAGCATCACCATCGGCATAAGCAATCAGCAACTCTTGTGCATCACGATTAAAAGTTAAATGTGATAAAATCAAATGATGGGCTTTGTTAAATAATTGCATTAATTCATCATCTGTTAAGGATTTTAGAACATAGACTTGGGCACGGGATAAAAGCGCTGAATTAACCTCAAAAGAAGGGTTTTCGGTGGTTGCACCTATAAAAGTAATTAAACCCGATTCAGTATAAGGTAGCAGAGCATCTTGTTGTGACTTATTAAAACGATGAATTTCATCGATAAATAAGATGGTGTGCCGTCCGTGAAGCAAATTTTGTTGAGCTTGTTCAATCGCACCACGTATATCTTTTACTCCTGAAAAAACTGCAGATAGAGCAATCCACTCACAATCAAAAGCTTGGGCACTAAGACGAGCTATAGTCGTCTTCCCTACGCCAGGCGGCCCCCAGAGGATCATTGAGTGGAGTTTTCCACCTAAAAAACTTAGTCTTAGCGGTTTTCCTTCACCGAGCAAATGGCTTTGGCCAATTACTTCATCTAGATGCTTGGGTCTTAATAATTCAGCTAGGGGTGGTATTGGATCAGTTTTAAATAAGCTCATAGATTGTTTACTCAAGGAAAATTAACGCATAAGTCATTTTGACTAAACCGCTCCGATGAAGTAGTTTTGGTAATACCGATCCACCTTAAGGTTAGGTATTAATTGAGTCAATTTAATGTAGGTTGGGTCGTGAGACCCAGTATTCAAGATAAAAGAGCCAAATAATTTTACAAAAAAGCAAGCACTACTGTTTCACTACATCCACTCCTTTGGGAGGGGTAAACTGAAATAATTTAGCAGATAATTTATCATTACTTTTTATTTGCGATAAAGTCACATAAGTAATTTGCCCTAATTGATCATATAACTCTAATCCAACGAGCTGCTCTTTGTTAAAAATTAGTTTAATGCGTTGGAAGTTTTCTTTAGCTGCTTTTGCTTTTAAATCAAAAACTGTTTTTTTACCGTCATTTTTTTCTGAAACATCAAAATCTTTTGCGACTTGGTTATCATAGCCACTTAAAAATAGAGCCGCTGTTCCGCCTAAACCCCTTTCTTGTTTTTTGACAGTCACCTGCTCTAATTCAATGTCATATATCCACATTTTTTGCCCATCAGCGACAATTAATTGCTCCATGGGATCTACCGTTTTCCAACGGAAACGCCCTGGCCTTTGCAAAGCCATAGTACCTGAGGAGCGTGAAACTGTTTTTTGTTTTGCCTTCACTGTTTGCTTAAAATCCGCAGACATAGTACTTAAGGCATTTAATTTATTTTGTAACACCTCCCCCGGACTTTCACTGAAAGCAAAAGCGGAATAACAACATAATGACAGAAGCAAGGCTAATTTTTTCATTTTTTATTCCTCTGTTATGGAATTGACTAGTACGTCTCTATAACCGCCATCTAAGGGGCCTACAATTCCAGTTCGTTCCATTTCCTCAACCATCCGGGCCGCACGGTTGTAACCAATTTTCAAGCGTCTTTGCACTGATGAAATACTGGCTTTTCTTGTTTGAATTACGAACTCTACTGCCTGATCATATAAAGGATCATCATCTTCTGCAGATTGACCATCCTCATCAACACCGCCACCTTCATTACCATCTGGAGATAATTTTAATATATCTTCAATGTAATTAGGTTCGCCCCGGGCGCGCCAGTCATCAGCAATACGATGCACCTCTTTATCATCGACGAAAGCACCATGCACGCGCAAAGGAGCGCCACTACCTGGAGCCAAATACAACATATCACCATGACCAAGTAACTGCTCTGCACCCTGTTGATCCAGTATAGTACGAGAATCAATCTTAGAGGATACTTGGAATGAAACTCGGGTGGGTATATTAGATTTGATTAAACCCGTCAACACATCGACCGAAGGCCGTTGAGTTGCAAGAATCATATGAATGCCTGCAGCTCGCGCTTTTTGTGCGATTCGTGCGATAAGTTGTTCGACCTTTTTCCCAACAACCATCATCATGTCCGCTAATTCGTCAATGACGACAACAACATAAGGTAAGGCTTGTAATTCTGGAGCCGTGGTATCCATAGAGTCTGTAGGCTTCCATAAAGGATTGACCAAAGGTTCGCCGCTAGCTGCTGCCTCAGTTATTTTTGTGTTAAAGCCTGCAAGATTTCTTACCCCTAGGGCAGCCATTAATTTATAACGGCGCTCCATTTCTTCCACACACCAACGCAATGCGCTCGCTGCTTCTTTCATATCGGTCACAACAGGCGTTAATAAATGAGGAATGCCATCATACACGGACAATTCCAACATTTTGGGATCTACCATAATTAAGCGGACCTGTTCAGGTGTAGCCTTAAATAGAATACTCAAAATCATGGCATTAATACCTACTGATTTACCTGAGCCAGTTGTTCCAGCAACTAAAAGATGAGGCATTTTAGCTAAGTCAACAACCATAGGATGACCTGCGATATCAACCCCTAAAGCCAATGTTAAAGGAGATTGGGCATGTTGATATACATCGGCGGAGAGTACGTCAGACAAACGAACCATTTCTCGAGCATTATTAGGAAGCTCTAAACCGACTACTGTTTTTCCTGGAATAACTTCCACAACACGCACTGAAATAACAGATAAGGACCGAGCTAGATCTTTGACTAAAGCGGTTAATTTACTTACCTTTACTCCTGCGGCCAGTTGCAATTCAAAACGGGTTACAACAGGTCCCGGATGCACTGCCACTACATCAGCTTGAATGCCGAAATCTAATAAATGTTGCTCAACATTTCTGGATAAATTTTCCAACTCTTGATGAGTATATCCCCCCATAGGTTTACCGGGGTGGCCTTTATCTAATAAAGAAAGAGGAGGTAAACCTTCGATCACAACGGCATTAGTGATTTTAGGGATAGCAATCTCTTTAACTTCTTTAATTAAAGGTTTAGGAACAATCTTTTCTTTTATTTCTTCAGGAGCAATTAAAATGGGAGCAGGACGCTCTTCTTGCTCTTTAATTTTTTCTTTTTTCTCAGCACCGAATAGTTTAGGCAGAATAGTTTTCTCAACTACAGGTGGAAGAGTGTCTGGGGCATTTAGCTCTGGTGCTAGCACAGGAGGGACTTTGGGCAACTCAGGTTGGCTTTGTTTTTGGGTTTTATAATCTTCTATTTTGGCATTACTAAAATGCGCCATTTTTTTAACAAAAGCAAGAGAAGACGAAATGGCTAATAAAGTGTAATAGCCAATTAATTCTATCGCCTTTATCCAGGATAAACCGGTCAACCAAGTAATGCCTACTAAAAACATGGCAAACAAAACTAAGGTCGCACCATGCAGATTAAGCATTTGATACCAGCCACCACCTACGGCTTGACCAATAATACCACCTGCACTATGAATAGAATCTAGCGCTTTAATCTGTGGCTCTAAGCTTAATAGACCACACCCACCTGAAATCATGAGGATAAGACCCAGGCTACGTAATCCTGTAACTGTTTTATCCAGGGTTTTTAGCGTACGAAAATCTTTCATTATAGCCCATGCTACATAGACTATAGTTAAAGGAAGGAAATAGGCGAAATAACCAAAAGCAAAATATAAGGTATCCGCTAAGTAGGCCCCCACCTGCCCTCCTGAATTGGCAATGTCTGTCCCCGGTTGCGAAGCATGAGACCATCCCGGATCACTTAACTTATAGGTAAATAAGGACAAAAGAACAAACAAAGCCCCTGTTAAAATCAAAATAAAACTGCCTTCGGTTAGGCGCTTTATCATAAAGTCCGGCATGGTTTTTTTGGGAGTTCCAGCCTTTTTCCCTGAGTGTTGTTTTGCCATAGGTATTTTAATGTAGTTGTTTTTATCCTAATATTCGTTATCTTAACACAAAATATATAAAGGAAGGCAGACCAATGAGTAATAGTAACCACCATCGCTTAATTATACTTGGCTCAGGTCCAGCAGGTTACACTGCCGCGGTTTATGCTGCAAGGGCTAATTTAAAACCTGTATTAATTACAGGAATGCAGCCCGGTGGCCAATTAACAACGACTACTGAAGTAGATAACTGGCCTGGCGATATAGAAGGCTTACAAGGCCCCGCGTTGATGGAGCGTATGCAAAAGCATGCGGAACGCTTTGATACAGAAATCATTTTTGACCATATAGTTAAAGCCGATTTAAAACAATCTCCTTTTAGCTTACAAGGGGATAGCGCTACTTATACGTGTGATGCGCTTATTATCGCCACAGGAGCATCCGCACGTTATTTAGGTCTCGACTCTGAAACAGCTTATCAAGGTAAGGGTGTGTCAGCTTGCGCTACCTGCGATGGTTTTTTTTATCGCAATAAATCAGTCTGTGTGGTTGGTGGCGGAAATACAGCCGTTGAAGAAGCTCTTTACTTATCAAATATTGCAGCTTCAGTAACCTTAATCCATAGAAGAGATAGTTTACGAGCAGAAAAAATGCTACAAGACAAATTATTCTCAAAAGTAGAAAAGGGAAATATTAAATTAATTTGGAACTCTACTTTAGATGAAGTTATGGGGGATGGTAGAAAAGTAACGGGTGTTAGCTTACGTAATTTACAAGATGGTTCGAAGCAAGAGCTTAATTTTGATGGAGTTTTTATTGCTATAGGCCACACTCCTAATACCCAATTATTCCAAGATCAACTAGCAATGAGGGACGGTTACTTAACGATTAAATCTGGTTTAGATGGAATGGCGACCAGTACGTCAATTCCCGGTGTTTTTGCTTGCGGAGATGTAGCAGATCATGTCTACCGCCAAGCGATAACCTCTGCAGGCTTTGGCTGCATGGCAGCTCTTGATGCCGAAAAATATTTGGATCTATTGAAATAGTTTATTCATAGAGAATGATAATTCAGGTTGGGTCTATGACCCAACTGTTGGTTAATGATCTATACTCATTATCAATAGCGTCCATAGGTAGGCCTTAATTGATTGAACCGCATAAATATTGGTTTCCCAATCCTGAGACAAGTGATAAGCAAGGGTTATTATCAATTGGTGGTGATTTGGAACCTGAACGTATTTTATATGCTTATTCTCAAGGTATTTTCCCTTGGTTCGAGCCAGGTTGTCCTATACTTTGGTGGTCGCCAAATCCTCGTTTAATCCTCCTCCCGAATGAATTTAAAGTATCAAAAAGTTTAAAAAAAACTTTAACTAAATCATTTAACTATTCGATTGATACTGCATTTCCTGAGGTTATCAAAGCTTGCGCGACTTATTCAAACCGCGAAAATAACACTTGGATAACCCAAGAGATGATCCAGGCTTATGTAAACTTACATGAAATGGGTTATGCCCACTCTTTTGAAGTTTGGTATGAAGAGCAATTAGTAGGTGGCTTATATGGAATAAGTCTAGGCAAAGCGTTCTTTGGCGAATCCATGTTTCATTGCATGACTGATGCATCCAAACTAGCGATGAATTATCTGTGCTCAACTTTACGGAACTGGGAATTCGATTTCATAGATTGCCAAATGCCAACCAAGCATCTTTTGAGTTTAGGTGCAAAAATAATCAGTAGAAAACATTTTCTTCATTTATTACAACTAAGTTTAGAACACCCTAGCAAAATTGGCTCATGGGCTAGTTAATAAAGCTAATGCTTTACTAAGTAAGTATGAGCAAAATGAGCTACATGTTTTTCTATTTCACTAATCAAATCCTCATAATGAGGATCGGTCACTAATGATTTATCAAATTTTATCCGCCCATGATGCGCGTTCATAATTACTTTACCATTAAGTGTAACTTGATGATCTAAATCCTCTTTAGCTCTTCGACTGGCTTTCTTATTAACTATACTTTCAACAGCTTCTTGAATTCGTCTTTCTCCATAACCATGGGCGATTTTTTTAGCAATACTTTTTATTGCTTTTACATAAGCCGGGCCTTTATTCACAAAGGATAAAATCACTGATGCTGTTTTAGCTGAGACACGTGATAAATCCCCAATCGCTTTCCAGATCTCCTCAGGTACCTGAGGAAAAGCAAGATAGGCTTGCAAATTATTAAGATTAATATTTAAGCGTTGACTTAATTCTTGTTCTGAAATTTTCTGAGTATTCAATAAAGTATGATAAAACATGCCCTTTGAATATTCAGACACACTTTCCTTTTCATTCTCGGAGGCTAACACCGTAATAGCTTGTTCAAAAGTAAGGGTCCTAACAACAGCTAAAACATCCATTTTATATTTTTTACAAGCCATCCAACGGCGATAACCCGCAATAACAACATATTGAGCACTGGGATCATCTTTAGGCTTAAATGAAGCAGAAGGCCTAACTACTACGATAGGTTGGCACTGTCCGCCATGTTTAATGCTGGCTGCTAAATCATCAATATTACCCAATTCAAAAGATTTTCTATCTCTAAATTCCCAGGTATCAATTTTTGAGCAATCCAAATTCACAATATGCTCGGAATAACCCAACTCATTTTCGGCTGCTTTAAATCGTTCCAAAATCGCTTCTGATAGACAAAAGTTCTGCATATTAACTCCTACTACTTTAGAGATTAGCACTTATTTTTTGATGGATTACGGCAGGAGGTGTTACCCATACATTGGCAATTTTTATTATTTCATCTGCTAAATTTAAAAATTCTTTATGACTTGTGGAGCGTGATTTATAATCACCAACCCATTTTCCTTGAAATGGACTTTCTAAGACTACTGATTTAGCAGTGATACAGGTTTCAAAAGCTTGACCTGTTTTAATAAGTTCCGATATTAATTTTTCTGACAATTTCTGGCGTCTGTTCACTCTGCAAGCCAATATCTTAAAGGGTTTTTGCGCCATTCGAGGTATAGAAATAGCATCGGTTAAATTGGATTGATCCAAAAAACTAGGAGAACAAGGTAAAATAATAAAATCAGATAACATAATTGCTTTAAACGCTGCAGGCATGTAATTTGGTGGGGTATCTAAAATAATAAAGTCATATTTCTTCCTCAGACTTTCCATCTTTTCCATGGGTTTTTCTTCGAACAACTCCATGACAAAATTAATACGTTCACCCTGTCGAGCCCAATTTATAGCATCAGGTTTATCTTTATCCATATCAGCAACAATAGCTTTAAATCCTCTTTCAATTAGTGCACCACATAAATTTATAGCTGTAGTCGTTTTAGAGCTACCCCCTTTAGATTGACTTATTGCAATGACAAAACCCATTATCCCTCCGGGCTAAATAATAATCAATTGTTGTAATTATAGTACATTTTCTTGTTTGTTTTTATGTAAAAAAAGATTCATTATCAATTAACGAGGTTGTATACTGAGTAGTGACTTTTAGTGTTTACATTAATAAGGACTATAATGAAACAGCATTCCCCTCAATTTCTTAACTTAGTGAATCAAGCAAAACAAAACATCCATGAGCTCTCTGCAGAAGCGCTTAAAACAATGATTGATAGTGATGATGAGCTTTATTTAATCGATGTTAGAGAAGATCACGAGTGGACAACAGGCCACATTCCTACAGCCATACACATAGGAAAAGGAATTATTGAACGCGATATTGAAAAGACCATTCCTGATTCACAAGCTAAGATAGTCGTCTACTGCAGCGGGGGCTTTCGTTGCGCTCTAGTAGCTGATACCTTACAAAAAATGGGTTATAGCGATGTCCACTCGCTGGATAAAGGCTCACAAGGATGGGTTGATGCTGGCTATAAATTAACTCAATCTTAGATTATTAAGCACAGAACGAAAGGCTAAGATTGCCATTTCCTTCATTTTAGTGCACTATTCCACTTTTAATAAATTGTTACATCAATGAGAGACCTATGGCTAAAGAAGATCATATAGAAATGGCTGGTACAGTAATCGATACCCTACCTAATACCATGTTTCGTGTGCAATTAGATAACGGACATATTGTTACTGCCCATATTTCTGGTCGTATGCGTAAAAATTACATTAGAATATTAACTGGAGATAAGGTAAAAGTTGAGTTAACTCCCTATGATTTATCCAAAGGCCGCATTATTTTCCGCGATAAGAACTAACGCTTTAACTCATCTTAGCTGAATTTGATTATTCTAATTTCTGCTAAACGCATAGTTATTAATGTAGTAGATCACCAAGTCCCGCGTGAGCGGGAGACTATTATGCTCAGGCTCCCTACTTTAAAATTACCCTCTTTTGCCTAGCTGCAAAATACGAACCAATTTTTAGCTGATGCTTAAAAAATTATAGTCACTAATGAAGACCAAAACTTAATTATTGGTACCGCCTTTCCTAACAAGCGCAAAAATAAATCCCCCGATGACGCCCAGTGGCTTTTATTAACAATGTACTCCACTGGGTAAGGTCATCTGCTAAGCAAACTCAGAGTTCGGAGGTAGGTCTGACTTTTTAGCTCCACGATGGGATTTGACATGCCACAGTGGCAACATTAAAAATAATGGTATCAAACAGCAAATAAATAAAGTAAGAAAGAAATTATCCCACCCGTAATTTTTAATGATTGCACCTAAAGGAGCACCAGCGAGTACGGCACCTAGGCAATAAGCAAAAAATCCAGCAAAACCAGTTGCAGTCGCAGCGGCTTTTTTGTGGGCTAACTCCGCGCAAGCCATGCCAATCATCATTTGGGGCCCGAAGATAAAAAAACCAAAGAAAAAAAGAAACAGGGAATCGAAGAATGGCGTATACCCCTTCGTCATCGTGAAGAGCAGTAAAGTAATAAACACGCCTGCGGTAAAGAGCACATTAATTGGATTGCGTTTACCTTTGAATACGGTGTCTGATAACCACCCTGCAGCCAGACTCCCGAAAAATCCACCCACCTCAAACCAGACAATACACACACCGGCAGTAATTAATGAATAATCTTTTACCTCGGTTAAGTACAACATGCTCCAATCATTAATGGCTGTGCGCACCACATAAATAAATAAGTAAGAGATCGAAAGAATCCAAATGTAGGGGTTGCTTAATACATAATTCCACAGAATTTCTTTAACTGAGAATTCTGATTTTTCTTGCTGCTGATTAGCTGAACCCGAGAAATCATTACGGTATTGCTCTATGGTAGGCAAACCCAAGGACTGTGGAGTATCCCTTAAACGGTTGATTAAAAAAAAGCCGCCAAAAATGCAGATTACGCCGGGAACAAACATGGCTGAACGCCAACCATAATATTGTGCACACCAAGCAACAATAAATGGAATTAATGCGCCTCCTACATTATGGGAGGTATTCCAAATACTCCACCAACGGCCTCGTTCAGATTGTGAATACCAATGAGTTAATAATTTAGTACATCCTGGCCATCCCCAGCCTTGAAACCAGCCATTTAATCCCCAGAAAATGGCAAATAACCACCACGTAGAAGACATTCCAAACAAAATATTAAAAACACCTGTCAAAATTAGCCCAATCGCCATTAGGTAACGAGGATTTGACTTATCGCCAAGTATTCCACTTAAAAATTTACTGATACCGTAACTTAAACTCAAAATGCTTGCGATAAGTCCCAGCTCCGTTTTGGTCATTCCTAAAGTATTTTGTAATTCTGGCATCGCGAAGATAAAACTTTTTCGCGTAAAATAAAACAAAACATACCCCAGATACATGCCATAAAAGGTGCGAATTCGCCAATAACGATATTGTTGTTCAACAAGATTTTTATCTTGAAGCTCTGGAAGAAAAGGTGCTGGTTTTAAAATTTTAAATAAAGACACGATAGTCCATCATCATGATGAAAAAAAGAGATTAGAATGTAACTCGCCCGCTATGTCAATCATTCTAAGTAAAAAATGCCAATAGATTGCTCATTTATTAAAAATTTAATGGAATTATTATCAAATTATAAATAAGCTACACGCTTCTATTGAAAAGGATTTATTGTAATGAAAAAGTTAGTAAGTTTATTAGATAAGAATAAAATTGATTACGCTGATTATCAACACCCTGAAGTACTTATGGTTTTAAAGAGGAAATGGCGTACTCAAAAAGATTGGTTTATTGCATCTTTCAAGCAATATCAATTTACGGAAGACGAGTCTCAAAAAGTGGAGCAGGCCATTTTAAATGGTGATCTACGGATTACTGATCTGCTAGAACGTCCGTTTACTCACTATTTTTGGAGTTTTTTTACCTTTAAGTGGGGAGAAATACTAGCAGGTGGGAAAAGATTAGCGAAGCAAGAAGTATTGCAAATTGCGCATTACTCTAGCGAAGGCTTAGAATTTGCAAGAACTCCTGAACAAAATAGAAATAGGCTGATAAAAGGGGTACCACTAGTCGCGGGCAAAGTTCTCACTTCCATGGCGCTTTGTATGGTATTTTGTCTTGGATTATTAAGTACTGTTGGAGCTCCCTTTGGCATCAGCTTAGCCTTAGCAACACTACTCTCAGGGTGTAATGGAGTAGTTTGCTTGCTAAGTCGTGGCAAAGCTATGCTGGATAGTGCGGGCTTTCAGCCTACCAAACAAAAAACGTTTAAGACTTTAGAAGAAAATATAAAAGAAAAAACCTTATTAGATAAAGGCCAGAAGTTATTTTTTGGTATTGTGACTTTATTGGCTTGTATTTCGGCTGGAATTTCTGGCTATGCCGGTCTTGTGGGGCTTTTAAGCTTTTTAGGCGTAGGGATGCTTGTCTCTAATCCTCTTGTTTTGGCAGGTACGATTGGCTTATCTTTAATTGCAGCCATCTCTTTTTATTCATTTCAAGCAGTGGGGATACGCGAAAACTATACCAAATTTAAAAATCTTTTTATTGAAGCCTATAATAAGCCCTATGGCCTTTTACGGTGTGTGTTATTAGGTACGGTAAGCACACTCTTTTTATCTGTTTATGCCACACTAACTTGGTTCACCACAGTATCAGGAGTCAATAAACTTTTTGGAGCCTTAGGTGGAGACTCCAACTCTTTGTTAGCACATTTTATTGCGCTGATATGTACTTCGACTACCATGGTGGTCAATACTTTTTCTCAAGTATATAAGGTTTTTAACCCCAATACCTATGTTGATTTAAAAGAAAAATTCGCATCCATTTACCAAGCACCGGAGGAAAACCCAACACAAGCACAAAAAATAAAATACGGCTTTATTAATATGCTCAAATTATTTGCGTTAATAGGCGACTCCTTTGCTTATTCTGTAGCCGGTGGAATTCGAAGTGGAATTCATATTGGGGAAACACTCGGAGAAGCATTAGGACAGAAACTTGCATTAACCATTACTATGGCTGTATTGTCTCCGATCATTTTAGTATTTGTTTCGGTAGCATTTACTTGGCCTACCGTTTTTCCTAGAAAAAAGGCCCTAGCGCCTCCATCAACAACGGAGAAGTCATTGTTAGTTCAAGCAGATCAAAGCAACAATACAGAAACGACAAACAATACTTTACCCTCTACAAATGACAAAACCTCTAATTTGGTTGATTTTAAAACTAAAAAAACTGGCCCAAGATTTTTTGACACCCATCCCACTGAAGAAGAAAGGCCTGATTTAAGTGCAACTGAGGTTTCCTCCTGTAGGCTCTAATGACCTATCAGTTAGGTTGGGGCTCATTGTTGAAACCCAACCTAAGCAGAGGGGTTAAAGTGCTCATTCTAACTTTGAAAAGCGTTAAATAGTGGTCTTTTTTTAGAATTATATAAGGTCAGATAACTCTAATTCCACCAATAAATGACAGCATTTAAATAAGTAGCAAAAACTAACCAAAGAAGGTAAGGAATAAAACAAAGGCTCTCAATTGGATGTTTTTTCATGAGCTTAAAGATAAGAGAGCTATTTAAACCGATTAATAAAAATAAAAAACCTAACCCTAAGCCGATTAAATGAAATTGGAAAAAAATCGGTGTCCACAGCCAATTAACCATCATTTGTACTGTATATAAATACCATGTTATTTTCGATTCGTGATTAGGATGTTTTTTTTGTCTTTCCCAAATCCGCCAACCTACAACAGCTAAAAAAATATAAAGCAAAGACCAAACAATGGAAAAAACTATAGAGGGCGGTGTAAGTCCTGATTTGACTAGACCGTTATACCACAATGGCAGGTTATTTTTTGTTAGAAATCCTAGTAAAAAACCTAGGCCTTGAAAAACAACTATCCATGCTGCAATAGCTAAATAGTTTTTTATTCGCAAAATCCCTCCTTAAACTTATCCTATTTGGATCAATTTCCCAAGTTATGTAAAAGATAGCCATAGTCACATTAAAACTTAGTGATTAATCAAAAAATTAGAGATGAGTTATCATAAAACAATTATGATATTTAAATGCCGAGGCTAGACTAACGTAGCATTAAGAAAAAAAATAATGCTACGTTTTGGTTATGACTCTTATTTATTTTCCCGCAACCATCATTTTCTCTATCAATATAGAGCCGCAGCGTGTAGCAATATTAGAATTAATATCATTTCCTACTGCAAGGATCATTTTAAACATTTCTTTTAAATTTCCGGCAATGGTCACCTCATCCACGGGATATTGAATTTGCCCATTTTCTACCCAATATCCACTTGCCCCGCGAGAATAATCCCCTGTTATTCCATTTACGCCCTGCCCCATTAATTCAGTGACCAGGAAGCCCTTATCCATCTTCTTTAGCAGATCATTTAAATCGCCCGCATTGGCATCAATGGTTAAATTATGTACCCCATCACTATTAGCAGTGGTTTTTAACCCCATTTTACGAGCCGAGTAACTACCGAGCACGTATTGGAGCAAACGTCCTTTATCGACAAGAACATTGGCACGCGTAGGCACACCCTCACTATCAAAAGGAGAGCTACCTAAGGCCCCCAGTAAATGCGGCTGTTCATAAATTCGTACAAAATCAGGAAATAATTGTTGGCCTATAGAATCTAATAAAAAAGAATTTTTTCTATACAAATTTGAACCACTTATCGCACCTATAAAACTGGCTAACAGCCCACTAGAAATCCGTGAAGAAAAAATTACCGGCGTTGTTTGCGTTGCAAGTTGCTGGGCATTTAAACGACTTAAGGCTCGTTCTGCTGCATTTCGCGCAATGATCTCTGGACGAATTAAATCCTTAGCATTTCTTACGGTAGTATAATCATAATCTCGTTGCATCTCGTCACCCTCAGCAGCGATTAATGAGCAACTTAAACTATGGCGAGTGCTATTGAGAAAACCTTGACCACCATAAGTATTGGCATAACCATGATGAGATTCATAGGTTGAAACACTTACACCATCTGAATTTGTAATACGTTTATCAATAGATAAGGCATGCTTTTCGCATTCAAGTGCCATTTCTATAGCTTCTTGGGGTTTAACATCCCAAGCATGGAATAAATTTAAATCTAAATGATCTTTAGTCATTAATTCTTTATCAGCCAATCCAAAACAGGGATCTTCAGCACTTACTTTAGCAATATCACATGCAGCCTTCACCATGGCTCTAATGGCATCATTTGAGGTATCGGTGCTGCTTGCGCTGCCTTTACGTTGGCCAATATAAACGGTTAGCCCCACCCCTTTATCTTCACTAAAAGCAACGGTTTCAACCTGCCCCATGCGTACATCGACGGAAAAGCCTCGATCATTGTTTACCGCCACTGCAGCATTAGTAGCCCCTTCTTTTTGGGCCAACTCAAGCACATCATTCATTAATTGGGTTAATTCAGCTGTTGACTTCTGCACATCACTGTTGTTATGTTGCGATTTTATTTGCATATAAAGATTCCATGGTGTTGAATGATATAATAAGGATACAATAACATGTCTTTTCAAACCAAGGTTAATCCGAAAAACACTATGTATTTTTTAAGAATTATTTTTTTGTTTCTTTGCTTTATGCTTTCACAAAGCGCTTATTGCTCTGAAAACTGGCAGAAACTAACTTCAGGTATCGAATACCAAGATTTAGAGGGTGGCATTTTAACTCCTTGGTCGCATATATATGCCTTTCGTATTGATCTAAGTAAAAACAAATTAGCCTTGGTCACCGCAAAGAGCTTGAACATGAAAAATGCTTCTGCGGATCAATTTGCGCAACACAGCAAAGCCTTATTAAGTGTAAATGGTGGTTTCTTTGACCCTGATTTCAAACCTCTAGGTTTACGCATTACCAACAAAAAATTAAAAAACCCTTTAAAAGGAATTAGCTGGTGGGGTGTTTTTTATGTCAAAAATAATAAGCCCTATATTTCCAACCCCAAACATTTTTATCAAGATGAACAAATTGATTTTGCCATTCAAAGTGGCCCACGTTTATTGATTAGAGGAAGGGTTCCCTCCTTAAAACAAGGCATTGCCGATAGATCCGCCCTGGGTATCACAAGCGATGGAAAAGTAATTATTGTAGTTTCTACTAATGCCGCTATGACTACCGAGGAATTAGCACGCTTATTAAAAGCCCCACCGCTAAATTGTACGGATGCTATTAATTTAGATGGTGGCAGCTCGAGTCAATTATATGCTCATATCAAATCCTTCCAGCTAAATGTTCATGGCTTTTCGAATGTCAGTGATGCCATTGTAGTTAAAAAGAATTAAATTAGTTTCTACCCGCTATGACTAAATGCAGCTCGCATTAAATAGCCATCACACCCTGAAGCAAAAATTGCCTCCTAAAGCAAGTTTTTTAATTAAGAAATAGGCCTTAAAAAGTTAATTTTACGGCTGTGAATAAATATTTTGGCTGAAAATAATGACTTATTAAAATCCCTATTTTTTTATCCCAGGATAACTAACAAGTTATCCACAGCATATCCTCAGAAGGAAAGCAAAAAACACATTATGTAGATTGCTTTCGAGTTAAAATCACTATATATTGGGTTTGGTACGCGATAATAAACTATAATAAAATGTAACAGGTAACGCTTTTTTCTCTGTTACACCGAACAATCTCAGTGGGGAAAACATGTCTGAAATTCATGAGCCAGTAAATAGTCCGCAAACAAGTCAATTAGAGTTGGATGCTAATGCTCCTGGTTTACTCAAAACGATCAAACGTAATGGTAAAGTGGTGAATTATGATGACACTAAAATCAAAATCGCTATTACTAAAGCCTTTATCGCTGACGAAGGTGGTACGGCACCAAGTTCGGATCGTATCCATCAACAAATTGAAGAGTTAACTCGTCAGGTTACTCAAGCGTTTAAACGTCGCCTCCCTAGCGGTGGTGCTATTCATATCGAAGATATTCAAGACCAAGTCGAATTGGCCTTAATGCGTAGTAGTCATTATAAGATTGCACGCGCTTACGTTTTATACCGTGAAGAGCATCGTAAAGCACGTCAAAAAGAATTAAAGCAACAACCCACTGACAGCAAAGTTTTATTAATAACTATGCCTAATGGCGATTTAGAGCCTTTAGACATGGAACGCGTCAATACTATCGTAGCTGAAGCATGCCGTGATTTAGAACATGTTACTGGAGAGCCTGTCATTAAAGATGCGCTACGAAATTTATATAATCACGCTAAATTTGAAGATGTGCATAAAGCCTTAATTATGGCTGCTCGTACTTTGGTAGAAAAAGAACCCAATTACACTTATGTAAGCGCTCGCTTATTATTAGATACGATGCGTATGGAAGCCTTAACTAAACTTAATATCCAAACGGCTGCTACCTTTGATGAAATGAGCACCCTTTATCCCTCTTACTTTAAGCTCTATATTGAGAAAGGGATTGCCCAAGGAATGCTCGAACATAAAATGGCGGAGTTTGACTTAGACAAATTAGGTAAAGCATTATTGCCTCAACGCGATATGCAGTTTAATTATTTAAGTTTACAAACGCTCTATGATCGCTATTTTATTCATGAAAAAGGCACTCGTTATGAGCTACCTCAAGCATTCTTTATGCGTGTCGCTATGGGTCTTGCCT
This sequence comes from Legionella sp. km772, assembly GCF_003989735.1. Taxonomy (GTDB): domain Bacteria; phylum Pseudomonadota; class Gammaproteobacteria; order Legionellales; family Legionellaceae; genus Legionella. Next base: position 17,388 of record NZ_RZGQ01000015.1, on the reverse strand, counting down.
TACGTGAAAAAAATAAAGATGAAAAGGCAATTGAGTTTTATCAATTACTTTCTTCTTTCGATTATATGTCATCAACACCCACTTTATTCAACTCAGGAACTACACGCCCTCAGTTATCAAGTTGTTATCTAACTACCGTCCCCGATCATTTAGATGGAATTTATAGTGCCATTAAAGATAATGCTCTACTTTCTAAATTTGCAGGGGGTTTAGGTAATGACTGGACACCTGTGCGCGCCATGGGTGCTCACATTAAAGGCACTAATGGTAAATCTCAAGGTGTTGTGCCCTTCTTAAACGTAGCAGACGCAACTGCTGTAGCAGTAAACCAAGGGGGTAAACGTAAAGGAGCAGTGTGTGCTTATCTCGAATGCTGGCACCGTGATGTTGAGGAGTTTCTTGAGTTAAGAAAAAACACCGGTGATGATCGCCGACGTACGCATGATATGAATACCGCATTATGGATCCCTGATTTATTCATGAAGCGAGTTAATGAAGATGGTGAATGGACTTTATTCTCCCCTGATGAGGTTCCTGGTTTACATGATCAATACGGTAAAGCTTTTGAATCGCTTTATGTCGGTTACGAAGAAAAAAGCCGTCAGGGTCTTCTTACTGCTAAAACAGTTTCTGCAGTAAAACTATGGCGTAGAATGCTATCCATGTTATTCGAAACAGGTCACCCTTGGATGACATTCAAAGATCCTTGTAACTTGCGATCACCCCAGCAACATACCGGCGTAGTCCATAGCTCTAATTTATGTACTGAAATCACTTTAAATACGTCTGAAGATGAAATCGCCGTCTGTAACTTAGGAAGTGTTAACTTACCTGCTCACATTGTGAATGGCGTTTTAGACCGCGAAAAACTAAAACGGACTATTACTACTGCTATTCGTATGTTAGATAACGTAATTGATATTAACTATTACTCTGTTCCACAAGCACGTAACTCGAACTTAAAACACCGCCCTATCGGTTTAGGTTTAATGGGCTTCCAAGATGCTTTATATCAATTAAAAATTAACTATGCGTCTAAAGAGGCTGTTGAATTTGCTGATTTATCAATGGAATTAATTAGTTATTATGCCATTGAAGCGTCTTGTGATTTAGCTAAAGAACGGGGCAGCTACTCTACGTATGAAGGTTCTTTATGGAGTAAAGGTATATTACCGATTGATTCAATTAACTTATTACAACAAGCACGTAATCAATATTTAGAACAAGATCGCTCACAACGTCTAGATTGGGAACAATTGCGTGTTAAAGTACGCACTCAAGGAATGCGTAACTCTAATGTGATGGCGATTGCGCCAACAGCCACTATTTCTAATATTTGTGGTGTATCGCAATCTATTGAACCTACTTACCAAAATTTATACGTAAAATCGAACCTATCAGGCGAGTTTACTGTCGTGAATGACTACCTTGTCCGAGAGTTAAAAGAGCTAAATCTATGGGATGAAGTCATGGTAAATGACCTGAAGTATTTTAATGGCAGTGTACAACCCATTAGTCGTATTCCGGCTGAGTTAAAGCAACGTTACGCGACCTGTTTTGAAATCGATGCAATGTGGCTTGTCGAGGCAGCCTCAAGACGACAAAAATGGATTGACCAAGCCCAATCATTAAATATCTACATGGCTCAACCTTCTGGTAAGAAGTTGCATGATATTTATATGCATGCTTGGCTACGTGGCTTAAAAACCACTTATTATCTCCGTAGTGTAGGAGCAAGTAATGCCGAGAAATCTACTGTAACTGATGGGGCATTGAATGCCGTAAAAATTAATGCTGAGCCAAAAGTATGCTCGATAATTGACCCTGATTGCGAAGCATGCCAATAATTAAGAGGAAAAACTGACATGTCTAATAATTATACTCAAGAACAAAATGCCAGCTCCTCAGCCATAGTGGGAGTAACTGGACTCGAAATACCTGAAATGGGGGCACGCCGTATCCATGTTGATGATAAACAAATCATCAACTGCCGCGCCGACTTAAACCAACTTGTCCCATTTAAATATAAATGGGCTTGGGATAAGTACTTAACAGGATGCGCAAATCACTGGATGCCCAATGAAATCAATATGAGTGCTGACGTGGCCTTATGGAAAGATCCTAATGGCTTAAGTGAAGATGAGCGTTTAATTATTAAGCGTAACCTAGGTTTTTTCTCTACGGCGGATTCTCTAGTAGCCAATAATCTTGTATTAGCGGTGTACAGACATATTACTAATCCTGAGTGCAGACAATATCTTCTTCGCCAAGCGTTTGAAGAAGCCTTACATACTCATGCGTACCAATACGTGATTGAAAGTTTAGGTCTAGATGAAGCAGAAGTGTTTAACATGTATAGGGAAATACCTTCTGTCTCTACAAAGGCTGCGTGGGCTCTACCCTTTACAGAGAGCTTAGGTGATCCTAACTTCCATACGGGAACCCCTGAAAATGATCAGCGTTTATTACGCGATTTGATTGCATTTTACGTCATTTTTGAAGGAATTTTCTTCTATGTAGGATTTACCCAAATTTTATCGATGGGACGCCGTAATAAAATGGTTGGTACTTCTGAACAATTCCAATACATTCTGCGTGATGAATCGATGCATATGAATTTTGGTATTGATGTCATCAATCAAATTAAAATTGAAAACCCCCATTTATGGACTCCCGAATTCAAAGCTGAAATTGTTTCTCTAGTAAGAGAGGGTGTTGATCTGGAATATCAATATGCCAAAGATACCATGCCCCATGGCATTTTGGGTATGAATGCAGAAATGTTTGAAGAATATTTACATTTCATTGCCAATCGACGTTTAAACCAAATTGGTTTAAGTGACGAATATCCAGGTGCAGCAAACCCCTTCCCATGGATGAGCGAAATGATGGATCTAAAGAAAGAAAAGAACTTCTTTGAAACCCGTGTTATTGAATACCAAGCGGGCGGTACCTTAAGCTGGGATGAATAATCCTAGCTGTCCATTATTTTAAATAAATCCTGATCCACCGTAGTCGAGCCCAGGCTCGATTACCATCCAAGGGTATATTAAGTGGAATATAATTATTACATTGGACTCAAATGATGTTCGAATACCTCATTCACCACAGCCTGAGACGCTCTGGCGATGTGATCTGAAGAACCATGTTCGTAAACTAATTTTCCAATAGTTATTTGGAATGCACCAAAGCTGCTGGCAGCAAATGTGGCGAGAGCAATTCCGAAAAAACCTCCACTAGCCAAAGCCCCTGCGATTAATGAAACCATTACCACGGCAGCTCCAAGTACAACCATTACCCCACCTATAATTTGTAAACTTAAACTGGGATGGATAAGTGCCGCCTGAATTTCTATATTATATTTTTCTAATTTATCAAGGCTTGGTTCACTTAAAAAACAGGTGGTTTTTTTTAACCAACTCGTTTTTTCGGAATAAGAAATGTTTGACTTTAAAATTTTATACAGTAAATCTAAACCAAGATTTTGAATAATATTGGGGTATTTATTAATTTCACTAATGAACTTCTCATTTTCCAAATAAAACTCATGGAGATCTAAAATAACCTTTTGTTTATCCTCTTCTATTTTCAATACCACAGCGGCAATTAACTCATCAATAGAAAAAGTTTGGTCCGGATTGCTGGCTATCTTAGAATAGATATTTTCAGCAAAATCTTTAACAATAGAAAAAATAGAAGGGTTTTTATAGGCTTGGTCCCAAACAAATTTATATTCATCAGATTGGGCTATTCGATTTAAGATTTGATGCGCACTTAATTCCTCCTCTTTCTCCTCAACCGGAGTAAATAAATCGAGTCGAGAATGTTGCTTAGTCCAATAGCTAATATAATGCTTTAAAACCTGAGTACCTAAAGTTAATTTATCCTTTTCCACACTAACTTGAGATCGGATTGATTGTATCTCATTGACGGTGTCAATCAAAATCTGTTCAAGCGCGCTATCATCTTTAGCCTGCACTAGCTTTTGTTTTATACTCTCCTCGTTAACGCATAAAAATAAGGCGGTAATAAGGGCACTTCGGGAACGTCCAGCTTTACAATGAATATACACAGAGCCCATATTGTTGTACACAGCAGACATTTTTTCTAAAGTTTGGATAACTAAATGAGGATCAGCATTACTCGCAAAATCAGTAAAAGGTAGGTGTTGATGCTCAATGTCATAATAAGCCCAAATATGGGGAGGAATGATATTACACAAGGCACCCACTCCTGATAACTCAAAATTATCATTACAAGAGACAACCAAACCTTTACCCGATAATTTTTTTACAAGCAATTCACGGAAACTGGTAATGGGGATTTGACCTAAAAGGAGCTCGCCATGGGTATCAGTGGTAGGTTTTATAATATTAAAACTATCCCAATCAAAATAGGTTCTTGTCCGATTATAAAAATGAGTTAAACCATAAATAATTTTAGGGGACCAGTGAGATTCTGGAAAAGAAAAAAAAGGTTTAAAAGCGCTAAGCTTCATAACGTTAAATTATGAAAAAATTTAAGCCCTATTATAAGCATTAAAACTCGAATTATTTCAATAAATTTTTTATTATTTAGAAAAAGACTCAAATAGCTCCTTGTGCAATTGTACAAAACAGAATCTATGTACAAAAAAACAGTGACATTTAGAGCTAATAAGGTACAATTCGCGTGATTGACAGATTGTACTTATTCACAGATGGACATGAATAGTCGCAATTTTCTCTCAAATCCCATTTTTTTTGCAACAACCATTTAGAGGTGATCAATGAGAAGCAAAGTAGAAAAAAAGCCTGAAACTAAGAAAACAGATTATTATTTTTTACTGAAATGCATGGCTGGTCTAACTGCCGCTGCATTAGTAACTGCTGGCGTTCTCGCTGTTGTTGCAGCTAAAACCAGTACTACTGCCGGTGCAGCTGGTTTATTAGCCGCTTCTAGCGCTGTTGCAGGTCCTATAGGAGCTCTTGCAGCCATTGTCGGGATTGCCGCCATTTTAGCTGCAGCCTGTATACTACCCTGCTTATTCGGTGTAGGAGGTAGTTCTGTCACTTATGCATCAGCACGACCTTATCGTCCCTGGTGGCAACCAACTCCTTTCCTTGCATCAACTACCACCGTTCCTGTTTATTCTGCTCCTGTCCATACTCATGGTGGCAGTATTTTTGGCGGTAGCCGAGTTCATACCCATAGCGGTAGTATTTTTGGTAACAGTGGTACAACTCATACTCATGGCAGCAGTGTTTTTGGTAGCAGCGCACCAGTACATACCCATGGTGGTAGTATCTTTGGTGGAAACAGCCACAGCCATTCTCATAACCATGGTTCAACAACCCATACACATAGTGGCCCTACTGTACACGGACATCGTTAAGTTAAAGAATTCTACAATAGGTCGCACCCGTGGCCTATTGTATTCTTGCCCAAGATTAAAAGGATAATTGTTTTGTGGCTTGCTCTTCTAATTCAATATGTAAGGCCTGGTACTTATCTTTTAATAGATAAGCCGCTTTGACAATTGACTCCACCTCACTCTCTTCTACCCAAAAACTTTGAAAAGCTAAGGGATAAGAGTGCAATAATCGCCTTTTTGAAAAACAAAGATCATTATTTAAAGAGTTTTTTAATTCAAGGAGCAAGGCTTTTTTCTGTTCATTTTTTTCACTGTGCGGAAGTGCGGCAGCATTATACCTGTTTATTTTTTCTTGAATTATTTTTTGGAGGTGATTAAGACCCTGGGAAAAGGATTGATGTTGAATTTCTGCCGAATAATCTCTTTTAGTAAATAAACGTTGATAACTAAGCTCTGATTCCGGATGTACTTTTTTTTCCGCTTTTAAATCAGGAGGAAAATGATAAACCTCTTCTTCACCAAATTTGGGTTTATCAAGCTCTAAATGAGCTTTTACCTTATCTCGCCAGCTCGCGGGCAGCATTTTCCAAAGTAGGTTAACTGCAGTCATGCACACCGCAGTTATGGCACATGCTGAGCCTAAGGCCGGCGCAATGGGTGTTAACATTACGAAAGTTAAAGCACCGGCTACTGCAGCAATGATTCCTAAATGATAAGCATTATTAAAAGCTGCTTGCACATAATGCATTCTTTGTGCTGAATTACTTAATGATTCATAAGCACGGTAACAATTTAAGCTAAAAAGGGCGAATTGATGGGTGAAGGCAACGGCAACACTGGCGAGAAAAAACCAAGGCCCTAAAGCAAAATTCAGCTCATAATAACTTGCGATTACTGAACCATACAAAGAAATGCTGGCCAAAGTAGCGCATAAAGCGGAAACTATAAGACCAAACCAGCGATCAAAATTTTTATTGTTGGCTTTAGATAGCTCATAAGCATTGGCAACAACTAAAATGGTTGATAATAATCCAATCATGGGGAGCATGGCAAAATATAAGGGCGAACCATTAAATATAAAAAAAATATCCTCATCGGACATAATGGCAAATAATGCCATTTCATGGAAATCCTTGATAGTTGCTATGGATTTTTTAAATAAGTTAAGAAACATTTGCTCCCCCGCTTACCTACATTAAATGAAATAAATTTGAGTGATTTGAGGCTCAATAAGCTATCATGCATCACACGTTGAGCATGAATTACTCCACGTGTGATGTATGATGTAACTAAACCCTTAATTGAGGAAATAGAATCACATCACGAATAGATTGTGAATCAGTAAATAGCATTACTAGTCTATCAATACCAATACCTTCTCCGGCAGTTGGTGGTAAACCATATTCTAAAGATTCAATATAATCACTATCAAAATGCATGGCTTCCAAATCCCCAGCATCCTTTTCTGCAACCTGCTTATGAAAACGATCCGCTTGATCTTCTGCATCATTTAATTCAGAAAAACCATTGGCAATTTCTCGACCCGTTATAAAGAATTCAAACCGATCAGTTTCCTCAGGATTATGGTTACTACGACGAGCTAAAGGTGAAATTTCAGTAGGATAACCGGTAATAAATGTAGGCTGGATTAATTGATGCTCTACGGTTTCCTCAAAGGCTATCATTTGTAATTTTCCTAAGCCATCACTAGGCTTATAAGGTAATGATAAGGATTCAAGGAAGGCACGACATGACTGAATAGACTCTAATTGTTGTGCTGTTAGGCCTTCATGATGTTTTAATAAAGCTTCTTTTACGCTCATCCTGGCAAAGGGTTTACTAAAATTAATAGTAGCGCCTTGATATTCGACCTGTTGGGTACCTAATACAGTATCACATAAATGGCGTAATAAATGTTCAGTAAAATTCATTAAATCTTTATAATCTGCGTAAGCTTGATAAAACTCCAACATGGTAAATTCAGGATTGTGGCGAGTAGAAATGCCTTCATTACGGAAATTTCGGTTAATTTCGTAGACCCGCTCAAAGCCACCAACCACTAAGCGCTTTAAATAAAGTTCAGGTGCAATTCTTAAAAATAATTGCATATCTAAGGTATTATGATGGGTTATAAAAGGCCGTGCAACCGCACCACCAGGGATAGGGTGCATCATCGGCGTTTCTACTTCCAGGTAAGCATGCTTGTCCATAAATTGACGAATAGCTTGAATTAAACGAGAACGAATCAAAAAGGTTTTTCGACTCTCTTCATTGGCAATAAGATCGACATAGCGCTTGCGGTATTTCATTTCCTGATCAGCTAAACCATGGAATTTATCCGGTAAAGGACGTAATGATTTAGTTAGGAGCTCGACATATTCTGCATTAACGGTAAGTTCTCCCGTGTTAGTGAGGAAGAGCTCGCCTTTCACCCCCACTATATCCCCTAAATCCCAATGTTTAAACTGCTCATAAATCTCAGGTAAATCATTAGCTCGAATATAAATTTGAATACGTCCGGAAACGTCTTGAATATGAAAAAAGCTTGCTTTACCCATAATCCTACGTAAAACGATCCGTCCTGCAACCTCAACTTTAATTTTTTGGGAAGCCAATTCTTCTTTTTCAATATCAGCATAGGATTTTAATAAATCTGAGGCTAAATGCTCTCTACGAAAAGTATTCGGAAAATCAAAACCTTGCGTACGCAAATCAGCTAATTTTTGTTTACGGATAAGATATACTTCACTTTCATCCAATTGTTCTTCTGTCATTCTACCCCAACTCCTGCCTTTAAACTGGCTTCTATAAATTGATCCAATGCGCCATCTAATACTGCTTGAGTATTACTGGTTTCAACGCCTGTACGTAAATCTTTCACCCGTGATTGATCTAAAACATAGGAGCGAATTTGCGATCCCCACCCTATATCAGATTTACTGGCCTCTAATGCTTGCTGTTCTGCATTTTTCTTTTGCATTTCCAATTCGTATAATTTTGCTCGTAATTGCTTCATGGCCTGATCTTTGTTTTTATGTTGGCTGCGATCATTTTGGCACTGAACCACAATACCTGAAGGCATATGGGTAATACGAACTGCTGAATCCGTTCTGTTGACATGCTGGCCCCCTGCGCCGGAGGCTCTGTAAGTATCAATTCGTAAATCAGCAGGATTTATTTCAATCTCAATATCATCATCAATTTCTGGTGATACAAAAACCGCAGCAAAAGAAGTATGACGACGATTACCCGAATCAAAAGGAGATTTGCGAACCAGACGATGAACCCCTGTTTCAGTCCGCAGCCAACCAAAAGCATATTCTCCGACAAAATGGATAGTCGCGCTTTTGATACCGGCTACTTCACCAGGTGAGCATTCAATGAGTTCCGTTTGAAAGCCGTGTTGCTCTCCCCAACGCAGGAACATCCGTAAAATCATCTCAGCCCAATCCTGGGCTTCCGTACCGCCTGAACCCGATTGAATATCTAAATAGGCATTACAGGTATCCATTTTACCTGAAAACATACGCCGAAACTCTAATCCAGCTACTTGTTGTTCAATTGACTTTAGCTCTTCGCTAATTTCATTGATAGTTTGTTCATCAGACTCTTCACGGGCTAACTCAAATAACTCTGTTAAATCAACAATAGCTTGTTGTAATTGGGTTAGGTTGTGCACGATAGCTTCTAATTGAGTTCGTTCACGACCTAAGGCCTGTGCCAACTCGGGATTTTCCCAAATGCTGGATGATTCTAGCTCTCGTGTAACTTCTTCTAATCGTTCGCTTTTGCTGTCAAAGTCAAAGGTACCCCCGAAGCGATGCGATACGCTTATCAAGGTCAGTTAAACTTAGATTTATCTGATTCACTTCTAACATCAGTATCTCTGTATCAATTAGGTCAAAAAGAGGATTTTACAAGGAAACTGCGTTTACTTCTATAAATACCGATTAAGATCTTTTTTTATTGCAAGAAATTGATTACAATTTGTACTCTTTAATCATGAGGGAGATAGATGTGCCGAATTTTTTTTCTAAACGAACCTTCAAAAACCAACCCAAACCGGATCCTAAGAAAAATTTTTTTCAAAATTATGACGATCATTTGAATTCGCTTTTTGTAAAATTATATAAAACCTTCCCTATTAATAATTGGGAGGAGTTACAACATTTAGCTATAAGTAGGCCCTACAGTTTATTAGGACAAGTATCTAATGAAGCAATAAAACATTTATATCTCTTTGACGCACTTTATGATGGTTATGATTATTTCGACGAAGTTGTAGGGGCTACAGCCCTCCCCGCTTTAGCAGGATTAGCTTCCCTTGGTTTAACTGCAGCCGCTATCTGGGAAGCTATACAAGCGCTAGCCATTAAATTTGGTTTTCAGCAATGTGATCAGGAAAAGCATCTTGATAAAGCCACGGCGAACCTATTATTAGCAGGCACGGCTTTTGTGTTAAGCGTGGCCAGTTACATTAAATCAATGATTAGTTTATTTACTCGTCCTTTGGTTACCTTAATTAATGGCTTTAAACCCCAAAATGTCGATCGTTTCACTATTGATGATTCCAAAGAGGATGACTTAACTGCGTTTTTACGTTCCTAACTTGCTATTTACTACTTGCCCCGCGGGACAAGTAGTAATTATTTTCCAATTTACCCCATCAAATCTAGTCTTTTTTATTATTCTATTTACAAAAATAAAGAGCTCGTAGCATAATCAAAAACCACAATATTCTTGGACGGTGCTAAGAGTACTAAAACCAATGAGATATAGGATTTGAGTCGATGTTAGAAGAGAAAAAATCTATGCAGGAAGATAATAGAAAACAAGTTATGGCGATTATGGGGGCTTCTTCAGGAAATTTAGTCGAATGGTTTGATTTTTATATTTACTCTTTTTGCGCCATTTATTTTGCACCTGCGTTTTTCCCCAGTACAGATCCCACTACTCAATTATTAAATACCGCCGGTGTTTTTGCGGTGGGTTTTTTCATGCGTCCCATTGGAGGCTGGTTTTTTGGACGGTTGGCCGATAAGAAAGGGAGAAAAGCATCAATGATCACCTCAGTGATGATGATGTGTTTAGGTTCCTTAATGATAGCCTGCCTCCCCACTTATCAATCGATTGGTACCACTGCACCAGTTCTGTTATTAATAGCTCGCCTGCTCCAAGGCTTATCTGTTGGTGGTGAATACGGTACCAGTGCAACTTATATGAGTGAAGTGGCTCTAAAGGGACGGCGCGGATTTTTTGCTTCTTTTCAATACGTAACCCTAATTGGAGGGCAATTAATAGCAGTTCTAACTTTAGTGATATTGCAATCCTGGTTATCAACGGAGCAATTATACAGCTGGGGTTGGCGAATACCTTTTGTGTTAGGTGCCTTTGCCGCTGTTATTGCCCTCTTCTTGCGAAAATCATTAAAGGAAACAGCTTCTTCTAAAACATTAAATAATAAAAATGCTGGCACTATGAGTACTTTAATGAAACATAAAGTTGCCTTTTTAACTGTAATTAGCTTTACAGCGGGTGGTTCTTTAGTGTTTTATACTTATACGACCTACATGCAAAAATATTTAGTCAATACGGTAGGTCTAGAAGCTAAAACCGCAAGTATTATTATGACCAGTGCTCTTTTTGTTTTTATGTTATTACAACCCTTATTTGGCGCTCTATCCGATAAAATCGGCCGGAGAGCTTCAATGATTTATTTTGGCGCGCTAACAACGCTAAGCACAATACCCATTATGTATACTCTAGCAGGAGTGAATAATCCTTATGCAGCTTTTGCTTTAGTGTTGACCGCTTTAATACTCATCAGTTTTTATACTTCGATCAGCGGCTTGATAAAAGCTGAATTTTTTCCAACTGAAGTACGGGCTTTAGGCGTAGGTCTTTCCTATGCACTGGGCAATGCTATTTTTGGCGGCTCAGCCGAATTCGTAGCGTTAAAATTTAAATCCTTAGGTATGGAGTCTAGTTTTTATTGGTATGTAACGGTCTTATGTGCCTTTGTTTTTATCGTTGCACTGTTTATGCGCGACCCAGATGCTAAAGGCTTTTTAAGCGCACAGGATGGGCTCATAGATGATAAGGACGACTCATTGTCGAATGCACAAAAGTATTGCGCTAGTTACTAAGGCTTGACCAGAAAAGAGCGGACAAACGATGAATCCTTATTTGTTAATTTTGGGCTTAGGTTATAGCGCTAAAACGCTTGCATTTAAACTACTTGCACAAAATTTTAGGGTGGTGGGCACCTCCCGCAATCCCGATGCGCAGCCCAAAATTAAACCTCCGATAGAGTTGATTGACTTCAATTCCCCAGAGATGGAAAAACATTTAAGCCAAGCAACTCATGTGTTGGTTTCCATTCCGCCAATTAATAACGTAGGTGACTTAGTCTTAGTCAAGTACGGCGAATTACTTAAAAAATACGCTTCCCACATTCAATGGTTAGCTTATCTTTCATCCACTGGTGTCTATGGTGATCATCAAGGAGAGTGGGTTAATGAAAGAACTGAGTGTAGACCGCATACCGCGAGCGGCATGGCTCGTTTAGCAGCAGAGAAGGCGTGGCTTTGTTTTGCTGAGGAAAATCAGTTGCCACTACAGATTTTTAGACTCTCAGGTATCTATGGTCCAGGTAGAAACGCCATTGAGCGTATAATACAAGGTAAAAAATACAGTATCTTTAAAGAAGGACAAGTCTTTTGTCGTATTCATGTTGATGATATCGCCTCGACCCTTCTCGCCTCTATAAACTCACCTTCCCCCTTAGCCATTTATAATGTTTCAGATGATGAGCCAGCACCCGTCCATGTTGTCGATCAATATGCCTGCTCCCTTCTCAACCGAGAACAGCTACCTCTAATTTTATTTTCCGAAACCCCTTTATCGCTAATGGAACAGGAGTTTTACAGCAGTAATCGCCGGGTTTCTAATTTAAAAATAAAAGAGGAACTCAAGGTTGCCTTGAAATACCCTAGCTATAAAGAGGGACTAGCTCAACTATGGAACGAACATCCACTTTTTTAATAATTATCAATTTAGAGTTATCAAATCTTAAAGTAGCTAGTATTGCTCACAGGACGTCATTGCAAACCAGAGCTGGAGTTTTACCAGCTATTAGCTAGATGGCTTCGCCAGGGTTCGCAATGACGCTTTTCGTAGCTTAGAAGCTCACTCGCGTTAAAGTTTAGAGTCAAGGTTTGTTGTATCGGTATCACGCAACTCCAGCCACATTGCATTTAATATAGCAAAAAAACAGGCTAATCCTGTGCCTAAAATCCAAGAAAAATACCACATGATTTTCTCCTTAATGAAACACAGTTAATAGGCTGAGTCACTGTTAGTAACAGTGTTTTCAGTGACTTTTCCTCTTAATACTCTATAGACCCATGCTGTGTAAGCAAGGATAATCGGGAGGAAAATTATAGTGACTATCAGCATAATAAATAAAGTGAGCTGACTTGAAGAACTATCCCAGACCAGCAAGCTGAACCTTGGATCGGTAGAAGATGGCAGAATAAAAGGAAACATACTGACACCTACAGTTGCAATTAAGCAACCTACGCTTATGGCACTCAAGACAAAGGCCAATACGGATTTTCGGGCGACTATTATAGCGAATAAAGCGGCAACAATACTCAGTACAGGCACTGCTATGCTAAGAGGATAGGCTTTATAATTGGCAAACCAGGCCCCTGCTTGAACTATTGCTTGTTTGTATAAGGGGTTGGATGGGCCATCGTGTGGAACTAAACCTTGTAAGACGTAACCATTAACTCCAGTGTAAGTCCAAAAACCTAAGGCTAGAAAAAATACCACCACGAGGAGCGCAGTTATACGCGCTACTTTCCGTGCTCTTTCTTGTAATAACCCTTCAGTCTTAACTTGAATAAAAAAAGCACCATGCATGGCTAGCATTAGCACGGATAATAAGCCACAACCCAGAGCAAAGGGATTTAGCAGTTCAACAAAGCTACCCGTATAAAAGAGTCGTAAGCTATCATCAAAGTAAAAGGGTACGCCTTGAATGACGTTACCTACAGCAACCCCAAAAATTAAGGCAGGGACAAAGCCGCCAATAAATAAAGCCCAATCCCACATACTGCGCCAGGTTGGGTTCTCAAGCTTTGAGCGGTACTTAAAACCCACTGGCCTTAAGATAAGCGCTAAAAGTATCAAAAGCATGGCCAAATAAAAACCTGAAAACGATAAAGCATATAAATCAGGCCATGCTGCAAAAATAGCACCACCCCCAAGAATGAACCAAACCTGATTACCCTCCCAGGTAGGAGCAATACTATTGATTAACACCCGACGTTCCATATCGGTTTTGCCAAGCCATGGTAGCCACATAGCAACGCCCAGATCAAAGCCATCCATAATAGCAAAACCAATCAATAGAATACCAATTAACAACCACCAAATGACTCTTAATGTTTCATAATCTAAAGGCATAATCCTCTCCTCAATTAGTGCGCGTGCATTCCGTCAGGGCCTAGGCGGATGTATTTGACCATCAAATAAAGCTCAACCACAGCCAGAATAGTATAAAACAATACAAATCCGGTAATAGAGGTTATTACTTGGCTAGAACTCAATGAGGACGCCCCCATAAAGGTAGGTAAAATTCCTTGTACTACCCAAGGTTGACGGCCATATTCCGCAACAACCCATCCTAGTTCAGCAGCTATCCAGGGAAGAGGTAAGGAATAAAATGCAATCCGGTGGTACCATCGAGCATAGTGTAATTTATGCCGCGCTGATAAATAAAATCCTGTAGCAAATAATAAAATAAAGTACAAGCCACAAGCCACCATGATACGAAATGCAAAAAACATGGGTAAGACTTTAGGTTTTAAATCATTAGCAGCTAAATTAATTTGCTCTTCAGTAGCATCAGTCACATTTTCAGTGTATTTCTTCAATAAAAGAGCGTAGCCTAAGCTATTTTTATGAGCGTCTAATAAGGCTTTTGCTTCCTCATCATTAGGATTTTTTTGCAAAGCAAGCAAAGCTTGATAGGCCAACATTCCATCTTTAATTTTTAGCTTGCCTTGCTCTATTAACTCGACAATACCCTCTAACTGGGTATTAAAAGAGCGCGTAGCTATAATCCCTAAAACATAAGGGATATCAATTGCGTATTTGGTCGTTAAATTTTTCTCATCAGGAATACCAAAAACCGTAATGCTAGCGGGTGCTTTTTCGGTATGCCACATCGCTTCCATAGTAGCAAGCTTCATTTTTTGGTTGGCATTAGCCACATAACCGCTTTCATCACCTAATACCACCACCGATAAAGCAGAGGCTAGGCCAAAAGATACCGCAACAGTCATCGAGCGTTTAGCAAATTCTTTATTACGACCCCGTAAAAGAAAATAAGCACTGATAGATAAAATAAACATCGCCCCAGTAACATAACCTGCACTTATGGTATGTACAAACTTCGCTTGCGCCACGGGATTAAACATAATGTCGTAGAAGCTTTCTACCTCCATACGCATTGTTTTATAGTCAAAATAAGCCCCAACGGGGTTTTGCATCCAACCATTAGCAATTAAAATCCACAAGGCTGATAGATTCGTGCCTAAAGCCAATAGCCAGGTACAAACCATATGTTTAAATTTTGATAGTTTATTCCAGCCAAAGAAAAATAACCCGACGAAAGTTGCTTCTAAAAAGAAAGCCATCATCCCTTCAATAGCCAAGGGCGCCCCAAATACGTCGCCGACATAGTGAGAGTAATAAGCCCAATTGGTGCCAAACTGGAATTCCATGGTGAGGCCTGTGGCCACTCCTAATACAAAGTTAATTCCAAAGAGAACACCCCAATACTTGACCATTTTTTTCCATATTTCGCGCCCGGTCATGACATAGACTGTTTCCATAATGGCAAGCATGACCGAAAAACCTAAGGTCAACGGCACAAAGAGAAAATGGTAGAGTGCGGTTAACGCAAATTGTAAACGGGAAAGATCAACCACTTCACTTGCTGGAATCATTAATATCACCTTTTATTGGTTGGGAAGAAAGCGCTTGTTTTTTGGATCCTAGGAGCCAAGCCTCTTTTGTTTCAAGCGTAGGATGCATTGTCCGGACACAAAACCACCATAATAAAAAGAGCAACAACAGCTTAACGATAAGGGTTAAGGATATATCGCGAGTAAGTAGTTTCATAGCGAAGACTCACTGAAATGCACTACCAATATCCTACACTATTTCTGCAAAAAATTCACGGATAATCACTATTGACAGTTGCATAATTTGATAATATGCTTTGTTACATCATAACAACACATTAATACATTATCATGAAATCACATACTCATTTAAATCATTCAGCTTTATCAGACTTAATGCATTCGATTAGCCTATTAACTAATGAGCAAGAAGCGCTGCAATTTTTTACTGACTTATGCACCCCAGCCGAGCTCGAATCGATGTCTGATCGCTGGCAAGTCATTCCTTTGCTACGTCAAGGCATTCCTTACCGTAGTATTCATGATCAAACGGGTGTAAGTGTTACCACCATTACCCGTGTTGCCCGCTGCTTAAGTTTTGGCACAGGGGGTTACAATTTAATTGCCGATAGGAAGGAACAGCTGTGAGTAGTCGTTTACGTTTAGCATTACAAAAAAAAGGTCGTTTATCAGAAGAATCTCTTACCCTTTTACAACGTTGTGGCTTAAAATTTCGCATCAAGCACAATGCCCTATTAACTCATGTTGACAATTTCCCTATAGATTTACTCTTTGTCCGCGATGATGACATTCCAACCCTTGTTTTTGATAAATTATGTGACGGCGGTCTAGTAGGTGAAAATGTTTTATTAGAGGCTGCCTTAGCCCATCCTCATAAACAATACACTAAGATGTTCTCCCTAGGCTCTTGCTCTTGCCGTTTATCGCTCGCTGTTCCTGAGCACTTTGATTATCAAGGCCCGGGTAGTTTAGAAGGAAAACGGATTGCCACCAGTTATCCGCAGCTTTTAAATCAATATCTTAAAAAATATAAGATTCTTGCTGAGAGCCTCATCCTCGCGGGGTCTGTTGAAGTTGCTCCTCGAATGGGCATGGCCGATGCCATTTGTGACTTAGTTTCCAGCGGACAAACTTTAGAAGACAACAAGCTCAAAGAAGTGGATGTCTTATTAGAGAGCCAAGCCATTTTTATCCAAGCTAAGAAAGTCTTTAATTTAGAACAAGAGCAGTTATTTAACATGCTCATGCGGCGTATCCAAGCCGTACAGCAAGCTCAAGAGCGTAAATATATTGTGTTTCATGCTCCTGTCCAGGCCTTACATGCTATTGCCATGCAACTTCCGGGCGCGGAGTCACCGACTATACTCCCCCTGCCCGAAACTAAAGACAAAGTGGCCGTACATGTGGTTTCTAGTGAAGGCGTATTTTGGAGCACCTTGGAAAAAATTCAAGAGCTTGGAGCAAGTTCAATTTTGGTTTTACCTATCGAAAAGATGTTGGAGTAAGAGATGTTATTTATAATTAATTGGCAATCATTATCAGCACTTGAGCAAAAGGAATGTTTATACCGCCCTGTTCAAAAATCTTCAATTAAAAAAGCTGTTCTTGATATTATTAAACAAGTTAAAACCCAAGGGGATAAGGCCTTATTTACATTAACCAAAGAATTTGACCAATGTACATTAAAAAAGCTACAAGTAGCGCCCGACAAAATCAAAAAGGCTTCTATCAACTCGTACTCTTTAGCTGCAATTGAACAAGCCATAAAAACCATAGCTTACTACCATAAAGCAGCCATACCCGAAGAGAATACTTTAAATACTGCCCCTGGAATTTCGATTACAACTCGTTATAAACCTATTCAACGTGTAGGTTTATATGTTCCTGGTGGTAATAATACACCCCTAGTATCTTCCTTATTAACTCATGTTACGCACGGTCAATTTTAAGCTGCCATATTTTTAAGCTCCTGCCAAGCAATCTGGTTCGCTCTAAGAATCAATTTGTACTTAATAGCAAAGTGATTTAAATGAGTTT
>NZ_RZGQ01000149.1 GCF_003989735.1 Legionella sp. km772 | reverse complement strand
AAATCAAATAATCACTATAAAGATCAAGCATATCCATTTAATTCCCTCCCTAAAATTAAGGGCGGAATTCTAATGCTTTTTAGTCAAACTACAAGTTTATGTGCGTAACATGAGTCATTAACGAGGGTGAAGGTAATGCCATCTTGATAATGTTTCTTAAAGTTTTGCTCAGCTTTCCATGAGCCAAACCATCCTCCCATAAAAGATAAAAATCCCCCATAAGCTTTAGACTCTGGGATCTCATCTTTGGAAATATTCAAATCATAGCGGGTGTCCTCTCGTTCATCCTCGGGTTTTTCATCTTTAAATCCAGAAGTTTTAAATGCCCTTCGCGAGCCCATATAAGCAACAACCTCACGGAAGCTAGTGGTAATTTTATCGAGTAGGGCACTAAAAATAGATTTATTTTCGCCTGTTACTCGGATCCAAATTGGGGTGGTATTTTTTAATTGGTCGATACGTGCAAACATTGAGGTAGATGTTTTTGCGTGACTAAAGGTTTCAGGGATAACAACCCCCAGATTGTCAGTTGCATAAGCAGCTTCTAAAATACAATCTTTTACATCGCCTAAGACATTACTTTTATTGTGGAGATCGTTAATTCCACTGTAACCATGCTCAACTGCGAGTTGAATTGCTAATTTGCGCATCTGTGAGACTTCACGGGCAACCCCCCCATCAGCAGCAACAATGTCATTGCCACTAAAATCCTCAGGGTCGGTGGGAAGTGCTGATTTCGCTTGTTCAATTGCTGCATTAGCTGCCGTTGATTTTCCACAAGCAGAGGGTCCGGCTACAATGATGACAGGACGGGTTGACCATTTATTGCCCTCACTGTGAGAGGTTGATTCTTGAAATACCGCATTCATGTATTCCTTGGTATGACGTTCTTCAGCCAGGGCTAATTTATATAAAGCTGCCCCTTGCTTGCCAAATAACTCTTCTAAGGATTGAGTAGCAGTTTCGGGTTTTGTCTTTCTCTTCCCTTTATCGCCGGCGAAATCTGTAAAATCTTTTCTTGCACAGAATTCTATAAATTGTTTACGGAAAAAATCGGGGGAGTCATCGGGAATAGGCAGTTTGAATTTGTTACAATAATCAACCATAAGGGCAAAGTGGCGATTTTGATAGGCTTCTATTCCCTCATATAAGTGTTTACGAGCCCCCTCATCAAGACGAGCATTCACAAAGGCTTGTCCAGTTTGGGAAGCACCAAATGCTTTACCATAGCTTGAGTAGTTACCTAATTGTTTTTCTAAATCTTTTTCCACCTTCTGCATGATCCCTTGGGGCAGAGGAAGCTTCTCAGACTGACTATCGTCACAAGCCGACATCATTTTTTCTGCTAAGCCCTTATGAGCTTGCATGGCACCCGCTTTGTTTTGCTTTAAATTAGTTAGGCTCGATTCTTCAAAATAATTACCATTAAAACCTTGTACTATGTATTGCTTATCCAATTGAATATCAAGGCGAGCTAGTCCCTTGGCTGCCGCGCCTTGATCCATAAAACTAATTAAGGCTGCGGCTGATTGAAGCCCTAAAACGTTGTAGGCACCATCTAAGGCGGCCTTCAAACCTTTCGGATCGTTAGGTTTTGCAAGGGCTTGCATTAAGGCATGTCGTTCATCTTTATGGGGGGCATTCGGATCGGCAATTAATAAGGAATCTAGCATCAGGACTCTACCATTAATGGCCTGAGCCCGCTCATTAGCACTCTTACAACCACCAATGGAATGTTCTTCAATAAATACAGATAAGGTTTGGGTTAGTTTTGAATATTCATCGGTATGATGAAGGTTGTTGGCAACAATATATCTTAAATAAGCTTTAGCATTTTCTCTTATTTTATCAGCATGAAGTTCAGGTTGGGGCGGAGCTGTTTTATCTTTTTTCCAGGCAGCTTTAATTTCGTCCTGAATTATTCTTATGGCTTCTCTACCATATTCAGACTGAGAAAAAAAAGACTTCTCCGGATCAGGCTCTGTAGCATTTACTCTGCATTCTTGTAGATATAGTTCATTTTGGGCTAAAAATAACTTGTAGTGCTGATTAATATTTTGAACTAGAGGATGGTCGATACCTAATAAGCTATGCATTAATGCGATTTCAGTCATTAATGTTGCCTCGGTCACAAGCTTGCTGCTTCCTATACCGTAACCTAGGGTACTACCAAACCCATTTATCGGAATATTTTGTACTAAACATAAGGGGTTGCCTTCTTCTACAGCGCGGGCATTATAAAGATGGACCCCTTGCAGGATCTGCCTTGCACCCTGAGTCTGTAGATTGTCTTTAAATGCATCATCCAGAGTATGTTCTAATGAAGTGTATAAGTTATAAACAAAAAAGTCGGGCTTTGGCACTCTTTTATCAAAATAGCGCTCATTAATATGGCTAATTTTATTCTGTACGTCTTCCATGTGTTCAACTTCGGATGCATCACTCTTGGCATCTAGAGAAGGAACTCTAATTTGTACTCGCGAAGTTGGGTAAGCTATAATCAAGCCATCTTTGATCTGATGTCTAATAATTTGGCGGGTAGCCAGTTCGTCGCCCGGCTTTTGGATATGGCGGTCATGGGCGGTTACTTGTGAGCCTTCAATCCAGACAGCGTTTCCTAGCCTTGTATCAATGTGAAGAAGATCATGTGGAGATGCTACAGTATCTTCAGCAATTTTGGTGAGCAGTTTGTTTCTTATTTTTTTTACATCAGGTTCCTTTTTGGGATGTGCTAGCTTTTGTTTTGCTACTTCCGCATCGACTTCTTTTTTTAGCAAGGAGTCTTCTGTGAGTGCAACCCCGGTCTCTTTGCGGATTTCATCACGTAGGATTCTATGTGCAGAATTGGCGATTTCTTTTCTTGCTTTATCAAGCTCTTTATTTAATTTTTCTAAATCAATGTTACCCTCTTTATAGGCTTGCGCTATAGCAAGGGCATAATGGCGCATGATTAATTTGTTTGTTTTTATTAAAGCCTTTTCTAAGGCTGGTGACAAATTTTGACCTTCAAGTTCAGGGACACTTTTCTGATAGACCTGGGTAACCAATTGTAAATGATGGCTATATTCTTGTTGCAGAGAAATAACGCTGCCTTTAGGTAGTTTTTCTAAAGCTTCGATAGCCTTTTCAGTATTAAAAGGTAGTTGCTTGGCCTTGGTTAGTTTTTTCTGAAGTCCGGTTTCGCTTAACGCATTGGTTAATGCATCACTTACGCGGCTATAAAACTTTTGTGATAAGTCGGGATCTGCATGAACATCCAAACTAACGACAATGGTTTTTTGGGCGAGCTCTTTGCCTTCTTTCCATAAGCCGATTTTTTTTAATTGAGATCGAGATAAGCTTACTTCAACTAATAACCGACCTTGTGGATCAAATAAAGGGGGGTCTTGAAGCTTAGCCTGTTCAAGCGCTTTTTTATGTAAAAGCTTCATGTATTCTATTTGCTTGGCTTGATTAAATTTGACAAAAGGCATAATAACGTCACTATCAATGTCCCCATATTAATCAGTATAGGATATAAAAAGACATCTTTTTGTCAGCTGGTGACTAGAGAGAAAGAAAAAAGAGTTAAAAGATAGGAATTAAGGTGGAGAAGATTCCAATTTTAAGACGCATACGTTAACATCTTTAATAATATTAGCTATTTTGATTAAATTTCGTTTAGGTTATTTGGACTCAGGGAGAGGGAATTAAGTGCTGAAATTGTTTAAACCTAAGCATCGCTCCATTTTAGGAATAGATATTAGTTCCTTTGCAGTCAAAATATTAGAAATATCAGGTTCTAGGGATTCACTTTGCGTTGAAGGATATGGCCATGAGTCCCTTCCAGCTAACGCACTTGATGGTAATGTTATCAAAGATATCGATGCGGTAGCGGATTGTATTAAAAGACTTATTCTAAAATCTAAATTAAGTGCCAAACATGCAGCAGTAGCCGTCCCGGATTCAGCAGTTATCAGCAAAGTAGTTCAAATTAATGATGGCTTAAGTGATCAAGAAATGGAAGAGTTAGTGGTCATTGAAGCGGATAAATACATTCCTTATCCTATTGATGAAATCAATTTAGATTTTGAAATTCAAGGGCATTCCAGTAAAAATTCGGCTTTATTAGATATTTTAATTGTTGCTTCTCGAGCGGAAAATGTGAACAGTAGGGTGGAGGCAATAACTCGAGCTGGTTTAGAAGCAAAAGTTGTCGACGTCGAATCTTACGCCGTAGAGCGGGTGGCGCAGTTATTTTCTAAGGATTTGCCTGCTGGTGGACAAGATAAAATAGTTCCTATTATCGATATCGGAGCCAATTATACTCATCTATTTGTATTGAACAACATGAAACTTATCTTTTCAAGAGAAGAGAAATTTGGTGGAATGCAATTAATTGAATCAATAGCAGAACATTATAAGATGACTATCGAACAGGCCTTGGTTGCAAAAAATGAAAACCAATTGCCTGCCGATTATGAAACCGAGGTTCTAGAGCCCTTTAAAGAAATGGTACTCTTGCAGATTAAACGCACCTTGCAGTTTTTTTATTCTACAAGCCAACATAGTTTTGTCGACCATATTTTATTAGCCGGAGGCGTCGCTCGGCAAACTGGCTTAGCCCATTTGATTCAAGAGCAACTTAATGTTCCGACAACAGTAGTCAATCCCTTGTCTACTATGTCATTTAGTAAAAATATTAATGCACAATCTTTAAATGAGGACGCTCCATCATTAATGGTGGCTTGTGGGTTAGCATTAAGGAATATCGACTAATTATGACTGAAATTAACCTCTTACCCTGGCGAGAGAAACAACGCGAGCAAGAAAAAAAGATTTTTACCTCTATGCTGTTAAGCGGCGTGGTAGTGGCTTGCTTTATTGTATTTTTAATTAACTCCTATGCGACTTATCTTATTGATAATCAAACGACGCGCAATCAAATGCTACAGAAAGAAATAAATATTTTAGATGAGCAAATAAAAGAAATAAAAAACTTAAAGCAAATCAGGTTAAGTTTAATTGCCCGAATGGCTATTATTCAAAATTTGCAATCTACACGGACTTTAATGGTGCATTTGTTTGATGAGTTGATCAAAATAATCCCTGCGGGAGTTTATGTGTATAAATTGGAGCGAAAAAGTGATTTAGTTACCTTATGGGGTTATTCTGAAGCGAACACTAATGTGTCCATTCTGATGCGAAATATAGAAAATAATGCTTGGTTACAGGCTCCTGCATTAACGGAAATTAAAAAAATGGATGACAGCAAGCAAGCAGCTAACAATGAATTTTCATTAAATTTTATATTAAAACCTAAAGATTAGGCTGATTAATTAGATGAGTTCCATAAATTTAAGTGAGTTAACATTAGAAAATGTTGGGCAATGGCCTTTACCCATTAAGCTTGGATCTGTGGTGGGCGTGGCATTTTTAATTATTGGATTAGGATATTGGCTGATAATTAAATCTAATTTTGAGCAATTAGACACTTTACAGGCTCAAGAAGCTACTTTACGCGCTGATTTTGAAACCAAACAACATCAAGCAGCTAACCTTCAAGCTTATCGAAATCAATTAGAGTTAATGAATGAACGATTTGGGACAATGTTAAAATTACTTCCTGCTAAAAATGAAATGCCAGGTTTATTAGAGGAAATTTCCAAAACCGGAGTTGCAGCAGGATTAAAATTTGAATTATTTGCACCCCAAGCCGAAGTTAAGCACGATTTTTATGTCGAATTACCCATAAAAATTACCGTAATTGGTACTTATATGCAATTAGCTACCTTTCTAAGTCGGGTTGCTGAAATGAGTCGTATTGTGACTTTACATGAATTTAGTATTGCTGGGGTATCTTCTAAAGACAATAAAACTGTTTCAGAGGATGAATTAGTGATGAATATCACGGCTAAAATATATCGATACCGTTCACAATGAGAAATAAACTAGGTAAAAATACAGTATTCATTAGTGTGATTACACTCTTATGTACTGCGTGTACAGGAGATAATAGTGATTTAATCAATTACATTAATGATATAAAAAGCCGGCCGGGGGCGCCCATTGAAGCAATTCCAAAATTTGCTCCGCTGCCTGTTTTTAGATTTCCAGAAAATGATAATAGACGTAGTCCGTTTAAACCTATAGAGATTAGAAAAACAGATCAGTATGCTCCGGATCAAAAACGAATAAAACAACCTTTAGAGGCCTATCCATTAGATGGACTTAAGTTTGTTGGGATTTTAAAAGAAGGAAATCAGCTCTGGGCTTTGATTAGGGATCCGGAGAAGAAAGTAGTCCCGGTGAAGGTTGGCAATTATATGGGGCTTAATTACGGACGAATTATTTCTATTAAAAGTAATGAAATTAAATTAGAAGAAACGACGAGAAATTCGGGAACGTGGGAAAAACATATAACCACTATTCATTTAGATACAGGCAAGTAGGAGTATAGGGTGCGAAAGATAGTCGCTATTTTATTATGGATCAGTGCTAGCATTAGCATGGCATTTGCTAATGATAATTCTCTTGTCTCGGTAAAAGTATTTCCCTTGCCTGACGATCGGGTGCGTTTGGATTTTCAATTTTCACAACCCTTAAAACAGCAACCGGCAAGTTTTATTACCCAAAATCCTGCTCGTCTAGTATTTGATTTTGTAAACACCAAAATGAGCTTAGAGCCTGAGCAGAGGACCCAAAAGATCAATCTAGGTTCTTTGAACACTTATAATATCGTTGCTGTGGGTGATCGAGTCCGTGCTATTTTAGACCTCGATCGTACCGTGGCGTATTCGGGTAGCTCAGCAGGGAAGGTATATAGTTTAATAATCAATGGAAAAAGTAGCGATCTTTTTGAAAAAAATAAAGAAGTCTTTATTACCAATCAGCCCGTTAAAGCAAAAAATGAATTAAAACATCTCGATTTCCGTGGGATAGAGAAAGAAGGAGGACTGATATAGGCGCGGATTTTTAGACGAAAAAAAGGTATTTTTAAGAGCTATTCTTCTAATATAAGAGGGGAATAGAATGACCAAAAAGCGAAATTATTACACTGCATCAAAAAAATCAA
>NZ_RZGQ01000148.1 GCF_003989735.1 Legionella sp. km772 | reverse complement strand
AAAACTCATTTAAATCACTTTGCTATTAAGTACAAATTGATTCTTAGAGCGAACCAGATTGCTTGGCAGGAGCTTAAAAATATGGCAGCTTAAAATTGACCGTGCGTAACATGAGTTATTAGAAAAAGAAATAGTACCTAATGGTGCGCATAAAATTACTTTATTTAATGCACGTAACCTTCCTGTGTTAAAGACAGAGCTGCCACGTAAATTAGCAACAGGTAATGCAACTCCAGTTATTACCCTAGGCCATAATTCGTTTGGCCAACCCACACGCTTAACTCATCATAAAAATCCTTTTGAAAAACAGGCTTATCTCACGCTAAGCCTTGAAGATCAGACCTATCTTACTGGTTATAATACTCGCGGGCTGCAAGTTGTTACTGTAGATCCCGAAGGTGCAATTCATTCTCAAAGTTTTACGGAAACAAAAAAATTGGCTTTAGACTGGATTTGGGTAAAAGGCTGGAGAGATGGTAAATTAATCAGACGTTTACACCAAACAAGACGTGAATATAATGAACGTGGTCTTGAAATTTTACGTATTGAGTCAATTGAAACCGGCTCCACCATTAAAACCACCACCAGGTCTAATGCCTTTGGTGAAAAAATCGCAGAGGGCTATGGCGATGATTATTATCCCTTATATTGGTTGCGTGATAATCAGGGAGAGGTTTGGAATACTAATGAACAAAATGGTGTCCCTCTTATTACTTTACGCAATCTGGCTGGCTATGAAACCTTAAATTTACGCTCACGAACGCGTGCCTTAAAAGATATTAATTCAATCAGTAAACTGAAAGCGATTATCGACTTGGACTACACTCAACTGCAACGGGTTGAATTACAAAGAGATCTTTTAGGACGAATCGAAGCGCAGGCCTTACCTGCTTTTAAGAGCCTGCCTATAGATGCACCTGAGCCTCTTCCCTTAGCGGTCAGCAGTGGAACTAATTATCCAAGCTTTGGTAGCGTGAGCTTAACTTGGCCTCTTCCTGAGATTGCTGGTTTAGAAGCCGAGGTGAGTCTTTGGCCTAAGGGTGGTAAAAAAGAAAAGAACAATTTAAAAACAAAAAATATCGGGTCACGTTGCGGTGTTGATGTCAGTATGCTGTTTACTGATGACTATGAATATCAAATCGATTTTTATTATCGCGATCCTCAAAATAAGCAAAGAGACGCCCACCCCTCCTACCGTGCAGAAGGGAGTAGTTTTATTATCACTAAAGCTATTACGGCTAGCTCCAATCTCGTTTGGCAGCAAATTGATGAACAACGCCTGATGGTTTATGGAAATTTGTCAAATGTTTCAGGGATAGAATTAAGACAAAGGGGTAAGGTAATAGGGCGAGTTTCTTTGAGTAGCACCAATAAAGCTCATTGCTGGCTGGTTGATTTAAGTGATAAACCATCAGGTAAATATGAGTTTCATTGGCTTAGGAACTATTCTTTATTAGAAGCAAAGCCATTAAAGATAGGTGCTGTCTCTTCTAAAGGAAGCAGGCTTGATAATATTACCACTGTATTAGCGCAAGAACTGGTTTTAGTGCCAGCTCTATTCAATGCCTATATTATATCAACATGGAAGAATCTACCGCCACAGCTAAGTAATCTTCATCATGAAATTAGAGCTGTGAACACTTATCATAATTATCCCTCAGAAGAAACGATCATCGCTAATTACAAAACAGAACATAGCTCCTTAGTACTGAGTACTAAAGCACAAGGCCGTTCTTATATGGTGCATAATAGCTTCTATCCAGGCACAAAATCTTTTTCCCGCTTCTCAGTTACGGTGGTAAAGAATCGTCTTTTTACAATTGATTCAAACAATACAGAAAGAACTATTGCCGAAGTAATAAATCCAAATAGCGGTGCAACATCTTTTAATTCTAGTTTTCTATACGTACAGCCGGGCTCTGGCCTAGCAAAAGTTGATGCGTTAAGAGAACATTTTTCTGATGGGCGTGAAGGAAAAATAATCGCCCTGAGTTCTTGGATAAATAACTCTTCTCGTTGTCCGAGTTCTGCTGTTAACGCAGCTGCAAGCTATGATTTAGTTTCTTTAAAATCAGCCCTGGTTGAGCCTAATCCCTGCGGTCAGCTGAATATCCATACAGCGAATACACGCAGCAAAGATCTAATGGTGCGGGAAATTAACCTAAGTAAAGTGCTGGTTTCAAAAATAAAACCGACTATTGATTTCTTATATCGTCACTACCATGAGCGGCAAGCGCTCAATTTTAAATGGATACTACCGGGTTTTTTAGAAAACCAACCCATTAAAATTCAATTTAAATTAAATTTTCATACCTATGTTTTTAAAAAAACCTATGGCGATCATCTTTTTGAATACGAAGTAGGGCGTAGTTCGCAGATGCCTTACAATGGGCATTTAATTCCTATTCCCTTGGGTTATCTAATTCCTCCCCTACCTAAATTTTCTGATTTCGATCTAAAGTCATTAAAAATATTCGTACAGTATAATAATGATTGGATTTTGTTATTAGATTCCAACGACGTTAAGAATCATCTTAGCCATGCCGTTGAAAATAAAACATGCGCTACAGCAATTAAGGTAAATTATCCTACCTCGCCAAAACCATTTACTCATTCCATCAAGCAGTATAAAGAAGGAGACACAATAAGCTTTGAAAATGCCTATACTTTAATTTTTTATCCTCTTCCAGAAGGAATAGACCCCAAAACTATCCAACTTCAATATAATGACAATTCTTTATCAAGACCTGACTGGCGCCCCTTTAAAAACGTCCGCTATACAGGCCATGTTTTAAGTATTTCTGCTGCACCTCTTACACCAGGAAGCTACCAATACCGTCTTAAAGCTAAAAATATCAAAGGCCAACTGATTAATTTTTCTGAACTGGCACCACAAATTATAGAGGGCTGGGCTGTAGGGCAATTTGATGTAACCCATGGCGGCTCTCTTTCTAAAGTGAGTCGCGCTAACTCACTTCAAGATGTCGTGCAACCAATCCGTCGGCAAAGTGTCGATCGTTGGGGTAACTTAGTAAGTAATACCAACACGCTCGGTGCTACTACATTAACCCAATATAATGCGCGTAATAAAGCGCTTCAAAAAATTGAGCCCGCTATTGAAATAACGGATGAAAAGGGGCAAAAAGAAACAATAAATCCTAAAACTCGCTATGCCTATGATCTTAACGATAATACTATCGCTTTAACCGACCCTAATGGATACACGACATACCACGAGCGGGATAATGATGGAAAAGTATTAAAAACAATTTTAGGCGATGGAAATTTTAAACAATTTATACCGGATATTTTTGGCCAGACTAGCACGATTAGCGATCCTTTAAAACATAATATTTACCATAAGCATGACCGCTGTAATCGAGATATTGCAAGAAAAGATGCGTGTGGTTGGGAAACTAAGTTCGCCAATAACGATTTGGGCGATCGCCTTAGTGTAAGCAATGGCAATCAAGAGGTAGAGCGCTATGATTATCTTCACCCCTTAAGGTTGCCCACTCACCACTATATGCCCGGAGGCGAGACCCATTTAACCCGCAAAGAGTATGATCGCCGGGGCGTGATAATTAGAGAAATATTTCCTGATCAACGTGAAAATAAATGGAAGACAGATGATTTTGGAAATCCCATATCGCATACGGACTTAGGCGGAGCCGTCTATACCTATCAGAATAATTCTTTTTACCCAACAGAAATAACTCAAATAACCAGTAGTGGGGGCAAACATGGCTTTAGGCTATTTCCTGATGGTTCTACTAAAGCTATGGCGAATCAAGATTTAAGGTTTCAATATGATGAGGCTTCGCATGAAGTTGCTATTTTAGACAATGCCCTACCTTTAACCACGCAATATCGTTACGATCTGGCAAATCGACGAGCAAGGGGAAAGCTTTATTGGTAAAGATGGCCATCTCTATCAAGCGGTGGTAATGAAATGGAATGATTTAGATTGGTTATCCGAGGTTCGTGATACCAAGATGTTAGTAAAATACACCCAGGATGCTAATGGCAATCGACGCTCAACGATTGCATCCATTTTCTGGAATGGGAATTGGGATCCTTTCGGCGAGGAAAACTGGTACCTATATAATGGAGCCAATAAACTAACTCTTGCTAAAGGCAGAAAAAAGAATGATCGTATTCAAATAACTCCCGGACAAGGCTACCAACTTATTTACGATGTGGCGGGTAGACAGAAATTGGAGCGAACGCTGAATAGCGAAGGGAATGAGGTTTTAAAGGAGCTTTTGTATCTTGATAATAATTTATTATCAGAAATTAAAACAAAACCCGGGAATAAAATATCTAAATATGAGTACGATGGTAAAGTTCCGCGTAGGAGCCTTTTGACGACTGAGACTTCTCAACACCGCAGCCATTACAATCATAACAGCTGTTTAGATGCAGAAACCTTTATTAATGAGGCAGATAAGAGCATTTCTACCACCTCTTATGCTTTGAATCTTTTAGGTAATCAGGAAAGACAAACTATTAAAGTCCGTAATAGCAGCGGTACCGATGGCTACGATGAGCTGCTTACTACTCATTATGCCCAATTTGACAAAGATAAAGTGGCTCAAATAGAGGCGACTCGCAAGCGCCTAGGTGGAGAGACTGTCCATTCTGATGTTAAAGTGGGCTATGATCCTAATGGTAATACTGAAATAATATTAGGTACCAACCAAAAGCCTAGAACATTTATTACCAACAGTAAAAATCGTATTGTGCAAAAACAACAAGGAAGTGACCAAGGAAATTACTTCTATACAACCTCAGACCAACCTCTAGGTTATTTTGGTTCCATCCCAGAAGGGCTTGCAGCAAAACCCAGCCATGTTAATTTCGACCTAGATCATCTCCCCATTGGCGAACATTTCTCTCCACCAACACCCGGTAGTTTTCCCGTGGGTACAGAGGATAGTTTTGCTAGCATTTCTGAGCGAATATATGGCAATGAAAGCTTTGCCGATTTGATAGCAGAGGCCAATGGCTTCAGTAGTGAAGATCGTCCTCCCGCGGGACTCGTGTTAACCATACCTAATATAAACAACAGCAATGTGCATAACTGGACAGGCCAATATCCAATGTACAACCCCGCTGCAATTATTGGCAGCCTCTATCCTAACATGCCCATACCTTCCCGCTACGTACATCCACCTATAGTACCGCATCGTTCACATAAAAAATTCTGGCAAATTCTTATCCAGGCGGTGGCCTCCACTGCTGTCATGGCTTTTGCCCCCGAATTTGCCGGGCTCTTTACCGGTCTTTTAAGTAAGTTTATGGGTGAGGCACTTGGATTTGCGATAGCAGGAGCCGCATCCAGTCTGGTGCAACAGGAAATGGCTATTGGCTTTGGAAATCAAAGTAAAATATCTCTAAATGCTATCGGGCAAAATGCCCTCCTTGCTGCCGCATCAACAGGAATGGCTAAAGGCCTTGGTATGGATTTGATAAAACATGGGAATAAATATAAAAACCTCGTGCAAGAAGCAACAAAAAATATTGAATTCACTCTAGCCCTTCAAGGCCTAAGCTTTCTCACCGGCCAACAACGCCATTTTGAATGGAAGGTGCTAGTCGCCAGTGTTGCTAATACTTTAGCCAATGTAGGCGCAAAACAAATAGAACTAGCGCCTCCACTATTCAACGAAGCCCTAGCTACCGCCTCCGCTTCAGTAGCCTCCTTGGGCATCGACAAAACGCTAGGGAATGAGCTTGATTTAGAAATTTTAGCAGCCAATACGCTAGGCACTTTTATCGGCAATCAACTAGCGGCCCAAGCAAAACAACGCCATGCCGAATTCCAAGCACGACAAGCTGAAAAAGCTTTTCAGTACCAAACTCAGATCCCTGAAATCCAAGAAACCCTAGCAGAATCAGAGCACCATTTCTTGCAATCGCTAAAAGCACAACCAAACCCACTGGGCAGCATCAACGAACTGTACACGCCTGAAAAATCCGCTCCTATCCAAACCCAAAAGAGCAATGCAGCCTTACCACAAACCCGCAATAACAACTCCCAAACCCCTCCGCCACAGCCCCATAAAAAAGCAGAAACAGCTCGCAAAGAAGAACAGTTGGTTCGAGCTTCAAAAATAACGCAAAGTACATCAAAAGAGTTATATGCCTCAAGACATCGTTTTTGGGGTGAAGCAAAAAAGACCTACAGCCCTATAGATTCTCAGCAGGAACCCCCTACTATAGCGAATTTACTACACTTGGACCCTGAGCCTGAGCGAAATAGATCGAATATTGGACCTGCAATTAAATTTTACTATTCCTGCTTTGCGAACGAGCCGATGAATAGGAATCATGGAAAATATAATATAGATTATAAACAGCTTTATTATCCAAAAGACACCTCTCCTATTGATAAAGCGCGAAGTGATTCTCATATATATGACACTCCTTGTTCTCCTCGAGCAGGAGATGTGAGCTTGAAGATACAAACACAATCGATTGACGCTCTGATAACTGCTGCAAAAAAAGCACATTTTAGTTTAAGAGATACGGCACACCTCTTAGCTATAGTCCGGCATGAGTCAGGTTTTAATCCTTATGCTGCTGCCCCAGGAAGTACTGCTGCAGGGTTGGGACAATTTGTTGATAAGACATGGCGTGATAATCATTTTACTGCCGCAGAAAGGTGGAGCATGGAGGCTCAAGTAAGGGCAATGATAGGGCAATTTAAATATGTGAAAAAAACGGCTTATGAGAGGGGTCAATCTGAACTTTATTTTTATAAATATCATCATGATGGTCCTGCGGGAGAATATGAGGGGCTAGGCAAAGGAAAAAAACATGTATATCCCCAAATTGATAAAATACAAGAAAATCTTAAAAATATTTTTTGAAGGTTATAGCTTCGATAATTTTTAAATTACAATTACATAAGGAACTTAAAATGAAGTTTAAGAAATTTTTTCAGTTGTTTGATATAGGCGCGGATTTTTAGACGAAAAAAAGGTATTTTTAAGAGCTATTCTTCTAATATAAGAGGGGAATAGAATGACCAAAAAGCGAAATTATTACACTGCATCAAAAAAATCAA
>NZ_RZGQ01000147.1 GCF_003989735.1 Legionella sp. km772 | reverse complement strand
AAGTGAAATAAAAAAATCTAAAAATCCTTCTTCCAGCTTCATTCCTATATCCATTTAAATGAAGCTAGCCTCTCATTATTTACCGATTTAAGCTAGATTTTTTTCATGAGGTGGCCCTGCCGGCTCGCATAGGCCCGCTTGACAGGTATCGCCGCTTATGCAATCACCATTACTAATGCAACAATGTGAGGTTCCGAATGTACCGTTACCGCAAGAACAACTATCGCAGGCTATAGCTGAAGAAGCGCCAATAGTTAAAATACATACGATGATAAAGTTTAGGTATCTTGATGCATTTCCATATTTCATGATAGAAATTCCTTATTAGACTCTATCATAGTTTAGCTCATTATTTATCCAATGGTTATTTTAAATAGTTAGAAAATTAGATCTTGTGACCATCCTAAAAGAGCCTTAATAAACATAGTGCGCATAAATGGAATAAAAAGTCCGTTACACACTATTATTTTACTGTTGTTTCTAAACTTTGTTGAATTTACTATATAAATCAAAGCATAATTAAGCAGTTAAATATAATATTTCAACCAAGGAGATGGTATGCCTCAATTCAAGCGACATAATTCTGTCGGATTAGTTCTATCGACCGTATTATTTTCCTATTTACCTCAAGCCATTGCCGGAGCCATGGGGCCAGTAGCAACACCAGGACCTAAACAAGTAGAGTTCAGTGTAGGTGTTGGACCTACTTGGCTAAATGCTAATAATCCGGTGATGGATGTCACTACTACTGACCCGAATCTAGAAGTCGTTTCAGGAGTGAATACTGATGCCTTATATACAGCCGGCATTGGTTACCCTATTTTAGTTGATGAGCTTGCTGGACGTACTTATTTTAACTCATTAATGCTCGAGCTTAATTACTACTACACTCAAACCACTATAAAGGGAGATGCATGGGATTACTCCTCTCCAAGTGCAGCGAACCAATCATTTAAAGCAGCTTTTAAAAGTTCTCGTATCATGCTGGATTTTAAACCTGGTTTAGTCCAATATCGCGGAATTGCAAGTTACCTCATTCTTGGTGTAGGCCCTGCTTGGAACAAGCTTTCTTATCAAGAACAAGCAAATGCTCCTGAATTTGCCATAAGCTCTATACAACTTCCTGTCCATACTAATTCGAATGTAGCGTATAACCTAGGAGTAGGTTTAAATAAAAAATTCGGCGATCATTTTAAAGTATCGATGGAATATTTATACACACCTTTAGGGCATGTTGCAGCAAGCCGTTATTCACAATCAGCACAAAGCATAATAAGCGCAGCCTCTTTTGCGCTAGATAGCAATAATTTGCTATTTAAGTTCACATACGCAGTTTAATGCCACTATTAAAAAGAGCTAATAATAATGTTTTTAAAAAAGAAAACGATGGCGTTGTGCTTATTGTTAAGTTGCAACTTATCTCTGACATACGCCAATGTGGGTCAACCAATAAGACTCTCTGGCCCTTATCCGGCTTTAGCTTCACCAATGGTGGCGGGAGAAGATACCTCAACGTACAGTTATACTATTACCAACCTTACTGGTATTCCTATTGGCGTTAGCCAATCCATCACAGGAAACTCGTCATCAGTCATAGTGAGCCGCCCTTGTCAAACAGTTCCGGCTCATGGTTCTTGTAATTTTGTTGTTTCAGTGACACCGAGCATTGCTGATGCGCTTGACAATGGTAACATAACGGATACTGTAAAAGTCACCTATAACGGCCGCTTGCCTAAGCAATTAACCAGCCCAATCCATGTCACTGTTACTGAACCTGCTTTAAGCAGTATTACTATTACTCCAAGCTCTTCTACTGTTTTAGGCGGTAGCTTTGTCCCTTATAAAGCTGTTGGTGTTTATAGTAATGGTGCGGTGCTTGACATTACAAAGTATGTTAATTGGAGCTCAACAAACTCAAATGTTGCTATTTTTCCTACGAAATCAGTGTTTAACTCGCATGGTACTGCTTTTGCTGTCAGTGGCGGCGGTACGGGGGGAAATGCAAGTGCGACAATTACTGCCACACGTAAGGCACAAACCAGTAATAGTGCAACCTTAAATGTAAACGATTATGTCTTTATCGCAAATCGGGTTGCTTTCACAGGAACAACAGTAAGCTCATGCTTTTTAAACCAAGCAGTTGTTACTGCATTAAGCTTAAATCCTTGTAATGCGCAAACAGGTGCTCCATTCCCGTTTACAGGACCAGGAAATATTGCTGTTAATCCGGCAGGCACTATCGCTTATGTTACCAACACTGGCAGCCAGTCAGTATCTTATTGTTCAATCAATGTAAATACAGGGGCGCTGACTAACTGCAAATCAACAGGTAATGGTTTTTACCAGCCAGTAGGAATTACAGTTAGTAATGATAATCGCTTTGCCTATGTGTCTGATTATAATAATGGACTCATTACCTGTCCTATTAACCGAACCACTGGGGCATTGAGCAATTGCATCGCTAACAATACAGGTATAGTTTTTCCGCAAGCAATAGCCATACATCCAAAACAAAGTTATGTCTATGTTTCTAATGCGGGTTATTACATTTATTATTGCGCAATAAATTTAGTTACAGGATCTGTATCAAACTGCCTAGAAATAGATTCATCAGCAAATTATGCAAACGCATTGACTATTCATCCCAAAGGTACCTATCTGTATTTTGCGCAAACTGGCTCCAATAACGTATTGTATTGTCCAATTCAATCAAACGGCTCCCTTGGAACCTGCCTTAGTGCAAATGGTAGCAATAGTTTCAATGGTCTTATTGGGCTTTCTATTCAACCGAATGGAACCAACATGTATCTGACTACCAGCAACACAAACGAAGTATATGTCTGCCCAATGAATGGCAACATTCTTGGCACTTGTGTGGTGCAAAGTCAACCAGGAGGTACACCCTGGGGTATTACTGCACGTTAACTCTATTTTAAAATAGCAGCCTTCTCCTTAGTTATTGGAGAAGGCTTTTTTATTACTATCTAGCTCAAAATAGCTTGTTGAATAGCTTGCTTTAATAATGCAACTCTTAGCTCACGAGGTCCGGTAATTTCAACCACTCGAGGAGCATTTTCTTTAGGTAATAAACGATCTAGGTCTTCACGATATAATTTTTTAAATGCCTCATCAACCCAAATTCGATAAAAATCATCTATGGGTCTATGACCATCATCTTCTAAACACATGGGGTAGTCTTCGCACATAGGGACAAAAACGATTAGATCCAAATGGGCTAATATAGGTGTTATTCGTGGAAATAAAGAGTCAATATACGCTTTATTAATGTCTGATTGCGCATTTACTGCTGAATAATCTGAATAGGGAATATAATCAGAAGGTGGTCTATCAAAAATAACACAATCACCCGCTTTATACTTTTTTACTCGGGATAAACAATGATTTAACTGCAATTCAATATGTTCAATCTTCTGTTGGTCGCCAAAGAAAATTTCATGCTGATGCATAATTGCACGATAAGGCTCATTTTCAAAAATGTAGTGGGGATATTTATTGAGGAAATCACGAACAAAAGTTGATTTTCCTTGAGAATGAGTTCCTGAGATAGCAATTCGCACTATAACTCTTCCGTTTTAATTTATACTCTCATTATAGACCTTGTCCTTAGGACTAGGGGGTAGATATTTGCAGGATATAAGATACGATGACCCCACATAGGCTCTGATTCTCGATTTGTTAGAGTTTGTCTGCTTAAAACTTTTATTTAAGCAAGCTTGAATTTCTTACCAAAACCCTTATTTAAATGGTCAATCAAAACGGCTAAGGCGATAGCACATGGTCTCTATACCGAAATGAGGCTTTTACTCCATTTCTCCTAAGTGCTAATAAGAAATTTATACTCCATATAGGTGAAAAGTACTATGACAGAAAATAAAAAAACAATTAACAAATATGAATACCCCAGTTTCTTAGATTGTGCCCTTGCATTTCAAGGATCCGTTACCCCCAGAGTTTGGAAAAAAGTTTTGGCTTCCTGTCTATATGCCTGTTTAATCTCCTTGCTCAGTATTTTTATTCCTTCGCTGGTTTTACCTATCAGCCCTTTTGAGTATGCCGGGGTAATTATGGGCTTAATTTTAGTTTTTCGCGTTAATGCAGGTTATGATCGCTGGTGGGAAGCAAGGAAACTATGGGGCACAGTGGTGAATTGCAGTAGAAATTTAGCCATCATCATTTTTAATTATGTTGGACCATCAAATAAGGTTGAAATAAATACAAGTCTAGGGCTCATCGCAGCAATGCCCTACCTTATGAAAAATACCTTACGGGAAGTAATGCCCACCGATGAGGTAAAACATCTATTAGATGAACACATTTATGCGCAAATGCAGCAGTGGCAACACAAACCAAACTTCATCTCATCAAAACTTGCGGATCTTTTATCAAAACTTCAAGAAAATGGCACATTAAATCAGTTTGCTTTTTTAAAAGCAGAAGAGCTTCGTGAAACTATTCTTGATTGTCAAGGCGCGTGTGAGCGAATCTTAAAAACACCCATGCCTTTTGTAATGGCAATAAAATCACGACGGTTTATTCTTTTATTTTTGCTCATACTTCCAATAGCTCTAGTGAATTATTCGATCTATATTAACCCTATTGTCGTGACCTTTGTTGCTTACGCCCTTTTTTCACTAGATCAAATCGGAGTAGAGCTGCAAAATCCCTTTTCAATTGAAAATTTGAGTCATTTACCCCTCAATGACATTTGTAAGACTATAGAAAATAACATCGCTGAAATAAAAAATGCACGCCATTAAAGGAACGGTACAATGAATATTCTAATCGCAGGTGCTTCTGGTTTTATAGGAACCCTACTAGTTAAGCAGCTCTCTCCAATGCACCAAATTAGCGTTTTAGGACGTAACCTAGCCAAATTAGAGCATATTTTTCCTAAAAACATTCATAAGATAACCTGGGATAGTTTGAAAGAGCATGATGCAGCGCCCTATGATTTGCTGATCAATTTATCGGGTTCCAGTATCGGTGCCAAAAGATGGAGAGAGAAGATAAAACATGAGCTTATTGAATCACGTACGCTAACTAATAAGCGCTTAACTGAATGGCTAATAGCCTACCATGCAAAACCTCGATTCTTTTGTGCAAACGCCATCGGTATTTATGGCGCACAAGTTTTAAGCACGGGTGCTTTTGATGAAGACACACCCATTCCTCAACAAGCTCAAGACTTTTTACAACACATAGGGCTTGCTTGGGAGCAATCGCTTAAACCAGCGCTTGATGCTGGTATTTTTGTTACTACATTACGTTTTGGTGTAGTACTAAAAAAAAGAGAAGGGATGCTAAAAAAGCTAGAGCTGCCTTTTGGCCTTGGTCTTGGGAGTATTATAGGAAGTGGTAATCAAACCCTATCTTGGGTCCATTATGAAGATTTAATTAATGCAGTTAATTTTCTCATCAATCAGCCCTCCCTGCCCAGTACTATTAATATCACGTCACCTTCTCCTGTGACTCAAAAAGAGTTTGCAACTTCCTTAGCCGCTGCATTAAATCGCCCCTTATTTATAAAAATGCCTGGATGGTTTGTGAAAATATTATTTGGTGAAATGGGCAACTATTTATTACTTCAAGGGCAAAAAGTTTTACCTAAGCGCCTAACAGAGCTGGGATTCCAATTCACCTACCCGAACATCGTTAATGCCCTTAACCACGAGTATCAATAAGGAAGAATAGATAAGCAGCAACTAAGTTTTATATTTTTAGTGATATTTTTGGGGAAATTTGCTTAAACATTAGAGCTCCACTACTATTAGGAAGACTTTCATTTAAAAGGAAATTTATGAAAAAAATTATACTTGTGACCCTCTTACTACCGGGTTTATTCCTTAATATATCGTATAGCTGTACTACTGCTTTTTTTAATAATAACGACAAAGCAAAAGTTGTTGCACGCACTGTAGATTTATTTATACCCGACATGCCAACGATTCTTGTCTACCCCCGAGGAATGATGCGTGAGGGCGAAGCGGGTCCTAACTCATTGAAATGGAAATCCAAGTATGGTTCTGTGGTAGTTACAGAATTTAACACATCAGCAGCATCCGACGGTGTTAACGAACATGGGTTAGCTGCCCACTTATTATATTTAACCGGTTCATCTTTTGAAAAACGAGATGAAAAAATACCGGCACTATCCAATACACTTTGGGCGCAATATATACTGGATAATTATAAAACAGTGGAAGAAGTAATTGAATCCACAGATAAATTTCAGCTTTGTGAAACCATGTTACATAATAAAAAATGGCCTCTTCATTTAAGTATACAAGATGCTAGCGGGGATGCCGCCGTTATTGAATTCATCGATGGTAAAAAAATTATTTATCATGGGCATCAATATACTGTCATGACCAATGAACCTGCTTATAAAATCCAACTAGAGAATCTTAAGAAATATAAACCCTTTGGTGGAAATCTGGCCTTACCTGGCGATAGCGATCCCTTAAGTCGTTTTGTACGTGTTTCAAGCTACTTAAAGACCTTACCTAGCCCCAAAGATGTGCGTGAAGCCGTTGCAGGTGTGTTATCAGTCATTCGTACCGCCATGGTACCTTTTGGAGCCATTGATACTTCAGGTAACGAAACGGAAGATGCCTGGGCTACTCGTTGGGTTTCTGTCATCGATCTAACTCATAAAACCTTTTATTTTAATACAACCATCACTCCTAACATTATTTGGCTTGATTTAAACAAACTAGATTTCCATGAAGAAAGACCTGTTTTATACATTGATCCTAATAATATGAATTTAGTAGGGGATGTTAAAAATTTAATGAAACAAAAATAACTTAGAATGCACCCTAGCCCGTATCAGTATACTTTTACGGGCATTTTACTAAGCCTCTCGTGCTCAATCAGCCATTTTTTTCTACTTAAGCCTCCGCCGTACCCCCCTAATTCACCGTTGGCATTAATAACGCGATGGCATGGGATAATAAGCGCTAATTGATTTTTGATATAGGCGCGGATTTTTAGACGAAAAAAAGGTATTTTTAAGAGCTATTCTTCTAATATAAGAGGGGAATAGAATGACCAAAAAGCGAAATTATTACACTGCATCAAAAAAATCAA
>NZ_RZGQ01000146.1 GCF_003989735.1 Legionella sp. km772 | reverse complement strand
AAATCAAATAATCACTATAAAGATCAAGCATATCCATTTAATTCCCTCCCTAAAATTAAGGGCGGAATTCTAATGCTTTTTAGTCAAACTACAAGTTTATGTGCGTAACATGAGTCATTAAGCTAGTTAAGGTAGCTTCTTTAAGTGGTTCTTCTGTTAAAAGCAAACGCCCCTCCGATTTTAAATTATTTTTCGCCATTTTTAAGATCGGAAAACCAGGATAGGATTTAAAATATAGGTGCTTTGGGGTATTAAGAATCAACTCCCCTTTAGAAACTCCAATTGCTCCAGAAATTTTGCTAAACTCACTTTTTGTTATTTCAATGGTGTTGATTGATTGCGCCTGGTTTAGATCCCAAAGAAATAAATAATATTTTCTATCTTTTTGAAGAAGAGATATAAAATGATCCGTATCGAATGGCAAATACTCTATTCGAGTTTCAGTTTTTATTAAGGTAGCGTCTAAACTTATAGGATTAAATAAGCATAGAACAGAATGAGTCGAATTAGGTATATAACTAATTTTTAATAGGACGAGTCCATTAGCAAAACTTGCTAGATAATCAACAATAAAGTCAGTAGTTATCGTTTTTTCACTTAGGGATATTTTTTTGCTAGGTTCGACACCTTCTAAAAACTCAAGGGGTATATCTATATAGAGATCACGAGCTTGTAGTTTGCCATCATCTTGACGTTTCCATATTTTAATATGATTTTGACCCTGTAAAGTGGTTAGATAGTGGCACTCATTTAAAGCAACTAACCTATTTATACTATCCTCTCCGCTAAGGGTTCCGGTGGATTTAACCGATTCGATGCGTGTATACATGGGGTTTCCTCATTGCGGAGTAAGTTTTAGTGGTAATAAAATAAGTCATTCTGCCTTAGATGTGATATTTTTTGAGGCATTATAGATTTGTTTGGTTAAAATACAATCTATTTTTTAGAGAGGATAATTAATTTAGCGGTTACTAGAAGGTTTTAACGGTAAGTAAACTCTAACAATCAAACCGGTGTCAATTTCCGGAGAGGCTAAGATAACCCGACCGCCATGAAGTTCACAAATTTGGCGTACTATGGCAAGACCAAGACCACTTCCTGGGCTCTTATTACCAAGAACTCTAAAAAAGCGCTCAAAAACTCGAGCTTGTAATTCGGGTGGAATTCCTGGTCCATTGTCACAGACTTCAAGGACGATTTCATTATTTTTCTTAAATAGTTGAACCATAATACGGCCATTTTCATTTGAATAACGAATGGCATTATCAACTAAGTTTCGAATTAATATACCTAGAGCAGTTGCATTTCCGTTAAGTACGGGAATATTTTCCTCATGTTCAAACTCCAGTTCGATTTGTTTTTCGACTGCAATGGGCGCTAACATGGCTAGGATATCCCGGGTGAGCTTTTCTAAGTTGACTTCGTCCTCTTCTTGCAGATTGGCAGCTTCAGGCACGAGTCTACTCATAGTTAGCAATTGTTGAACAATATGAGTGCTGCGATTGACACTAGCAATTAACTTTTGTAAGGCCAAGTTTTTCTCTTCTATATTGTTGCTATTTAATGCTACTTGCGCTTGGGTTTTGAGCGCGGCAAGAGGGGTGCGTAATTCGTGTGCTGCGTCTGCGGCAAAGCGTTTTTCTCGTTCGAAGCCTTCTTTTAATCTAAAAAATAATTTATTTAATTCATCAATCACGGGTTTGATTTCTTCTGGCACTTCATGCAGATCGACCGGCTCTAGATGACTAGGAGCACGGTTAGCTACTTCCTCAGCTACCTTCTCTAAACTATCTAAACCGCGGCCGATAATTATCCAAATAAGTAAACCGGACAGGGGGAAAGTAAGTAACATTATATATAAGTCATCTTGTGCAATTCTATGACCTAATTCATTACGGGTGTCGTAACGCTCTGCTAAGACGGTTCTTACTCCGGCTTTGTCATTATAAGTCGTAAATACCCGCCAATCTTGATTAGAAATACTTTTATCACTAAAGCCATCTGTTTCTGCTGTTAAAGGGATTTTGGGCGCTGTTGAAGAATGAAGTAATAATTTGCCACCATTAGTCCATACTTGAAAATTAAATTTGTTCAAATAATTCTCTGGAGGCTCATCATTGAGAAAGCGTTTTTGGTAATAAGTGTTAATCCGTTGGGGGATAGTTTCCAAGTTATTCTGGATTTTTAATAAGGGTCGCTGATGTAGATCGTCTCCTAACAAAGCCTGATAAGAGAGAGCCGAAACAGCCATCAAGGTATCGAGATGATCTTGAATATCTTTTTGGTCTAAATAATAGTTTCCTATCGCTGTAAGCGTTGTCGTGATGGTAATAGCAAGGAGAAGATTAATTAATAAGAATTTTCTTATAGATGACTTCACGATAAGGCGACACCATCATTTTTTTCTGCCATATAACCCACGCCTCGGATAGTCCGAATGAAATTAGCATTAAGTTTCTTTCTTAGATTATGGATGTGAACCTCTAGGGCATTACTATCAACGTCCTCTTCCCAACCATAAATGCTTTGCATTAATTGTTCGCGTGATAGAACTTGGCCGCTGTTCTCTAGCAGTTTTTGTAATAGGGCAAACTCTCTACGGGGCACATTAATTAATACATCGTCAACTAAAACTGAATGAGCAGCTGGATCTAAAGTAATGTTTCTATATTGCAGAACGGAATCAGCACGTCCCTGAGAGCGACGGACTAAGGCTCGAATACGGGCGCTTAATTCATTTAAATCAAAAGGTTTAATTAAATAATCATCAGCACCGCTATCCAGACCTTTGACGCGATCTTCGACTGACTCTCGTGCAGTTAAGATAATGATAGGGGTTGTGTTGCCATCATGGCGAGCATGTTGCAAAAGTGCTAAACCCGATAGTTTAGGTAGCCCAAGATCAAGAATGATCAATTCAAAGGATTCTGATTTTAAAGCGGCACGAGCTGCTTCGCCATCTTTCAACCAGTCAACAATATAGCCAAACTGAGTTAAACCTGTTTTTACTGCATCTCCAAGAAGTTCATCATCTTCGACAAGTAATAATCTCATTATGGCTCCTGCTAAAATTAGTCTATTGTTTTTCTAATCCTTTTTCATCCATATGCTTCGTCAAGTAAAATGCTTGGATTAATACAAACAGCAGCGTTAAACCAACCCCGCCAAAGAGTTTAAAGTTTACCCAAGCATCTGTATCATAATAATACGCAACATAAAGATTTAATGCACCCATTATAATAAAAAATAGGGACCAAGCAACATTAAGTCTGTGCCAGATTTTCTCACTTAATTGAACATTAGCTTCCATCATTTTTTGAATTAAAGGTTTGGAGCCAATAAAGCTTGAACCAAAAAATACTAGTGCAGATAACCAATAGATACCAGTAGGCTTCCATTTAATAAATAGGGGGTTATGGAAAAATAAAGTTGCTCCGCCTAATAGTACAATAATCGCTAAACTAATTAAGTGCATTTTGTCATAATGTTGGAATTTGAGGCGATAAAATACAACCTGGCTAATTGACGCCACCATTGCTACAGCCGTGGCGGTGTAAATATCACAACATTTATAAACTATAAAAAATAAAACAATAGGAAAAAAATCAAACAATAATTTCATATAAATTTAATTTATAAAGAAGTTATCTTCATTATAACACAATATTTTCCTAGTCTCTTGCAAAGTTTATACCGAAATGGAAAATAAATTCCTTCTATTCCTCAAAATTAGCCCCTCGGGAGCCTTGTTAACTCATTTTGAATCTTACTGGTTCTGATGATAGTTTATATAATGCATCCATTAATTAAACAAGGGTTGAGCGCTTGAAGCCGATTAGAATCAACCTACTAAAATTTGCTGACCCGGGCGTAGAGGGATATTAGGGTTTAAACCGGGATTGAGTTTAATTAAGCTATTTATACTAGTATTATGATTCCTCGCAATCGCACTTAAGGTATCGCCTGTTTTTACACTATAAGTTACAGATGGTTTTATTTTTTTCCAAATAAGAAGCTGTTGGCCAGGCCGTAAGGCTTGATAAGCTGATAATTTATTCCAGGCTTGAATTTCTTTGGCACTAACACCATACAGTTTTTGGAGTTGTTGATAGCTATCATTTGCTTGAACAATATGAATGACACGATGAGTTCGAGCTAGGGTCAGGGGTTTTACTACTGGAGGGGGTACATTAGTTTCTTGGGTTTTTTCTACCACAGTGGTATTTCTAGTACTTGGAATTAAAATCGATTGATTAGGTTGTACTGCATTAGAGTTCAATTGATTTACCTGCTTAAGCAAATTAGGGGTAGTGTGATAACGAACTGCGATATTATTTAAATTATCCCCCCGCTGGACACGATGTTTGGTCCAACTTACTCTTTTTTCTTCTGGAACATTAGAAAGATTTAAATTAAACATTTCTACTTTTTCCGCAGGAATTAGCAGCTTGAAAGGTTTATAAGGCGCTGTGGTCCAACGATTATACCCGGGATTTAGTTTTATCAATTCTTTATAACTAATTCCTGCCATTCTAGCTGCATGACTTAAATCAATTTGGCTGCCTATATTTACTTCTTCAAAATAAGGCAGATAGGGGATGGACGTTAAACTAATATGATAGCGTGCAGGATTTTTAATCACTTCCGCTAATGCTAATAAACGGGGTACATAAACCCTGGTTTCTTGTGGAACCGTTAAGTTCCAAAAA
This sequence comes from Legionella sp. km772, assembly GCF_003989735.1. Taxonomy (GTDB): domain Bacteria; phylum Pseudomonadota; class Gammaproteobacteria; order Legionellales; family Legionellaceae; genus Legionella. Next base: position 2,507 of record NZ_RZGQ01000146.1, on the reverse strand, counting down.
GTATGTGGTGTGTTGGGGCCTAAAGCTTTTATTGCCCGTGAAACTGTGCCCTCACCGGAGTCATATGCAGCAAAAGTTAAATTCCAGCTGCCATTAAATTGATTATTAAGATAGACCAAATAGTTTAAGGCGGCATCAGTAGAGGGGCCTATGCTTCGTCTTCCATCAAACCACCAATCTTGTTTTAAACCTAACTCACTTCCTGTTTTTGGCATGAGCTGCCAAAGCCCTGCTGCACCAGCACCTGAATAGGCGAAAGGATCATAGGCACTTTCTATCATGGGTAATAGCGCTAATTCACCAGGAAGACGTCTTTTTTTTATTTGAGTGACAATATGATAAATGTATGGTTCTGATTGGCGGCTTACTTTATTCAAATAACTAGGGTGTGCGGCCAGCCAACGGATTTGTTCTTGAACTTCCGGGCGCGTTACTTCATGGCTTATAGAAAATTCATTTCTTAATACGTCCCATACATCGGGCACGGTTTGACTATTGACCGGATTTAAAAAAGCTATATAAATGCCGATTGCTACTAGGAATTTAAATGTTATCAAAAACTTAAATTTCAATAGCCTAACCTGTGAAAATAATTGACTGACTAGTCTACTAAAAAAATCGGAATTATTAAAGTCTTTTTGCAATTCATCAACCCATAATGATTAAAAGCAATGCAATTTGTATTTTTGTGGTGAATCCAAAAAAAAAGCGCCTAGCGGAATTGGTTTTTTTGTTCTCTTAAAATAGAAAAAATCTCTTGAGGCGCGTTGGATTGAGCCCCATGTCGATAAGCATACTTTTGTACCTCTGGCTCTGCAAGCCGTAAAAACGGGTTTATTAATAATTCATGAGCTAGTGTAGACGGCAAGGAGCAGGTGATTGAATCATTTTTAAGATGGGAAAGGAATTTAACAACCTCAGCGTTACTAGGTTCTACGGTTTGGGCAAAACTCAGGTTTTGTTGTGTGTATTCATGGGCACAAAAAATTTTTGTTGTTTGCGGTAGGGTTTTGAACAGGAGTAAGGACTCATAAAGCTGCTCCAAAGTGCCATCAAATACCTTACCACATCCTGCAGAAAATAAAGTGTCACCACAAAATAACCAATGCTGATTCGGTTCAAAATAACTAATATGAGTGGAGGTATGGCCAGGGTTAGACAGGATACGAAAAGAATAATCCCCTAGTTCTAGAATTTGATCTTTCTTGACAGGATTGGTAATAAAGGGAATTCTGGAGTCTAGTGGTCCATAAACGGTGCAAGCTGGGTAGTGCTCCACTAGCTTTTCAAGCCCACCAATATGATCATGATGATGATGGGTAATAAAAATGGATTGAAGCGTTAAACTATGTTCCTTCGCAAAACTTAGGACAGGGTATGCCTCTCCTGGATCTACACAAGAAAAAAGGCTTTTACTCCTATTAATTAGTGACCAAATGTAATTATCTGAAAAAGCGGAAATAGGAACAATTGTCATGCTAACTCCTTTTATCCAGTATAGGCCTCGACAGTATAAAACGCTTCCTTAGGATTAAAATAATTTTTTAAAGTTTCACAAACACTTTTCATTTCTTGTGCAAAAGTATAAGGTGGATTAATCACCCACAGACCACAACCCGTCATTCCATTTTGTACTTTATCGGTGAGATTAAATTCTACTTTTAAGCTGTTTTTAGCACCAATTTCTTGTAAACGGCGTAGCAACTGATCACTAAGTCGTCGATTCACAACCGGATACCACAAACAATAGACTCCAGTACTAAATTTAGTAAAGACTTGTTTTAATGCGCGAGGGATAGTTTTATATTCATCTTTAATCTCATAAGAAGGATCAATAAAAATTAAGCCTCGTTTTTCCGGAGGAGGTAACAATGCATTCAATGCAGCAATGCCATCACTATTACTAAAGTGAGCTTTTTTATTTCCTAGAGGAATATTTTTTAATACTTCGTATTCTGCAGGATGGAGCTCACAAAAATAGGCTCTATCTATGGACCGTAAAGCATTTAAAGCGATATAAGGGGAGCCTGGATAAAACCTTAAGGTGCCGTTTGCATTCATTTCACTTATCGTCTGGATGTAGGCTGCAAAATGGAAAGGTAACTGTCCCTTATTGGCCCAGAGCAATTGAATCCCTTGTTTATACTCACTCGTTTTTTCAGCTTGTGAATCTCTAAGGTCATAAAGTCCTTTACCAGAATGGGTTTCCAAATAGAGCAAAGGTTTGTCCTTTTGTACCAGGTAATGGGTAAGACTACTTAAGCCAAGGTGTTTTATCACATCGGCAAAGTTTCCGGCATGATAGCCATGTTGATAACTCAGCATAATATTAATGAAAAAAGGGTCTTGCAGGCATTATAACAGAATCTCAGGAGGACGAGTGGATTAAATTACTCATGTTACGCACATAAACTTGTAGTTTGACTAAAAAGCATTAGAATTCCGCCCTTAATTTTAGGGAGGGAATTAAATGGATATGCTTGATCTTTATAGTGATTATTTGATTT
>NZ_RZGQ01000145.1 GCF_003989735.1 Legionella sp. km772 | reverse complement strand
CAATTAACTAAAAATCAGATGAAAAGGCAATCTATTAAGCGGCTCAGAAAAAATGCTGGATGGGATGATTCTATTTTAACCACTATCTTATCTCAAAATTTTTCATGAGGTGACCCTGGATCTAAAGATTCATCTACTTTTAAAACGAAATTTTGGTCGACCACCACATATTTAGAATAACCACCGTATGTTAAGCCGCCTAAATGTTTATCTTCGCCATTATAAGTCATGGTGCTACCCGTTTCACAAAATTGCTCTTCATGGGCATCACAACTGGAGCAATGACGACAGGAATCAACCATACAGCCAACTCCAACTAAATCACCAACGGAAAAACCATCTACCTTTTTGCCTACCGAGTTGACTCGTCCAATAATCTCATGGCCAGGTACCATGGGATATTGTGACCAACCCCAATCATTATTAACTTGGTGTAAATCCGAATGACAAATTCCACAATATAAAATATCAATACCCACATCATTTTCACCTACATCGCGCCTTTTAAATGAAAAACGCTCTAAGGGTGCATGTGCTTTATGTGTTGCATATCCAATAGTTTCCATTATTTATTGTCCTTAATCCATAAATTTTAAATAGCAATTTATTATAGTGCTCATTTTAACAAATAGATAGAAACCACAAAAACAACAGGATGCCCTTTATTTAAATCCAAAGAAAAAAATTCAAACATAAGCTATGCTAAAAAAGACCCATAAACTGGATTCATAAATCATAAGGATATGATATGAACCTTAAAAAGATTGATAACCCTTGTGGCTCGATGTCTAGGGTAAACGAACAAACCATTGACCAACTCGAGCCTTCTAACCCTTTTCTTATTAAAGGCTTGCATGAAAAATGGGGGGTAAAATTTGAACTTACTAACACTCAGGCAGATAGCTCATTAATTATTAAAAAAAAATTATATTCTAAACCCATGCCAAGAATTCGGAGAAAAGTCTTTAATAATAGATTATTTCCTCATCTCATTAGCGGAAAATATGGTGCAGCAACAGAACACAAGAATGAAACGTTGATTATGGATTGTTTGGTTAGTCATGAATGTAATGAGTCTTTACCTCAAACAGTCTTAAGCCCTTTAACAAAAATAGGAAAACAATTAAAAAATATCCTAGGCTTTTTTTTATCGCCGAGCTTGCCTAAAATATCACCGATAGCTACTACCCCAATACGCGTTAAAAGAATCATAAGTTTTAAAGTCTCGCCTTTATTGGGGGATCAAAAACGAGTAAAACCAAAGGAAAAATTAATAAAGCAAGCTATTACACCGCTCCACCACAGTTTTGAATTAGAAAAAAAAGAGCGAATTAAAATAAGACCAATAACTAGGGCTAAGTTACCCAAACTGCAGGAAAAAGCTAATAAGACGCAAAACAGTTATTTCATTATTAGAATGCTTTTAATCTCGTGTTTATATCGTATATCTAAAAAGTATAAGCGACTTAAAAAATCATCTCAACGCTTAAGAAAATACCGTGCTTTATGCAAAAAATGGAAGCTTAGAAAAGCGCGTAAAAAGCATCATAAACGAATGGAACAAAGTAGACACCGATTTTTCTCTCCAGGGAAATCTGATGCTGTCATGCCCCAAAAAACCACTCCATCCTATGTCCAGGAGGCAAAGAGTGTCAAACAACAGCAAGTAAAAACTACGTTGTTTTACAAATAGATAAATTACCTACTCTCCTCCAGGCTTAGTCAACACCGTTGGCTTGCCTAATTTTTTTATTAATATGGAGAGTTTTTTTTATCTCGGCTACCACATCTCCTTCTTGGTCTTTAATTTCAATTAAAAACTCCGCTTCAGTTTTGGGTGCAGTTTCCAATTGATTTTTTATAGTTTCAATAAGATCAGTACTTAACTTAAACTCAGCGAATACCGTATTTCGGGCCGGTTTTTTATAGCGAATAGAGGCAGACTTATCCCAGACAATATACCCCTTGCCGAGGGCGTGCAGCAGTAACAACATATAAAAAGGATCGGTCATAGAGTACAAACTACCGCCAAAATGTGTCCCCACATAGTTCTTATTCCAAAACCTTAGCTTCATTTGAACTGTGAGCATGCTGTAGTCTTCATTAAAGGACTTAACTTTAATGCCGGCCCCTAAAAAAGGAGGCCAAAAACGAATTAGTTTTAAAAGAGTTGAGAGTTTCATTACTTTATCTCATAATAAGCCAGTATAAAAAATATTTTTTTATCTAAGTGATTTTCATATTAATTATCATAATCTAATCACTCATTAACAAATATAGTTTTTTATATTTTTCAAACCAAAATGATGAAATTTATGCTATACATAAACTATAAGTTTCAAAACAAACCTATTTGAATAAAAATTATATGGCATCAGCAACCGATGAACACAGACTACAAGGAATTGGACAGCTGCTTGTTCTGGAAAAGCTTTTAGATAAAGATAAGGCAATGGAGCTGTATAAATTTGCCGCGGCTGAAAAAATTTCCCTAGTCCAATATCTTGTAAAAAATCAAATTTTGTCAGCAGAACAAATAGCGTTCACTGCTGCACAAAGTTTTGGTGTGTCTATGATGGATCTTGATTGTATCGAAATTGATAATATTCCAGCTAATCTGGTCAATGAAAAACTCATTCGCCGTCATTGCATGATTCCTTTATTTAGTCATAGTAACAATTTGTACCTAGCGACCGATGACCCCAGTAAGCAAGCTTCTCTAAAAGAAATACAGTTTCATACTGGTCTAAATACTCATGCTATAGTTGTTGAAGCTGATAAATTAATTTTATTAATAGAAAAACTACTATCGGCTAAGGAAAGCCAAGGTTTATCAGAATATGTAGATGACTCCTCCGAGCTGGATGGTTTTGAGATATCTAATGATGACGAGCAAGAAAATGAAACCAATACCTCATCGGTAAGTGATGATGCTCCTATTGTAAAATTCGTGAATAAAATATTATTAGAAGCGATAAAAAAAGGCGCGTCTGATATCCATTTTGAGCCGTATGAAAAAGATTATCGTATTCGCTATAGGCAAGATGGAATACTGCATGAGGTGGCTACTCCTCCTGTAAGTCTTTCTACCCGTATTACCGCCCGCATTAAGGTGATGTCAAATTTAGATATTTCAGAGCGCCGCATTCCTCAAGACGGCGGCTTTAAAATGAAAATATCTAAAACGCGCTCGATTGATTTTAGAATAAGTACTTGCCCTACTGCTAATGGGGAAAAAGTAGTTATGCGGGTTTTAGATCCCGGCTCAACAAAATTGGGTATTGAAGCGCTTGGTTTTAATGCAGTACAAAGGGAACTATTTTTAAAAGCGATTGAACGACCCCAAGGGATGATTTTAGTCACCGGGCCAACAGGCAGTGGAAAGACCGTTAGTCTGTACACCGCTCTTAATATTTTAAATACTCCGGAAGTTAATATCTCTACCGCAGAAGATCCGGTTGAAATTAAAGTTCCCGGCATTAATCAGGTTCATATTAACCCAAAATCAGGCCTTACCTTTTCTAGCGCACTACGTTCATTTCTTCGCCAAGATCCGGACATAATCATGGTAGGAGAAATTCGTGACTTAGAAACAGCTGAAATAGCTGTGAAAGCAGCGCAAACAGGACATCTAGTTCTATCAACACTTCATACTAATAGCGCGGCAGAGACTTTAAATAGATTGGTCAATATGGGAGTACCAACTTTTAATATTGCCAGCTCAGTAACCATTATCATTGCCCAAAGACTCGCAAGAAAATTATGTGAAAGCTGTAAAATCTTGCGGGATGACTTCACTCCACAAAGCTTAATTGAATTGGGCTTCTCTGAAGCGGATGTACCGGAGATTAAATTGTATAAGCCTTGTGGATGTAATCAATGTGCTGGGGGATATAGAGGGCGCGTCGGTTTATACGAGGTATTACAAATGACAAAAAAAATTGGCCAAATGATTATGAACGGCGCAAATTCTTTAGAGCTTTTAAAGGAAGCTCAATCAGCAGGAATGATCACCATTTACCAGTCTGGATTAGAAAAAGTAAAACAAGGCATTACCACCATTGAGGAGGTCAATAGGGTAACCGTTGAATAAGATTATGGATAAAACTACCACCTCTTCAACGCCTATAACTGTTTTTCATTATGAAGGCGTCAATAAATCAGGCCAAAAAATGGTTGGCGAAATCGAAGCAAGAAGTTTGGCGATAGCCAAGGCAGATTTACGTAAACAGGGAATTGTAACTAATAAAGTTATTAAAAAAAGAAAGCCGCTATTTGATAAAAAAAACAAAAAAATTACTTCGGCTGACATTACTATCTTTAGCCGCCAATTAGCAACCATGATTCAATCGGGGATTCCTTTAGTACAATCCTTTGATATTGTTGCCAAAGGACAAAGCAATAAACGGATGAAAGACCTGATTGATGGAATAAAAACAGATATTGAAACCGGTTTAACCCTGTCTGAGGCGCTGATCAAGCATCCCGAGCACTTTAATGAACTTTTTTGTAATTTAGTAGACGCTGGTGAAAAATCCGGTACCTTAGATGTGATGCTTGATAAAGTGGCAACCTATAAAGAAAAAGTAGAAACCATTAAAAAGAAAATCAAAAAAGCCCTCACTTACCCCATGGCGGTGGTGGCAGTAGCCTTAATAGTAACCACCGGCTTATTAATCTTTGTAGTTCCTCAATTCGAGTCCTTATTTAAAGGCTTTGGCGCGGACTTACCGGCGATGACTAAGGCGGTTGTTTCGATGTCTAAATTTATGCAGGAATATTGGTATTATATTTTTGGGGCATTAGGAGCAGCTATCTATGCTTTCGTGTATATGAAGGGCCACTCCTTGGAGTTTGCGCAAGGAATTGATAGAGCCCTCTTAAAAGCCCCTATTATTGGACCCATTCTTGAAAAAGCCGCTATTGCGCGATTTAGCCGCACCCTCTCAATTACCTTTGCTGCAGGTTTGCCTCTTGTCGAAGCCCTTAAAGCAGTGGCTGGTGCCACCGGTAATATTATATTTGCTAAAGCAACGGATAGAATCAAAGAAGAGGTTTCTACAGGCCAACAAATGAATATTGCGATGGAGAATACCCGTTTATTTCCGAATATGGTTATCCAAATGGTAGCTATCGGCGAAGAATCAGGAGCCTTAGAGAAAATGCTCGGAAAAGTAGCCGATTTTTATGAAGAAGAGGTAGATGCTGCGGTTGACTCCTTGAGTAGTTTGCTTGAGCCTATTATTATGTCCATTTTAGGTGTTCTAGTTGGCGGCTTAGTTGTCGCTATGTACATGCCTATCTTTAAATTGGGTTCTGCGGTTTAGTCATTAAAGCAACTGCTCTAGACATTTTATAAGAATAAGAAGGAAATAAATGCTACAACTACTCATACATGAAGCGCCCTGGTTTCTTTATCTTGCAATTGGTCTTTTTTCCCTATGCGTTGGTAGTTTACTTAATGTAGTCATTTATCGCTTACCCCTGATGTTAGAACAAGAATGGAAACAACAATGTTGTGAATTGCTAGCCCTAGAGAACAAAGAAAAAAAAGCCGCCATCAATCTCTTCTTCCCTCGATCTTTTTGCCCCAAATGCAAAACCCAGGTAAAAAGTTGGCACAACATTCCTATTCTAAGTTATTTATTACTCCGCGGCTCCTGTCATTACTGTAAAACACCTATTTCTATTCGTTATCCCTTCATTGAATTATTGACTGTACTACTTTCTCTTTTTGCCAGCTCGCATTTTGGTTTTACTCCTCAGCTTATTTGCGCTTTAATAATTATTTGGTTATTAATCCCTTTATTTTTTATCGACTTAGATCACCAGTTATTACCTGATAGCATCACGCTTAGTTTATTGTGGTTAGGATTAATAGCAAACTGCTATTCACTTTTTACCGAGTTATCTAATGCAGTATTAAGTGCTGCCGGAGCCTACCTAGCTCTTTGGATTTTCATTAAGCTCTTTTATCTTGCTACAGGAAAAATTGGGATGGGCCAGGGCGATTTTAAACTATTTGCAGCGTTTGGCGCATGGTTCGGCTGGAGTTCATTACCCTTAATTATTTTATGTTCTTCATTTACTGGGGCAATAGTCGGTTTACTTTATTTAAAAATAAATAAAAAAGACAAAAACACAGCTATCCCCTTTGGTCCCTTCCTATGTATTGCCGGAATCATCTACTTATTTTGGGGAAAAGGAATAATTCATTGGTATTTGGGGTTCTACATCAGTTAGATTGCACTGAGTGATAATTATATGAATAGCGAAAAAATAACTTCTGAAGACGACTATACTCTTCCAGCAGCAATAATTGAGTCATCAAGAGACGCAATAATTGCTAGTACCTTGCAAGGTACTATTACATTTTGGAATAAAGCAGCCCAGCTCTTATATGGATATTCTGCAGAAGAAGCAATCAACCAACCCCTTTCAATTATCGCTCCTCCTGAAAAGAAAGAAGAGATCAATCATATTTTAAATGAAATTAGGGAAGGAAGGATAATTAGCTCTTATGAAAGTATTCGCAAACACAAAAATGGAAAAAATATTCCTGTATTTGTTACTGTCTCGCCAGTTAAAGATCCCGAAGGCAAGGTTATAGGGGCTTCGGCCATTTTTTTAGATATTAGTCAATTCAAAATGCTTGAAGAGCGTTCAAATAAAATCTTAGAAGCAACGCCTGATGCCATTGTTATTATTAACCAAGAAGGAAAAATAAATTATATAAACACACAAACAGAAAAATTGTTTGGCTATGAAAAAAGAGAACTGATTGGTCAATATGTCGAAGCCTTGCTCCCTGAACCTTATAGAAGTAGGCATCCCACACATAGAAGGGCTTTTTTTCTAAATCCTCATTCAAGACCGATGGGCACGGGTATGGAGTTGTATGGTCAACGCAAAAATCTAGAAATTTTTCCGGTCGAAATCAGCTTAAGTCCTCTTGACACTGTAGATGGGATGGTTGCCCTAGCTGCCATTCGTGATATAACAGAACGTAAGATTGTAGAAGAAGGGTTTCGAAAAATACTTGAAGCCACACCTGATGCGATTGTAATCATTAATCTGGAAGGGCAAATTACTTTTATAAATACTCAAACTGAAAAATTATTTGGTTATAATAAAAATGAACTTATAGGCTTAGCTAGGTCCGGGGATCTGGAACAAAATTCAGGAAAAATAAGAGCTATTCCCGGTTTGTTAGTTCATTCACCTTACTCTCAGAATGGCTTATCCACAAGTCCATAGGCCAGGAGAGC
>NZ_RZGQ01000144.1 GCF_003989735.1 Legionella sp. km772 | reverse complement strand
AAACTCATTTAAATCACTTTGCTATTAAGTACAAATTGATTCTTAGAGCGAACCAGATTGCTTGGCAGGAGCTTAAAAATATGGCAGCTTAAAATTGACCGTGCGTAACATGAGTTATCATTGAACCAGCGTACTATCCCAATGTTTTTATCATTCATCATTTTATCCTTATCAGATTATCCTTATCAGATTGATATCGGCCTACTTTGGCTATTTCTTACTTAAAAGTAGAGAGTAAACTTAGGTTTTTCTATGGAGGTAAACCTGCAAATTTTAAGGTTTCCAACGCGGGCAGCAAAATATTCTAGGAGAGATAAGCTTTTAGTTCAAACCGTTTAAGGCTTCCTTTATCGTTTTATAATTAAAATTAAAGCCCTGAGCAAGTAAGCGTGTTGGTTCCACTCGTTCAGAATCGGTTAAAACAACATAGGCGTCTCCTATCAATAGTTTTAATAAGGATTTGGGGAGGCTAAATCCTGAAATAAGCTTACACCATGCTAATTCGCTCAATAACTCCGCGCTTTGGCATGGGAGGGGGGCGGTAATGTTAACCGCTCCATTGCGAAGCGTTTTGGAATCAGCAATAAAGGTAATGGCTTGGCTAAGATCATCACTATGCACAAAGGGAATATATTGCTTACCGGAGCCTAGTTTAGTAATCAAAAAAAAGCTTGCTAATTTGAAATAGGGAAGGAGTCCCCCTTGTTGGCTTAAAACATGGCCTATGCGTAAATTGATAACATCGCAGGGTGCTTGCGAGGCTCTTTGCTCTATTTCCTCACAAACCTTGATTCTAAATAAGCTGCCTTTTTCCTCGTTGACTACCGGGCGGCTCTCTTCACTTAATAATTGCGCTCCCGCATCTCCATAGTATCCCGCTGCAGAGGCTTGTAAATATTTCAGCGGTTTGTGCTTGGCACGCGCAATATTCTCTATAATGCGATGGATAATGGCATAGCGAGACTCAGCTATTTTCAATTTAAAAGAAGAGGACCATCTTTTTGCACCAGGATTTTCACCACTTAAATTAATGATGATCGTATTTTTATCTATTAAATCCGACCAATCCTCATCAATGAGCCTTAGTCTAATTCCTTCAATGTTTATTTTCGTAGTTAAAAATCGGCTTAGACAGTATACCTCATAACCCTTTTTCAGGAAGGCTAGGCAAACCGTTCTTCCAATCATCCCTGAGCCACCGGCGACAATAATTCTTTTAGGAGGGGCGGGGAGAGGATAATTGATCGTAAAGCGTCCATAATAATGCACAATAGTCCCCAGCAAGGGGAGGGAGATTTTACCCTCAAATAACCAGCCTTTTTCGCAGGGCTTTTCTTCCCAGGATGATTTTGGTAAAAGAAATTGCGGGAGAGGAATTTTAAATAAATTGTAAAAAACAAGGCCGCAAGATTGGTTGTTTAAGCGGTTATTTTCTTGACTAATGGTATAAATAAATTGAAATAATTTATCAAATAGCCCCCCAACGCTCTCGCTCAAATAAATTTGCCGGTTAAAATCACAATAAAGGCTATGAGTTGTAGTGTAGGTTTTTTGTTGAGGTGTTTGGTAGCCGAAGACTCTTCGCCAGCATTGAATATCCGGCGCTACATTCATGACTTCAGCGTAAAAGGGCTGCGACTCCATCTCTGGGGGAAGCCCTAAGATCTTCAAGAGCGGGCTTAAAAACTTAGCTCGCTTAACGCTTACCTCGCCTATCCCATCCATTGCAATCTTGGCGGTTTTAAATTGTTTTATATGATCTTCCAGCCAAACATAATTAGCAAAAACTCGTGCAAATAGCGTGGTGGAAGCCGCATCCCTTACTATGTTTGGAGGGATTTGCCAGTAAATTGCTTTTCGCGAGCCTCCTAAACTTTTTGATACAACATACTCAAATATTCTCTGTTGTAAATTGGGTGCTAAAAGAGTTGCGCCCTGCATTAAGAAATCTCTTAGTGCTCTAACTAAGGGATTTTTTATTTGCCCGAGAGTGGCTATGCTATCTGCCAATTTCTGTACTGTTAATGCGCGAGGTTTTCGCTCCTTCGCATAATCGTTGATGCCCTGTAAATAATCAACTCTATCTAATTTAGAAACAAAACAGGCAGCATCTTCTATACATAAGCCTGCTCCTTGGGCTAAGTTTGGGGCAGTAGCATGGGCAGCATCGCCCATTAGGACAATCCGATTATCCTTCGAAGTCCACGGAAAGCGCTCAATCCCCGCCATTTTTTCAATATCTGTCCTAAGGATGTGTTTGGTTAATTTAAGCAGTTGGGCGATGTCGACTAAAACAGCTTGCTCCTCGTTTCGGATTGGTTGCCAAGCCTGCACCAAATTTAAAAGAAATTGCTTGGTCTTTTCATCCACTAATTGGACGGTATTGATCGGAGAGAGATAAGGATGAGCTTGTTGCGTTTCAATAGCTATAAACCAAAAAACGCCTGGAGGTCTTAATGGCACATAACCAAAGCGGAGAATATGATGACCATAAAGCTCTGACTCGGACTTACCCCAAAGTTCAAAGGAGCTTGACCACCAATTTGGTGAGCTATCTTGGGGGAGCTGCGTATTGGCGCGAAAATAGGTATAACTTAAGGCCGTAGGGTAGACCGGCGGTAATTGTAATTCGGCCATTAAACAATTTCTAATTTGTGAGTGGATGCCATCACAGCCAATAAGCACATCACCCACATAGTGAATGCCGTTATGTTCAATCACAATTTTATCGCCCTGTCGTTCATAGTATCGGATTTTTTGGCCATTTATAATTTGAATGTCGGCGCTATTTTTTAAAGCGTCTAGGAGCGTGTTGACTAGATCTTGCCGATGCAGGCATTGAATGGGAAAGCGGGAAGAAAAATCTCTAGGTGCTTTCGCCAAATACCTTCCCTGGGAGTCTCGATAACTGGGCGAGGGCATAATAAAACCATAATGTTCAATAAAATGTACATAGCCCGGAATAGTCTGTAATACCGCTTGGCTGGGGGGCCAAAGTCCGATTCCTCCACCCAAACTATCTTGATGATGTTCTGGACGGGTTTCAAATAAGGTAATTTGAACTTTGAATTGTTTTTTTCCATGGATTAATAAATTGGCTAAGGTTAAGCCTGTTATGCCTCCGCCAATTATCAGCACATGCATGGTTTCAGTCAAAATAGGCTCCTAGATTTATAGTTAGAGATGTGCCTCGCACTACATAAATTGAAATTACGCTATACTCTATTGATTCCCTCTAGGTATATATTTAGTAAATTTATAGGACTAACTCAATAAGAAATCGCATTCGACCCTTAAAAACTGCAAAGGAAAAAAGGATGAGAACCAATCAAAGGAGTATTGTACCCTCATGGAGTGCACTGTTTGCCGGAGCCTTAGGGGGCTTAGGTCTAAATTTCCTATTTAATTTATTGGCTCTTGCTATTGGTTTAGCGTGTTTTTCGGTGGATGAGACGGGAAAAACATTATTTTCATTAGGCGGATGTTTAGGCTTTGGCTTCTTCACTTTGCTGGCAATGTTCCTAAACGGCTGGCTTGCGGGAATTCTGTCTCCGCGAAACTTAGAAGCAAAAGCCTGGGGTTTATTATGGGGCTTTTTATCCTGGTGCATTTTATTAGTTTTTACCATTATCTTACTGATGAATATGATTCAATTTTTAGCCTTTCACTCCAATTTTACTTCTAATTTAGTGGCTATTAAAATTCAAAATAATGCACCTATGCTCACTGAAACTAAAGCACATGGATTAAAAACCTCCCCTCTATCGTTTAATATCGAAACTAATAAAAAAATCATTACCCTCAATGCCTTTATAACCTTTATTCTGTTTGCTATGGGGGCTGTCGCAAGTTCAATAGGGGGATTGGCCGGATACAGTTGTAGTAAGAGGAATGACTTTGATGATTAAATCTTATGAGGAGCTATAAATGAAAAAAAATAGGGAAACCCCCAGGGAAAATGATTTCCCATTCAACAGTTTACTCGATATGTATTTAGATACTTATAATGGCTCTGCCTGGAATTTAACCTCTCTAATAAACACCTATTCCAATCCTTTTTTTGAAAATACTATGCTTTTATTTCTTAAGAATAGCCAAATGACGCTCGACTATTGGCAGTCAATGATGAACCAATTTGAAGCCGGTTGTCGAAACAATCGCCTGCAACGTTCCTCTCAAAAGGTAGCGAAAACCTAATTAGCTGCATTCCTTTAAAGAAGAACGGTGTTCAAAAATAGAAGCATAAAAAATTATTAGACTCTCATCTTTTATTGTTTCTTTTTACCCTTATCTTTTTCATTGGTATTCGCATTAGGCTTACTTTGTGTTTTATCCGCTCTTTTAACCGCGTGGGGCTGGGGGTTTTGATAACTTTTCATAAGAGCTCCTTTCATTTTATTCGTCTATTAAGTATAGACGACCGCTAAAAAGCTAGTGTTTGTGTCTACCCTTATTAAAAATTGGCCTATTTTGCTGTAAGCATTACTAATGTGTAGCTTCTCATACTAGGCCTGTGTTAAATAAAGTAAATGGCCGAATACACACAGACTTATCCACAGAAACTGTGGATATCTATATCGAAAAAATTACTTTAAAAAAACAAGATAAAACCAATGAGAACAAGGAGATACCTTAAAATGTGCCAGTTAGAATGATGCTATAGGGTGGTTCGGGGCTGAGAGTTATCCACAATGTTGCAGAGAAGGGGCTGGAGTAAAAACAGAAAGAGGATAACTAAATAAAAGTAAAAAAAACAGTCTTGACGAATAGCTTTTTTTAATAATTTTATATTTTCTCATTTCTTTAATCTAAAGCAAAATCAGTGCGGCACTAAGCATTAAGGTTGACGACTTGCGGCAGCTGAAATGATTTTACAACTAACGAAGCGTCAGGCAATTATTGTCTAAAAAAATATAAAACAGACTTATTTGTTGAGAAAATTGCCTGCTACTGTTAAAATACTGCCCTTTTTATTTAAGGAAAAAACAATGCAAGTCAAAATCGCTTCTGCGAGCTGTAATCAAACAGGTGGCGATTGGCCACGTAATCTAGCAAATATTTGTCAAGCTATTGACAAAGCGATTAGTGATGGAGCAGATCTTTTGTGTTTAGAAGAACTTGTAGTATAAGGTTTGTACCAATGGTAAAAATAAAATAGCGTCTCTATATTAAATTAAAGAAATAGCTGCACAAAGATATTTTAGGTGTTTAACACGTACAAGGATGCAGAATGGTTTCATTATGGAATGCTATTACCAATATAACCTCCACCTATCCCTGCCTGGAATCCAAGCTCGAAGTGGATGTTCTTATTATTGGTGGAGGGATTACTGGGATTACGGCTGCAAAACAACTCCTCGACTCCGGCAAGACAGTTGCCTTAATAGAAGCCCACACTATTGGCGGAATGACGACGGGATCATCTACGGGTAACCTTTATGTCCCAGTACAAGCTTTTTATCGAAGTATTGAACGCCATTTTAATTTAAATACAGCAATAACCGTAGCTCAGTCGCGGCAAATTGCTATTAACTACATCGAAAGTACGGTTCATGAGTTCGCAATTAACTGTCAATTTAAAAAACGGCCTTGGTATGCTTATACGAATCAAAGCGATAATATTCTTTTTAAACAGGAAATAGAGCTTTGGCAGCAAATGAAGCTAGGAATAGAGGAGGTGCAAAGTTTACCCCTCGATTTAAAATTCAAACAAGCGATAATGCTACGGGATCAAGCCCGCTTTAATCCTTTACAATATGTGGTAAGTCTGGCCCAAGTTTTATATAAAAAAGGCTGTCATTTATTTGAAAATACCCGCGCGCTAGGTATTCATGAAGCGGAGCTTTGTACAGTAAGCACAGAAAAAGCCACTATTACTGCCCAAAAAGTAATTATTGCGACCCATACGCCAATTGGCATTAATACTACCCAATTTTATCTAGCACCTTATCGAAGTTATGTAGTCGCGGTGCGTTTAAAAAATAAAGAATACCCTGAAGGGCAGTTCCGAGATATGGATAATTCCGGCTACATCTTATGTACTCATCCTCATACTCATAATGAACCAGAATTATTAATGATTGCAGGGCAACATCATAAGACAGGTCAGGGTGTTAATATGCACCGGCATTTTAACGCCCTAAGTCGCTGTTTAGAGCAGCAATTTGATGTTGAGGAAACCGTTTATCAATGGTCGGCGCAACATTATCATGCAGCAGACAGTATCCCTTATATCGGTCTTGCCAACTCTTCTAGCAAACATTGTTACTTAGCAACCGGTTATTTTGCCGATGGCTTAGTCTATGGAACGCTAGCTGGGATTATTTTGGGCGATTTACTCGCTGGCAAAAAAAATGAACTGTTCGAAACTTACAACGCGCAACGTAAAGATTTTTTGAATTCGGCTCCTTTTTTATTCAGAGAAAATGGTAATGCACTAGTACAGTATTTAAAAGATCTCCCACTCTTTTCTGCGCTTAACCCTGAGGATTTAAAGGTCGGTGAAGGGAAAATAACAGAGATTAACCGGATAAAATACGCAGTCTCCAAAACAGAGGACAAGGGCTTGAATGTCATTGCAGCGACCTGTCCCCATATGAAGGGTATTGTCGCCTGGAATGATGCGGAACAGACTTGGGATTGTCCTCTTCATGGCAGTCGTTTTACGCCCACAGGAGAGGTGATTGAGGGGCCCGCAACTTGCCCTTTGCAAAAACATAAAAACGTACACAAGGACTCTTAATATGGCTATAGCAGCAGTGATTCTTTTTGCTTTAACGATATTAGGGGGCGCTTATTTAATTACTTATGTGCTGGAGGGGAAAAATACACCCAAAGGTGTGGCGATACTTCATGGAGCGGTAGGTAGCTTAGCACTAATTACCTTATTAATAGCAGGGTTTTATTTTCATGTACTCTTAAAAGTTTTAATTATTTTTATCGCTGTAGCGATCGGAGGCATATTCTTAGCTTATTATGATCTGACAGGTAAAAAAATACCCCAAATTTTAGCCCTGGGACATGGGGCTATGGCTATTATCGGCTTTATTATGCTCTTGCTCGTAGTATTTAAATAAATATTCTCTGTACGAGCGATTCTTAGCTCCGCCCTTGCCAGTCTTGTTGCTCAGCAACTAGAAATCCTATCGTATAGACATAGGTATTATTTGTATCTAACCTCATGCAGAAATAATTAAAATGTTCGTTTCGGAATGCTAGAACCCTGCAGGGCCACCTCATGAAAAAAATCTAGCTTAAATCGGTAAATAATGAGAGGCTAGCTTCATTTAAATGGATATAGGAATGAAGCTGGAAGAAGGATTTTTAGATTTTTTTATTTCACTTG
>NZ_RZGQ01000143.1 GCF_003989735.1 Legionella sp. km772 | reverse complement strand
AAACTCATTTAAATCACTTTGCTATTAAGTACAAATTGATTCTTAGAGCGAACCAGATTGCTTGGCAGGAGCTTAAAAATATGGCAGCTTAAAATTGACCGTGCGTAACATGAGTAAAATATATAAATGCGAGGCGTCTAGCCGTCTTAGAACATTATGGGGATCCACAAACAATAGGGGAAAGTGTTAATCGATTGATAAATTGGGCAAAAGCACAAACTATCAATGTGAGGCCTAAACCTGGTGAGGCTTTTGGATTTGCCTACGATGATCCTCAAACTACGCCAGCTGCCAATTTTCGTTTTGATTTGGCCATTACTGTACCTCAGCAATTAAAATTGGAGGGCGAAATTATTGAAAAAAACCTACCTGCTGGACGTTACGCTGTGGCTGTGCATAGAGGTACCCGTAGTAATATAGGAGAAACGGTGTATGGATTATACCGTGACTGGCTGCCGCAATCTAATGAAACTTTAGGGGACTTGCCTTGTATTTTTTGTTACTATAATTTTGATCACGAGGTAGCAGAAACAGAATTAATCACTGAATGTTGGTTATTATTAAAATAGGCAATCTTGGCTCAACCAAAGTTGGGCCAAAATCGCGTTAATTTTTCTTAATGCTAGAACAAGGAAGGATAAATGATTGAGCTTTATTATTGGCCGACACCCAATGGACATAAAATAACTATTTTTCTTGAAGAGTGCGGCTTAAAGTACGGAATAAAACCGGTAAATATCACTAAGGGTGAGCAATTTACGGAAGATTTTTTAAAAATTTCACCCAATAATCGCATGCCAGCAATTATTGATTTTAATACTAAAGATAATAGACCTTTAGCCATTTTTGAATCCGGTGCAATTCTTCTTTACCTTGCAGATAAAACAAAGCAATTCTTACCACAAGAGGATATTCATGCTCGTTATAAGGTGTTGCAGTGGTTGTTTTGGCAGGTCGGAGGTTTAGGACCAATGGCTGGGCAAAATCATCATTTTTCTCATTACGCACCCCAGCGAATTGATTATGCAATAGAGCGTTACGTCAAGGAAACGACCCGCCTTTATTCGGTATTAAATAAACAACTAGAAGGCCGTGAATATATTGCTAATGAGTATTCAATTGCCGATATGGCCAGTTATCCTTGGATTGTTCCTTATGAAAATCAAGGACAAAAATTGGATAATTACCCTTATTTAAAGCAGTGGTTTCACCGAATGCAGGCAAGACCAGCTGTACAAAGAGCTTATGAACAAGCAAATAATATCCAAACTGACAAGGAATTGAGTGAGGAAGCAAAAAGGATCTTATTTAATTTAGGAAAATAAAAGTTAGCCTAGGCTAACTTTTCATAATTAATTGATCTTAAACATTTTATTACAGCATGTAAAAAATTATTACTTCCCTGAATATCTTTTATAGTTTATTAAAAAATCCTGCATTAATTTACGAAAATTACTATTGTAAGCTGCTAAATTTAGTTATGATGATACTCTTCATGATTTTACGGTTTTTAAATGCGCTCAAAAGCACTTTTACTTTTAACCCTAATTTGGTCTTTAGTAACCTATGCTAATGATGTAAATATTTCTACTGTCTCTCAAAATGACACTACTATATTTTTTCTTCAAGCTGGTGCATTTAATTTCGAAAAAGACGCTCAAGCCCGGGCTAAAGAATTAGCTGAAAAAACACAACAAAAAATTGAAATAAAAAAATTAGCTGATAAACATCTTTATTTAGTTCAAGTGGGACCTATTGACGATTATCAAACTGCACGCACATTAAAAGAACAATTATCAAAAAATGATAAACCACGCACCAATGATGCCAATAATAGTTCATCACTATTGGCCGCAAACCAATATACCAATAAAGCTCCAACCCCTATTAATAATTCTCAAAATAGCAACGACATCCCTGAGCAAAGTAAATTATGGAATTTAAGGAATGCAGACATTAGAGCGGTAATTACGGAAGTATCGCGGGTCACGGGAAAAAATTTTATTGTGGATCCCAGAGTTCAAGGAAAGATATCGATAATATCGACCACAGCAATTTCTAATAGGGAACTTTATCAAGTTTTTTTATCAGTCTTACAAGTTTCTGGTTATGCGGCTATTCCTAATGGCGATGTAATTAAAATTATTCCTAATATCGATGCTAAAACACAATCTTCTGACTCGCTTAATGATCTGCGCAATCCACCTCGCGGCGATGACATGATGGTTGCTGTGGTGCCTGTTCATTATGTTCCTGCTGAGCAGCTTGTACCTGTTTTGAGGCCATTAATGCCTCAATGGAGCAGCATTTCAGCTTACGCCCCTTCGAACATGCTTATCTTATCTGGACGCGCTAACAATATAAAAAGTTTAGCTAACATCATAAAACAAGTAGACAGCTCATCTTCTTCTGATATTGATATGATTCCTCTCAAACATGCATTAGCTATGGATGTAGCCAATACCTTGAAGGACTTAATAAAAACTCAAGCAAATACGGGCCGCTCTCAAATCAGCATTACTAATGATGATAGAAGCAATGCTATTTTGGTTAGTGGCAGCAAGACCGATCGCATTAGAATTCGAATGATTATTTTAAAGCTGGACCAAAAAAGCTCACAAGGACTTAACTCTAATACCCAGGTGGTGTATTTACATTATTTAAGAGCAGAAGATCTCGTTCCCATCCTTGCAGGAATTGCTCAAGCCAACTTTAGCGGCAATGTGGGTACCACTATCGGAAAAATAACCCGCCCCGCTTTAGATAGTACTAATCCTGCGTCTAATCTTGCTACTGGAAACTCTCAAAATGGCCTAACTGATTCAGGCGCCAATCAAACTCAAGCGCCCAGCCCAGAGGCTACTGATAATACGACCTCAGCCACCACACAAAATGAAGGCACGACTAAACCCACAGTGCAAATTATTGCTGAACCCAATACGAACTCCATTATTTTAAATGCCCCAGCTTCTATCATTCGCATTTTAAAAAATGTGATTCATAAACTCGACATTAAACCAGCGCAGTTATTAATTGAAGCCATTGTGGCTGAAGTAAGCCAAGAAGATGCTAATAACCTAGGAATAGAATGGGGTAGCAATGGCCAATCTGGCAAAGCTTCCAGTTTTCAACCAGGTTTTGCAATTATTAACAGTAAAACCAATATTAATGATTTCCAAGCCCAAATTTATGCCTTAGCTAGAGAGAAAAAAGCCAATATTTTATCAACACCATCGGTTGTGGTGTTAGACAATCGACAGGCAAAAATTTTAGTAGGTAAACAGGTTTCTATCGCATCGACCACCTACCCCAATAATGCAGGCGGCACTACTACCGCAAGCCCTTATACTACCTTTGATCGAGTCAATGTAGCCTTGCATCTTTATGTAAGGCCGCAAATAACTTTAGGTCAAGGCATTCAAATGCAAATAGATCAAGGAAATGATACCTTAGATCCCCCTAGTACTACCGTGGTAGGGGCCAACCCCACCTTTAAAATAAGCAGTATCGTTACCTCCGTACATGTACAAAGTGGTGATATTATTGTCTTAGGAGGATTAACCCAGGATAGCTTAGGCGATGATAACAACCGCTTGCCTATTTTAGGGGATATTCCTGGAGTTGGACGATTATTCCAAAGAAATCTACGTACGCGAGAAAAAAGAGTGCTCATGGTATTCATTAAACCCATTATCTTAAGGAACGAACGAGAAAACTTACAAGTTACTGGTGAAAAATATAATGATACTCGTCAATATCAACTAGATTGGCTGCGCTCAGAAGAGGCATTCCATCAATCTGATAATGAGGCAGTATTAACCCCCTTAACCCAAGCAAACCTACCTCGACCATTTACTGACCCACCACCAGCATGGTTACAAACTAAATAGATCATAACGATGGAAAAAGAAGAGAAAATAGTTACCCTACCTTATAGTTTCGCAAAAAATAATGGGGTAGTGGTAGGCGAATTTAAAGAGGGGCGGGCTTTAGTTTATCATTTGCCTAGCGCCACCTTTAATGTGTTTGCTGAGGTTAAACGATTATTACAATATGAATTAGAGTTAGAAGCTGTTGATGAAGAGCTTTTTCAGCAACATCTAGCAAATGTGTATCAATCAAAGTCATCCATTTTAGATGCAGCAGAGGGAATGGAAGGCGATATAGACTTATCACTTCTTGCTAGTCAATTACCCATGAGTGAAGATCTTTTAGAAAACCAAGATGATGCCCCTATTATTCGACTTCTTAATGCATTATTTACGCAAGCAATTAAGCAAAAAGCTTCCGATATCCATATTGAAACTTATGAAAATCGCGTTTTAGTAAGAAACCGTATTGATGGGGTTTTGCAGGAGGTATTAGAAATCCAAAGAGCTATTGCTCCTTTAGTTATTTCACGTGTAAAAGTAATGGCTAAATTAGATATTGCAGAAAAGAGGATCCCGCAAGATGGGAGGATCTCTCTTCGTATTGGCGGTCATAATATTGATGTGCGGGTATCAACCCTTCCTTCCAATCACGGTGAGCGAGTTGTTCTTAGAATTTTAGATAAGCAAGCAGCTCAACTAGATTTAAATCTCTTGGGAATGGCTGAAGACACCGCCCAAAAAATTCGCGCAATGATCTCTGAACCCCATGGAATTATCTTAGTAACAGGACCAACCGGCTCTGGAAAAACCACCTCGCTATATGCCATGCTCACTGAACTTAATCAAGTAACCCGAAATATTTTAACCATTGAGGATCCTATTGAATATGATTTGGCAGGTATAGGCCAAACTCAAGTAAATACCAAAGTACAAATGACCTTTGCCAAAGGATTAAGAGCTATTTTACGACAAGATCCGGATGTCGTAATGATTGGGGAAATTCGAGATTTAGAAACCGCCGAGATTGCTGTCCAAGCAAGTTTAACAGGCCATTTAGTCCTTTCCACTCTTCATACTAATAGCGCTCTGGGAGCTCTTAACCGCCTTCGTGATATGGGTGTTGAATCCTTTCTTATGTCCTCAAGTATTATTGGTTTAATCGCTCAACGCCTGGTCAGAAAGCTATGCCCTTATTGTAAAACACCTCATGAACTTCGAGAGGATGAGCGTGAATTAATGGGCTTAACTCAGCAAACCGATACCTCCAATGTTTTTGAACCAAATGGGTGTGATTGGTGCAATCATCTAGGTTATAAAGGACGTACCGGGATTTATGAAATTATTCCAATTGATGAAACACTTAGAGGTATGATTCATCGAAACGAAAATATTCAGATTTTAGAAGGTCACATTCGACCCAATACTCCCAGTATCCGAGAAGATGGGTTTAAACGTGTATTGATGGGCGATACCTCTTTAGCAGAAATATTAAGAGTTACTAGTCACAATTAAATAGATCTAGATAAAGTTATGCCTTCTTGAAGTATAATTTATCCAAGCGCATGGTAAATTGCATTGAGTAGTTTGATTTCCACACTTGAAGCAGTCGATGTTGGAGTACTTGGATTTTGAATCGCTTTAGTAAAGCCACTAAGGTTGGTTGAACGAGTATTATTATCGCTGGTAATTAAATTTTGGTAAAAGCTGCTAATTGATGCGCTTGTATTATCTTGGTTTAAATTGGGTTTATTATAATTTGTCGAATTATAAGAACCCGAATCTAGGGTAATGAGCTGTTTAAGTCCTACTGGCTCTACTCCATTACTAGTCAACTCTTTTATTTTTTTAATGGTTAAATCCAATTGAGAAAGATCTACAGGCTTTTGTATTAGATTAAGTTCATTACCCTCAACCGCAGTATTAACATTAGATTGGGTTTTATTATCTTTACTCGTATTTAATAAATCCAAAATACTAATAGGACTTGCTTTATCACTATTCAAAAGTTCCTGAAGTTTTTTAAGCATATCATTAAGAGAGGTAGGCTTTGATTGTACAATCAAAGTTATAAGGGTATTTAAACTATTACCTTCAAATCCCATCTGTTTTAGCCAATCTATTACTTGACCATCGACTTGAACAAAACGGTTATCATCAACGGGCGGATTAGGATTAAAAATAGGATAACCTCCACCGCCCGAACTCCCCCCACCTCCCGAGGGGCTCGCTGGTTTAGGCTTATTGGTAACACTCAATAACACATCATTAAAATCAAAATCGCCTCCGCCTTTTGCATCCTCAAACCCAATTACGGAAGTATTTTTAGCTTTCTTTACGATGGCATGAACGGTGCCATCAACATTACTCCCTGCTGCACCAGTGCGATAAAAACCACCTATGCCATTATCTATGCCAAACTCAACCGGAGTCCCAGCAGCGATCACACCAATATTATAATTTCCGGTTTGATTATCCGTACCAATATAGTGGCGGGTTTTGAAGTTATCTGTCGACCAATAAACTTTGTTGACATTATCTGAATCAGAACGTTTTAAGGTCACAACAACTTGTCCCCCATTAGACACAAAAGCAGCATTGGCTGTGACCTTTTTACTTGCGCTATTTCCGGTGACTTTAACATTGGGTTTACTTGTTGTATTCGTGTTTGCAGTATTCGCGCTCCCTGATTTCGTTGGTGCATTGATGTTAATTGCTGCCAAAATATGACTAAATACGTTGTGGTTGCTGGCATTATTTGCACCGGTGTTCTCATCAATGCCTATGAGGGAATTTAAGGACTTACTACCCTGATCAATTGTAATATTCATACTGATTATCCACCAAGTATATTTAAAGGCACAATTCCTGGAATTCCCTAACCATGTTGAACAACAAATAGGTGTACTTGAATAGTCCGCAATACACTAATAAATTATTTTATCTGTTTACTGAGGATTTACTCTCCACTTAACTTATATTTTTTTGTAAAAAATTATTTAGTATTTGAGCTGCTATGCTATTCCCAGGTTTATTACCAGTGTTCGCAAGCTCTTGGTTTAGTTTCTTAGTAGAACTAACTTCTTGTTCTTGATTAATTTCATTCGCATGGTTTAAGTGTCCATTATCCCTAGGTTTACTTAATTGGAGGGTATTATCTTTAAAGAAATAATCTCTACCCTCACCTAACTGACTACTTGCATTATCTCTTTGCGTAGCGACAGGTGAATACCTGTTACTCTCTCCTGTCTGCTGAATTTGATTTATATTTCGTTCATTATGGGCTTTCTTAAGGCTATCTAGGGTAAATTTGGTGTTGAAATAATCTTGGGTAGTTAAATTGTCTTGTGTTTTCTTTGTATTATAGGTGATATAGGCGCGGATTTTTAGACGAAAAAAAGGTATTTTTAAGAGCTATTCTTCTAATATAAGAGGGGAATAGAATGACCAAAAAGCGAAATTATTACACTGCATCAAAAAAATCAAAA
>NZ_RZGQ01000142.1 GCF_003989735.1 Legionella sp. km772 | reverse complement strand
GAAAATCAAATAATCACTATAAAGATCAAGCATATCCATTTAATTCCCTCCCTAAAATTAAGGGCGGAATTCTAATGCTTTTTAGTCAAACTACAAGTTTATGTGCGTAACATGAGTAAATCATCAAATTAAAATTGTATAGCCTTATAAAAAATAATAGTTATCAAAAGCTTGCTAAAACAGGAACCCGGATTTGATAGCCTGTAAAAATTAAACTATGTTGGCTGAAAATTTTTTGGGGGTTAATACGGATCGGAAGCTTATTTATTTTGTTTTAAGCGAAAGACTAATTACTTTTTGTGAATGGTGCCCAGGGCCGGAATCGAACCGGCATGGTGTTACCACCGAGGGATTTTAAGTCCCTTGCGTCTACCTGTTTCGCCACCTGGGCATTACGATACATCTTTGGAGGCTGAGGCCGGAATCGAACCGGCGTCCACGGCTTTGCAGGCCGCTGCATAACCACTCTGCCACACAGCCATGGCACTTTCTCTAGCACTCTAAAAAAAAAAGCGACTTGCTGTCGCTTTAATTTGGAGCGGGAAACGAGACTCGAACTCGCGACCCCAACCTTGGCAAGGTTGTGCTCTACCAACTGAGCTATTCCCGCGTCTCTATGGGATGGCATTCTACCGAAATTTTAAAACCTGTCAACAAAAAATTTAACTTTTTTTCATTAAATCTGGCCAAGCAATCGCAAGGTAAATAACCATAGACCAAATCGTTAAAATTGCAGACACATACAACAAAATGAACCCAATGGTTCCCCACCAAGAAACAAAAGGAGTGGATGCGAGTAATAAAAATAAAGCGAGCATCTGTAAGAAGGTTTTCACTTTTCCAATATAACCAACCGTCACACTGGCTCGTTTACCAATTTCAGCCATCCATTCTCTCAGCGCAGAAATAACGATTTCTCGTCCTACAATAACTATAGCGGGAATAGTGATGTAATCAATTTCTTTAGCACCCACGAGAAGCAATAAGCTAGTAGAAACTAATAGCTTGTCTGCTACCGGATCAAGAAAAGCACCAAAAGGGGACATCATTTTTAATTTTCGTGCTAAATACCCATCCAACCAATCAGTAAAACTTGCTGCAGCAAAAATGAAAGCGGCAATAGCATTAGAATATTGAAAGGGTAAATAAAAAATAGCAACAAAGATTGGAACTAATACTATCCGCATTAAGGTTAATAGATTTGGCAAACTGGTTAATGTACTCACTGCTTATACCCCTTTAGACTCCTGCGGCAATTTTAAAAACTGCGCTAATAGTTGATAGTCATCAAATACTGCAAATGCCCCAGCTGCTTTAAGTGTCTCTTTATTTTGATGATAAAAATCAACTCCAATTGCCGTAACATTAATGCTCCTTGCCATTTCCATATCAGTGGCTGCATCACCGACCATCAATGTGGTACTCGGTGTTTGACCAAATTCATCCATGATTTCTTCTAACATTTGTGGTGAGGGTTTTGCAGCCACTTGTCCCGCACATCGTGTTACCTTAAATAAATTATCTAAACCCGTTGCATGTAATGCACGTGCTAAAGAATGCTGGCCTTTATTAGAAGCAATCGCAAGATCCAGATGTGCATCATGGATGGCTTGAATAGTTTCCCGCGCTCCTGGAATTAAACACACTTCCGCAGGTCGGGTGATCATGGCACGTTGAACTGCTTGAATTAATTGCTCATGCTGAGTCAAATAC
Source organism: Legionella sp. km772 (assembly GCF_003989735.1). Lineage (GTDB taxonomy): Bacteria > Pseudomonadota > Gammaproteobacteria > Legionellales > Legionellaceae > Legionella. Next base: position 5,659 of record NZ_RZGQ01000142.1, on the reverse strand, counting down.
AGATGAGGAAATAATTTGCGTAAGGCTTGTGCTAATCCTAAATCCACGTATTGTCTAGCTTGATACGGATCTACATCACCAAAACCCAAATTATGAGCCTCGGTGGCAACAGTATGTAAAATCAGTCCTAAAGTGTCAGAAATAGTTCCTTCCCAATCAAAGACTATTAACTGATATGGGTTACTCACTCATTGAGCTCCTTTGACGCAATAATTTTAATGTATTAGCAAATCGTTCATCTAAATTTGCATGAAAAACCTGCTTGATGCCATTTAAATTAAACTGAATCGCTCTTGCATGCAAATAAAGACGATGTGAGCGATTATCTATCCCTTCTATTTCTCCTGCAAGTGATCCATATTTTTCATCACCTACTATCACGTGACCTAAATGAGCACTATGTACTCGAATTTGATGTGTTCGACCTGTTTTGGGGCACGCCTCAACCCAACAAGCTTGTTGGTAATTTTCCAGAAGTTTAAAGTCGGTCTGAGAGGATTTACCTTCTTCACTCACTGAAACAACTCGCTCACCTGATTTTAAAATATTTTTTTCTAAGGCAGCATTAACCGTGACCTGTTTTTTCCCCTGCCAAGGATGAGTTAATAAGGCCCAATAAGTTTTTTGTACCTCTCTTGCCTCTAATAATGCTTGAATTGCTCTTAACACGCTGCGTTTTTTCGCTAATAATAAACAACCAGAGGTTTCTTTATCCAAACGATGAACCAACTCTAAGTAAGCTAAATCGGTGCGTGTTTTTCTTAAAGCTTCAATAACGCCCAGACTTAAGCCACTCCCTCCATGTACAGCAATTCCTGATGGCTTATTAATAACCAACAATCCGGCGTCTTCAAAAATGATACTCTCATTAAGCCGTTTTGCTAATGCGTCGCCCACAAAAATTTCTTTATGTGCAGCAAGGCGAATGGGCGGAATACGGAGGATATCTCCTGTTTGTAGGCGTTGATTAACTTGACACCTTTTTTTATTAACGCGAACCTCCCCCCCTCGAATAATCCGATAAATATGACTTTTGGGAACCCCTTTCAAAACTTTAATCAGATAATTATCTAAGCGTTGCCCATCTTCTTCTGCGGTAATTTCTTTATAACTAACGTCACTCATTGTTCATAAACCTATTTGCTGAGCGTGAATTTTTTGATATGATCCTATATTGCATAGGACTAATAACCTAAGCACCGAATTATAACGTATAAATGTTAAAAAAGTTTATCAGTCGATTAATTATCGACAAAAAAGATTTGTCATTAACTAACAAATTAAAGACATTCTATCTAATTTTTTAATAATGTAAAAAAATTATCTGGATACTCTTGTTTGATTAATTTAATTGTCAAATCAGTTACAACCACTACTTAAGTTAAACTACACTCTTAGAGATAACTAAGAAAATAGTTCTCTTACCGAGATAAGTAGGGGTAAAAAAGTAGTAATTGCTCGAATAACGGCCTCAACTAAGAGGGCAATATGATAAACATCATAAACGTCACGCTTAGATTAAAGATGAGGTCCTTGATGTAATGAGCAATTACAAAGTAAGACGCGCTTTCCTAGTTAAGATAGTAGATATAAGGAAGCGACCCAATACTAGAGCTAAATTGACTATAAATTCAACAGATACCTACGCATGCCAGACATGCTTTATACCACATACGAACTCTCTTCGAGACGTCACTTGTCTTATTAGACATTATTTTGTACTTTGCTTAACACGTATGCAGTATAGAAAAAAGCACGCACCTTTTGATTATTCAGGGAGTATGCGTACGGTCTGTTCACAGGTTATGGGTTACTTAAAGATCAATATTCTAAATTCATCAGCTAATAACTCTGATAAAATTAGAAAGGCTGATAGCATTGCGCGCCAATAGGTCTTAGGGTTAGGAAGAATGAGCCATACAACGTACAAAAAGAGTAGGTTGAAATGGCTAATAAGTCTTTTTTTATACACTTAAGTTGCAATATATCAGCTCGATAAATTGAGCCTTTACTATCTCTATTTGTACTAGCTAGCGCCCTAAATTATGGGGTTACAAATGGAAAAAATGTTAATTAATGCCATGCAAACTGAAGAAGTTCGCGTTGCACTTATAAAAAATAATCAATTATTCGATCTCGATATCGAATGCCCAGGGGAAATCAAAAAGAAAGGGAATATCTACAAAGCCATAGTAACAAGACGCGAACCAAGTCTTGATGCCGTTTTTGTAGAATATGGTTCTAAACGCCAAGGTTTTTTACCTTTAAAAGAAATCGCACCAGAATATTTAAGTAAGCATCCAGATAGTTTTGGTGATGAACGTCCCCCCATTACTAGCTTAATTCGTGAAGGACAAGAACTTTTAATTCAAGTCGATAAAGAAGAGCGAGGTAATAAGGGCGCAGCACTAACAACCTTTATTACTTTAGCAGGTTGCTATCTAGTCTTAATGCCTAACAATCCTCACTCCGGCGGTATTTCTCGTCGAATTGAAGGCGATGAACGTGATGAGTTACGAGAAACTCTAAATGCCTTAGACTTACCCGAAGATATGGGGCTAATTATTCGTACTGCCGGTGTAGGCAAATGCCAGGAAGAGTTACAAGATGATCTTAGTATGCTTTGTAACCAATGGGAATCAATTAAACAAGCCTACAATTCTGAACTTGCACCCTGCTTAATTCATCAAGAAGGCGATGTCATTATTCGCTCTATTCGCGACAACCTTCGCAAATCAATCAGTGAAATTATCATTGATGATCAAATTTCTTATATTAAAGCTAAACAATATATTGAGCGCGTAAAACCTGAGTTTTTACCTAATCTCAAATTATACAATAGTAGCATTCCCCTATTTAATTTTTACATGATTGAAAGCCAAATCGAAACGGCTTACCAACGCCAAGTGATGCTACCCTCCGGTGGTGCTTTAGTGATTGATCGTACTGAAGCCTTAGTATCTATTGATGTGAACTCTGCTAAAGCAACCAGTGGTTCTGATATTGAAGCAACTGCCTTGAATACGAATCTAGAAGCAGCTGATGAAATTGCACGTCAATTACGTTTACGTGATCTAGGCGGCCTAGTCGTAATTGATTTTATCGACATGAGTTCTAGCAAAAATCAACGTGAAGTAGAAAACAGACTCAAAGAAGCTTTGCAAGCTGATCGTGCGCGCATCCAAGTAGGTCGTATTTCTCGTTTTGGCCTTTTAGAGATGTCTCGTCAACGCTTACGTTTGTCTTTAGGTGAAACAGCGCAAGATGTCTGTCCACGCTGTGAAGGACGTGGCACGGTTCGTAATATCCAATCCCATGGTTTATCCATTACCCGTCTGATTGAAGAAGAGGCATTAAAAGAAAAAACCGCTGAGATCCAGGTACAATTACCAGCAGAAATGGCCACCTTCATTATGAATGAAAAGAGAGAGTTCATTAAAAATATTGAAAAACGCCATGGTGTCAGTGTCATTATTATTGCCAATCCCTATCTCCATGCACCTCAATACTCGATTACACGCTTGAAAGAAGATAATGTGGGTAAAGCTAAAAAACCAAGCTACTCTTTGATTCAGCAACCCGAGTTACATATAATAAGCAGTGATAAAGAAGCTGCAGCTCAAGATGAACCCGCAGTGAAATCATTTGCTGAGCACCAGATCATCAAACACCCACAAAATAGTTTTATTAAACGTTTATGGACCAGTCTGTTTGGCGGTCATGCCGCAGCATCGAGTACTAACCATACCGAGCAAGAGAAAAAAGTATCTCGTCCTAATCAAGGCAATAGACAAAACAATAATAAAAATTCAAACGATAGACGCACGCATAATTCACGTCGTCGACGTCCTACTCAGCAGCGTTCTAATGGTGGTAACTCTAATAATCAAGCAAATGCTGCGAATGCTCCAAGCAATACGAGCAATAATGCAAATCAACAACGAAAAAGAAACCCCAATCAGAATAACCAGAACGCCCAGCACCGTTCTAAAAATGACTCTAGAAAAAGAGAAGCGGCTTTAGCAGTAAAAGAATCTTCTGAAAAATAAATTTCCTATCTGTAGGCCAGAATCTGGCCTACATACTTTGGGTCACGTCAAATTTAACGTTTTAGCTTAAACCTGCAGCTCAAAAAGACATCTTCTTGCTCAAATGGCCTCCCTCCTTTCTGAGGATGAACGTTTGATAGCGAGGCGCATCAAAGGGTTTTTGCGCCAAGAACAGCGCCTACTACTTCCACCGCTCCAGGGGTGGACCTCGTATTAAATAAAGTACTTGGGACCTCTGAAACTCTAACGCCAATCGGTTCTCGACGACACAAGAGCATTAAATCAATTTTTTCTAGCCTTTTTACAAGTTCTCCTTGTTTTGCCAACAGTTCGCTATTACGTGCATTATTAGCGCGCAAATCCTCTTTAGCCCCTTCCAGCTCTCTATGAGTAGTACTCATCCTTTCTAGGAGTTTACTTGCGTCAGCTTCTTTATCTGTCATTAAGGATTCAAGTTTTCTTTGAAACAGTTGTTTCTGAGTTTGCTCTTCCAGCACTTGACCCGATAAAGTATGCACTGCTTTTTGTAAGACCACAGACACTTTTTGCGTTTTGGTTATCTCTATAGACATTTCCTCGCGCACTACTCTTAATTCCTCAATTCGCTTATCAAGTTGCGCTTGTGTTTTTTGATAGTCACTAGTGACTTGGACCAGTTCCGCTTGTTTTTTCTTCAATAATACATCTTGCTGCTCAGTCGATTTTTTCAATTCCTCTATGTCTTTTTGTAATTTATCCTTAGTACCACGTAAGAAAGTTTCTGTTTCTTCAAGAATTTCAATGTGAATGCTTAAAGTGGTTACTTGATCCTGTAAATTAGAAACTAGCCGCGCTAATTTGAAATTCTCTTCCTTAAATTTCCCTATTTCCTCAGCCAAACGAAGACGTATATTATCCAAAGCAACGATAGTAAGTTCCAAAATATCCGCAATGCTAGAAATCCCTTCTTTTAAACGTTGTTTAATGTTCTCATTGCAAGCATGATGATCTTCTAAAATAATACCAGTGGTAGTGTAAACAACGCCGGTTGCACCACCTAAGATGAGTAAAGAACCAATTCCCGCTGCAGCTCCAGATAATAATGCGGGAACAGTTAATGCTAAGCCTGTCCCTACTTTTTGCCAGGTCGCCCATTCTCCCCATGCATTGGATGCACGCGTTACTAGGCTGGGATTATCAGCAATACTATCAATAATTTTATTAAGGCTTTCTTTAACCTTAGCAATATTATCGCGCGTCTTAATGATTTCAGCTAAATTATCAATTTCAGCTGGAGCACTTAAAGAAATGGCTTGCTTCGGTGGGACAACGGTTATCTTAACTGGTTCAACACTCGTTTTTGCTGATTCTAATAAATTACTTAATTCCTCTATTTCAGTAGACATCCTTTTTCTCCTTTGCGAGGGTTTAAAAATAATCCTTTACCTACCATTTTTAATCAAAACGCTTTTATAATACAAGGCCTCATTTCATTTTAAACAACATAAATAATAAATAACTCATGTTACGCACATAAACTTGTAGTTTGACTAAAAAGCATTAGAATTCCGCCCTTAATTTTAGGGAGGGAATTAAATGGATATGCTTGATCTTTATAGTGATTATTTGAT
>NZ_RZGQ01000141.1 GCF_003989735.1 Legionella sp. km772 | reverse complement strand
CTTATTAACCATTTAGAGCGAATAAGCCTCACAGCCTAAATTTACCGAATCTTTTGTCGACTGTTGATTAAAAAACAGCTGAACAATAATTGGTTCATTTCTAGTCATGAAAAGCCCCTGAGGTGAAAGTAGACTAAGCTCTAGGTTACAGGCATACAGCATAAAGGATTGCTATCATGGATTATCTTGATAAAACAGCAAGCTTAACACCTCTAGAAAAAAAAATTATTGTTGAGAAAGCAACAGAATACCCTCATACCGGCAAATACAACCATTTAGCAACTCAAGGTACTTACTTGTGCCGTCGCTGTGGTTTAGCTTTATTTCGGGCACATAGCCAATTTAGCTCTGGATGTGGTTGGCCTAGTTTTGATGATGAATTGCCTCGTGCTATAAAACGTTTACCTGACGGTGATGGTCAACGTACCGAAATCCTCTGCACGCGTTGTGAGGCTCATTTAGGCCATGTCTTCCAAGGTGAATATCTAACCACTAAAAATTTGCGCCATTGCGTTAATTCCGCCTCTTTGGATTTTGTAATTGATGAGCAGGTGCTGGATAGTGAAGAGGCCATTGTTGCCGGCGGTTGCTTTTGGGGGGTAGAGCATTATTTGCGCCAACTACCAGGCGTCCTATTTGCTGAATCAGGCTATACCGGTGGACATCTGCTCAACCCTTCTTATGAACAGATTTGTCAGGGTAGGAGTGGTCATTATGAAGCGGTACGGATAATTTATGATCGAAAACAAACGGATTACTATCGGGTGGTAAAACGTTTTTTCGAGATTCACGACCCTACTCAAAGGACAGGACAGGGCCCTGATCTCGGGCAACAATACCAAAGTGCAATTTTTTATTATAACCAAGAACAATTGCAAACGGCGCAAGATTTAATCCAAGTATTAATGAATAAGGGCTACTCTGTAGCCACCCGTTTGTTACCTGCACAAACTTTCTGGCCGGCAGAAGAGTATCATCAGGCTTATTATAGCAAGCACCGTAAGCTGCCTTACTGCCATTCTCCGGTATTACGTTTTGAATAATAAGGAAGAGGGGATAGGAAATGAACCAAGATTTAAAGAAAATTAAAGAACTTTCTAGGTCTATTATCTTAGCTACTTTATGGCTAAGCTCAGAGTGCTCTGCCAAGGCTATCCACCAAAATTGTGATGGCGAGCAAAAAACGTGTTGTGTAGCTGAGGGCTTTAGCAAGGTCCCTCCTATGTGGGTCAATGGAGCTACTTGTCCGCAAGGGATGAGTGATGATCTAAGCTGTACTATTCAATATGGCTGCAAGCAAAACGATGAGCCAGAACTTAACTGAGTAGGCTAGGCGAGGAGCCATGAATTTTATAGCTCTAATTCCCGCATCTCCTATTTGCATTTAAAGCAAATGTTGCTAGAGTGAATATGAAAATATAGATTATTTCATAAACATCAATGACATTTTTAGCCGAGCAAAAAAGAGCTTCCCAATATATGAGCTATTATCAGCTAGCCGTCTTTATTTTTCTTTCTTGCATGCTCCTTAACTTAAGTTGCGCTAAAAGTCTTAAAGTTAATAAAAAAAAACCTACTCAAGAGGAAAACTCGAGAGAGGAGGAGAAGCCGCATTTTTCTGCTGAAAAACTGCTCAAACCTTTAACTGGATCTTTTGATATTAGCAGTAATTATATCTTTCGCGGCATCAGTTTTTCCTCTAATTTGCCCGCATTTCAAGGGGGGCTTAGCTATCTTTTTCCTAAAACGGGATTGTATGTTGATGTATGGGGCTCCAACGTAAAATTTTATGATTTTGTGGGGAATACCGCAACAGTAGAGCCGGACCTAGGTGGAGGTATTAGGAATACGGTCGGCACTCATTTTAGTTATGACTTTTCCTGGATAAGGTACAGTTATCCTAAAGCCTATCAGATTAATTTTGATGAGTTTTTAGCAAATTTCCAATACTTTTTTATCTCATCACTCATTGGTTACACGCGCAATTATTTTGGCACTGGCGGCCAAGGAACCTACACTAATATAGGTATTAATTACGATATCCCACCTCAGTACTTTTTTAATTTAAAGGATATAAATTTAAATGCTGGGATTGGCTATTATTACCTTCCTGAGTTATTTGGAAATTATGCTGATTATAAAATTCAACTGGGCAAAACTATAAAGAACTATAAATTATCACTGCAATGGACAGACACCAATCACAAATATAATATAGATCCTAATTTTGCAAATAGTAAAATTACCGCGATGATCCAAGTAAGTTTTTAAGAGAGGGCGTTTACTAATTGGAAGAAGCTTACTAAAGTTTAGGGCTAGGCTTAGTAAGTAAATGGATACCTTGCTAAATAAGGAAATTAACCCCCTATGAGAGATTTGCCGGAACGACGTGTTAAATGGTTAGGAACAGCAGCCCTTGCTTTAGGAGGTTGTAATTTAACGCTTTATACCATGGGTTCTTTAGTTCAAACTTATGGAAGTATTATCGTAGTCTTATTTATCGTAGGTCTTTTGCTTAGCTATTGTACGAGCATAGGTTTTCTTGAGTTAGTGTTAATGTTTCCTAATAAAACAGGGGGGATTACCACAGCCTGTACTGAAGCCTTTAAACCTTATAGCCCCATTATTACTAATATTGTCGGGGTGGGGTACTGGTTTGCCTGGCTTATGGCGGCTAGCTTTGCTGCTACTTATGCAGCAACTGTCATTCAACAAAGCCTGCCTTGGATATCCATTAATTGGGTTAGTACTTTTTTAATTGTCGGCGCGACTCTTTTAAACTTATGTGGCCTAAAGTGGACCCAGCGCTTTGCAATTCCTATTGCTCTTATGGCTTCCTTCCTTGGTTTATTAACCCTTTTAATTCCAGTTTTTGCCGGAGCAGTGGTTTGGGAGCAGGCCTTTAGCTATACTTTTATTTCCCCTTTCCAAAGCCAGTTTGGTAAATTATCCACTTTAATGGCTGCACTTTATCTCGTAGGCTGGATAGTTCCTGGCTATGAAAATGTTTTTTGTTATGTAAATGAAACGATTAACCCGCAAAAAAATGTCCCCCGAGCCTTATATATGACCATGGCTTTAGCAAGCTTATTTTATGGTGTCCTTCCTTTAATCTGGCTTGGTGTAATTGGTATGGAAGCACTTTCGCAGGATTTAATAGAAGTTTTAGCCCCGGTCTACACTCCTTTATTTAAACACTTCGCTCAAGCCGGTATTACTTGGTTTATTCTGTTTAATCTTATCATTTGCCTTATAGCGCCTTTAGCTGGACCATCACGGACGATGTCACAGTTAGCGCGAGATGGACTGGTTCCGCAATTTTTTGGTATTACCTCTCGGTTGGGAGTGCCTTGGGTATCTTTATTGATTACTGCCTCTATAGCCATCTGTATTATTTTTTTTGGTGCTCCTACCTGGCTAATAGCGGCAACTAATTTTCAATATTTACTTGCTATTTCTTTAGCAAGCATCGCTGTTTGGCTTTTAAGGAAAAACTGCCCCACAGCCCCGCGGCTATTTCGGGCGCCAAGCGTATGCATTTATTTGGGTTTATTTGCGGCCTGTATTTGGACGATTTCCACCATCTTAGGCTTTCGTCAATATGAGTTGGGGACGATGATTACCGGTTTTTGTTTTTCATCTTTGGGAGTACTGTTATTTTTTTGGCGAAAAATAAATGACCGTATAGAAAAGAATTTATCTTTATTTCCACATTCCCTGCATTTTAAATTAAGTGGGACTATGCTCTGTGTCCTTATTTTTGATGCTATAGGTTATTTAATCGCAGTTAATAGCTTGGCGAAAAATAATGAGTATGCTCTTATTTTGGAAGACATTTTTGTTATTGTCGCCCTACTGACTTTAACAGCAGGCTTAATTATTCCAGGAAAGATTGTCCATGCCGCCGAAGAGGTGAATTTAGCGGCGAAGCGAATTATCAATATTAACTTAGCCGAGCTTTCCTTGGCGATGGAAAAATTAGGAACAGGTAATTTAAATGATTTGAATGTCAGTCAAGAAGTAATTCCTATTGCCATTACTTCCCAGGATGAAATGGGGCAGATGGCGGCAAGCTTTAATCGTATGCAAGAGGAAATTAAAAAAACCTCTCTCAATATGAATTTTGTTCGCGATCGTTTACGAAAGGCGATGGATGAATTAAATCAATTAAATCAAGATTTGGAACAACGAGTCATTGAGCGAACCGAAAAACTTGAAGCAAGCAATAGACAATTACAAAACGAAATAGCGGATCGTAAAAAAGCCGAAGAAAAAGCGTTGGACTTGCATAGCCAATTGGTGGTTGCTGCCCGAGAAGCTGGAATGGCTGATATAGCAAGAAGTACCTTACACAATATAGGCAACGTACTCACTAGTGTTTCAACTTCGGCGAGTATTCTCCAAGAAAAAGTTCGTTATTCTAGAATTGAAAAGTTAAATCAATTATCCGTTTTACTGCAGGAGCATGAAAAAAATTTAGATGAGTTTTTGACCAAAGACGAAAAAGGAAAAATCATCCCTAACTACTTGACTGCATTAGCGCAGCATTTAAACGAAGAAAAAAACTATATATTGGATGAAATACACTGGTTACAAAAAAACATTAATCATATCAATGATATCATCGTCATGCAGCAATCGTTAAGCAAGACCTTAGGGGTAGTAGAAGATATTTCTGTCGCAGATCTTATTAAAGATGCGCTAGCTATCAACAAAGTAATTTATGAAGGTAAAAATATTCACCTTGAAGAACATATTGAACCTATATCGACGGTGACTATTGATCGCGTGAAGCTATTACAAATAATTGTCAATCTTTTTAAAAATAGTATTGAATCCTTGCTTGAATGCAGCAATGAGAATAAAACGCTTAAAATAATGCTTAGGCCTGTAGACGAACAGTATTTTAAACTGCAAGTTCAAGACAATGGTCTTGGTATTCTTTCCCATAATTTACAAAAAATATTTACGGCCCATTTCACTACCAAAAAAAGTGGTCATGGCTTTGGCCTTCATTCAAGTTCTTTAGCTGCCAATGAAATGGGTGGGGAGTTGACAGCGACCAGTGAGGGCTTGGATAAAGGCGCTTTATTTACTTTAATTTTACCTTATAAGAACGCTAAGGCTAATTCTTAACAGAAAGCTAAGGTTTTCAATTTATAAATCTAACTGATTGAATATTCTAGAGAAGTGCATGGTTTTGCGCAGGACTCCTTAATGGGAAGATGGGTTGTGCTGGTCTTTAAAAGGGAGGCGAAACAAAGGGCAACGCAACAATAATACCTTGCTAAATAGGAGTTGATTTTATTAACTTCTATCTAAATTAGATTGAATTTGTTTTTGAGAAAATCTATTATAATTAAGATAAACCAAAACATTAAACATGTGGGTGTATTTATCTTTTGTCTTTAGCTGATAGGGATATTTTGTAATAGGTTTATTGAACGATGTATGTACCCATAATTTATAAGTTTTGGTTCAATCTATTCGTAGCTACGCTGTGGTTTTGTATTTGTTTTTATATTTCTATTCCCTGGATTAAAGATTTGGCGCTTTACATAAGCCTCATTCCGGCAGCTATTATTGTGCTCTCGATTGCCTTAATTCCGGGCTTTATGTTTATGTTTTTATTAGTAAGCTATTTAACCGATCAAAGAAAGAATAAAGCTTATCTGGGCGACTACCCTCCGCTAACCGTCCTTATAGCCGCTTATAATGAAGAAAACTCTATTGCGTTTACCTTCAACTCTTTAAAAAACCAAAATTATCCAGCACCCATAGAAATTATTCTTATTGATGATGGTTCCTCCGATAAGACTATCGAGCAGGCCTTGGGGGTAGGGCTAAAATCCTTATTAATTCTAAACGCTCAACATGGCCGAAAAGCAGCGGCTTTGAACATAGGCCTGCGTCAGGCGAGCACTGAATACATCGTCACCATTGATGCTGATACTTATTTAAAACCCGAAGCTATTTTGCAACTGATGATTAAGCTTCTAAACGGCCCCCCGGGAACTGTTGCGTGTGCAGGTTCGGTTTATGTTAAAAATTCCCGTGCAAGTCTTATGACCAGAATTCAGGAATGGGATTATTTTCATGCTATTGCCGCTATCAAACGCTCCCAAAGTATGTATCAAGGAACTTTAGTTGCTCAAGGGGCCTTTTCAGTGTATATGAAAAAAGCCTTAATCGAGGTGAACGGTTGGCCTCATGGAGTGGGTGAAGATATTGTTTTAACTTGGGCTTTACTAAGTAAAGGCTATCGTATTGATTTTGCCGAATATGCAATTTCTTTTACTAATGCACCAGAAACCTATCAACAATTTTTCTTCCAGCGTAGTCACTGGGCCCGGGGCTTATTGGAAGCATTTCGTCAACATCCTCAGGTATTACGTAATTTTAAATTGCCAACCTTCTATATTTATTGGAATTTATTTTTTATTATATTCGATAATATATTCTTCTTTGTATTTATACCCGGAATTATTGCTGCCTGTTTTGGCCATTTCTATATTGCAGGGCCAATGACTCTAGCGGTTCTGCCGCTGGGGTTTTTAAATAATTTAATATTTTATATCGGGCAAAGGGAATTATTTAAATTAAATGGCCTGCGGGTACGAAAGAATATCCTTGGTTTCATTATTTATGTTCTTTGTTATCAATTTTTAATGAATCCAGCAGTAATTTATGGTTATCTCTCCGAATGGTTCCATCGTAAAAAAACCTGGGGGACTAAGGAAGAATAACGGAGTGGATATTGATTAACAGGAATTTATTGCTAGCCCTGAGCTTTGCTGGTCTTTCAACTAACTTATATGCGCAAGAGCCTGCTGACTATTGGCAGCAATTTAAAAAGGCTAAGCAACTTTGCGAGCAAAATAAATTTAAGGATGCCTTAGCCATTTTAGAAGCGCTTGAGAAAAGCAAAGCTGATTATAATATTGAACTGGTTTTAGGCGATACTTATTCCGCACAAGGAAAGCTAGCTCAAGCACTATATACCTATCAATTGGCTTTAGAGCATGGCACTGCAGCAAAAAATAGCGTCATTGAACGCGTTGCTTTATTCAAAATTGGGCGGGTGCAATTAGCTTTAAAAAATTACCCTGCCGCTGCTGCCATTTACCACCGCTTGTTAGCCACGAAATTAGATAAAGAGGATGACGCTGTTGCGCGCCAAGGATACCAAACGGCGCATGATAATGCAGTTATAGAGCTCTTAGAAAAGGCACGTCTTTTAATCGACAAAAATGAAGGGAAGCAAGCTTATCAGCTCATAAAACCGCATCTAGTTGAGGAGAATGCCTTTAGTTTTTATATTATTGCAGCTCAAGCCAAGGCTATTATGAATGAGCCCTTTGATATAGGCGCGGATTTTTAGACGAAAAAAAGGTATTTTTAAGAGCTATTCTTCTAATATAAGAGGGGAATAGAATGACCAAAAAGCGAAATTATTACACTGCATCAAAAAAATCAAA
>NZ_RZGQ01000140.1 GCF_003989735.1 Legionella sp. km772 | reverse complement strand
TTCAATTAACTAAAAATCAGATGAAAAGGCAATCTATTAAGCGGCTCAGAAAAAATGCTGGATGGGATGATTCTATTTTAACCACTATCTTATCTCAAAATTTTTCATGAGGTGACCCTGCATCACTACATTTATTTTTTATGATTTTTGGGTGTGGAGCTATTGACAATTATCCACAGCGGCTAACTTGGAAATATAGAATGAAACTGGAAGATAATAACCAAATAAAAAGGAAAAAAATAGTCTTGAGGTCCACTTTTTACGCCCTTTCATCAACCTTCCTTTAAAGTCAAAAGTTCCATAATAACTTCTTACCTTAAACAACCTGATAAGATTTATACACTCAACAAGTGTATGAGTAATCTTATCAGGATAAAAACCAAGGTTTATTTAATTTATATTAACATCTTTCTGCACCAGGACTGAATCCTGATTATTGCAGACCGAATTGATATAATAGGTAAACTTTCCAGGAGTCCCGGGCAAAGAGCGGTCAATCCAGTTTATTGATGAGCCTTGCCAGAGTACCCGCTTTAGCCAATCACGAACCTGGTAGCTCGTGACCGGTAGGCTTTGGCTTGGAGCCGACCAACTAAGATTGATGAGCCTTTTATCACTGTTATAGTTTGCATTGATATTAGTCGGAGGAAGGCACTTAGGAGTCTCAGGAATGATTACATCATACTGAACATCTTGAGAGACACCGTTATTGCAGACTGAACTTAAGAAATAGGTAAATTTTCCGGCTGTACCTGGAAGTGAGCTATCTGTCCAAGTTAATTTATTATCTTTCCATAACACTTTTTTTTCCCAATCCTTAACTTGGTAGGAAACTACAGTCCCAGGGTTGGCTGGAGAACTCCAAGACAATATAATATGTTTCTTATCAAGAGTATAAGATGATGAAAAATCTCTAGGTGGATTACACTGCTCACTAGGAGCAGAGCCTATCTGGTACACTTTCACGCTGTTCACTTTCATACTTGCAGATTGCATTTGCGGATTAGGTGCCCCGGCATAGGGTCCGCCGACTGCAAGATTAACGATAAGATAATAGCCACCATTGGGGTCATTAAATCCTCTTTGTAAGGCATTAGCACCATCAGCAGGTAGTGTGTCTGTTTTTAATGGCCCCCAGGTTTTCACATTATCGATATAGCCTGTAAGTATATAGCCGCCATTCCGACTGTTTGGATCTTGTTCCCATTCAAATCCCCATGAGTGTGGGTTTGCATAAGCTAATTGAGGAAACTGATGGGAATCCAAAGAATAGCCCCAGCCACGACAATCGCCACCGCCACATTGAGGGGAGTTTCCATTGAAATGCAGTGCGCCTGTGGTCAGGTTAAAAGCCGTATTTTTAGGATAAGCTTCCATAATATCAATTTCACCATTTTGCGGCCAATTCGAATCATAGGTAGGCATCATCCAAATTGCAGGCCATAATCCTTGGTTATAGGCGCTAGGATTTTTATTTTGCTGACAAAGGCCATCAATACTTTTGGTACAAACAGGTAAGTTGATGTTAACTTCCAAATATCCATGTTTTACTTCACTGGTAGTCCAGACTTCTGATGGTATAGGGGAATTAAATGGAGGTGAATTAAGATTAGCTCGAGTCATTATTTCACCGCTTTTCCAAAACCCAGCATTAAGCAAATCGGCTAGTACCGTTAATTTTCCGTCCGTACTCTTAATTACTTTGGAGGTATCATAGACATTAATTTCCCCTGACATTCGGTGATCATAATTGGTTGAAGCATAATAATTAAGGCCACTGCTTGCTTTATCTTGCAAAATATCGGTAATTAATTGACAGGATTTTGATGGGTCAAATGGGCATGGAGCAGCAAAACTTAGAGCACATGAAAAAAAAGAGGGCAAGACTAACAGCAAATTCTTATTAGTTATCATTCGGTTTCGTCCTTATTTAAGTGGTATCCTTTCCTATTAAAATTGATAAGCAATTGATTATTAAAATAATCAAATTAGATTGTAGAAAATAACAGCCTATTTGGCAAAATGATTAATCCCTTGGTGTAAAATGAGGTGGAGTGGGCAAATATAAATTTATGTGTCCGTGACCATAGCCTATTTTCCTCTACTTACTAGGCTCATTAATTTGCTGCCAAAGCTTATAAACTTCAATACCATCAGGATCCGCCTGATAAACCATAGGCATATTGCGTTCTTGCCAAGGTTTGGCAAACTCTCCATAAAAATTTTCGAAGGTGAAGTATTTGCGATTATCTACATAATATTTTTTATAATCATCTCTTGTAGTAATAAAAGTCACTTTTAAGGGGCTACAATAATACATTGCCGCCAAACACATTGGACAAGGATGCGCCAGTATATAAAATTCGCAATCAATTAAATGTTCTGTATTTAATTTAGCAGTTGCTTCTCGGATGGCAACAATCTCAGCATGAGCGGTTGGGTCTTTAGTTTGAGCTACCTGATTAGTCGCTTCCGCAAGAATCACCCCATTTCTTACAATAAGGCAAGCAAACGGCCTTCCCCCTTTTTTCACATTTTCAGCGGCTAACTTAATGGTTCTTTGGATGAAATCATTCATTGATAATTTCCCTAAATTTAACGGTATTCTAATAATAGCTGAGCCAATAAAGAACTGTTCTAATTTATTACTTAATAACCATAAATGCATTTTTGCGCCATTAGCAATGGCTGACGTAAGGTTATCAAAATTATTCGAATGAGCTGCAAAGACTCATGATGGATAGGTTAAAAACGTGATATGAGTGATTTTTAATAAAACAATTTTATCTTGTAGCAGAATTCAAATTACTCTAGACTTAATAATTAATACTTAAGGAAGAGTTATGTTTAAATTATTTAAAACATTATTTTTAATAAGTGTCGGATTAATCAGCATTAATTGTAGGGCAGAACCCATCAATCTTGGTGTTATAGCTCATAGTCATGATCCCAGCCTTCATAAAAATTTGCATGCTATTGAAGTAAACGCCATTCAAAATACGCTTCATGAACCAGTGGAAGTTGATTTCTTTTATGATTACACTGAAGCATTAAATGTGCTGAAAAAGCACCCTAAAAAATACAGCTTTTTTTATGCCAAAGTAGGAATTGGCTCACAATTAAAAGAGCTGGGGAATTGGACTAAACTGGCACAAGTTTTTGAAAAAAATCCTGAGACCAATAAATTCTCAGCAACCTACAGTTCTTATTTAATCACCAATAAGAAATCGAATATCAGCAATTTAAATGACTTAACTAACAAAAAAATCGTTTTTTTTAATACCGATTCAATTAGCAGTTATCAAGCTATCAAACAAACGCTTACCCAAAAGAAGATTGCGGTATATTGGATAAAAGCCAAGAATGTAACCCAAGCATTATCAATGGTTGCGTCAGGAAAAGCGGACGCAATGGGAATATGGGACTACTCGTTTACTCATGATAAAAATAGCGATGCATTCAAAGTATTTTATAAAATTAACGGCCTTGAAACCCCTAGCTTGTATGTTAATACCCTGAATGTTAATAAAGCAGACATAAAGAAAATAAAAATGAGTCTAGAGAACGGAAAAAATCACCTTCCCAGTGATTTTACTTATCATTTAGAATGAAGAACATGAATCTCTATAGCAAAAAACAAGGGGAGCCTAATTAGGCTGCCCCACCGGTGTATGCTATCAATAAGTATCTAATATCCATCCATTTAGGATGAAAATTAATAAGCCCACTCTCCTACTTCTAGTGGAGGTTAACGAATAAGTTCATTGGAAGTAAGGCTATTCCAGACTATAATTGCCTCTTTTATCAGTAGAAGCTGTCTTTTGTTACAGGCTAAAAGGAAAACAGCCGAAATATAAAGCCATAAATCATTATAAGTATTTGAATATGTTGAGTTTTACCTATAATTATAAACAACCAGACGAATATCATTTCTGCCTTGAATCCATTTACCTAGCAGATTTTGTCGCCTCCCAAATAAAATCACATAGCGATTTAGGATCCCTGCGCGTACTCGATCTGTGTGCAGGTTGTGGAGTCATTGGTATTGAGTTATCCTGGCGTCTACGAGCGCTTAGGCAGATTGATTTTGTAGAAATTCAATCTATTTATACGGATTATTTCTTCCAAAACCTTGCCGAAGTAAATCGCCCTGAATTAGAACTTCGTTGGCATGTTTTAAATTATGACGCCCTTCACGCAAAAAATTGGCAAGGCAGGTTTGACTTGATTGTTAGTAATCCCCCCTATTTTCAACCTGGGCATGGCATTCTTTCCCCCTCCAATTTTAAAAACCGTTGCCGCTTTTACTTAGATAGCTCCTTTGAAAATTATATTGCTGCCCTAGCGAACTCGCTTGCAAATAAGGGCAAAGCTTATTTTTTATTACGCTCATTAAAACAGCATGGTTATGATTTATTTTCAGACGTACAAAAACAACTTGCAGGAACTCAACTCACCGCTACAAAGGCAACCACTATCCGCAGCACAGATGTAATTTTAATAGAAAAAATAGAATGAATAACATAATGATTTTAAAAATTAATCTGCTACTTAATTCATTACCCCCTAGAAATATAAAAACCATCCTAGCGCACCTAACTTCCTCTCAACTTAGCAAACTAATTCTAACTTGATGGATAAGCATTCATCTGATTTAATAATGGATGTTTAAACAGGAGGTTAAAATGGATTTTGCTAATTTATTAAACAATGATACAGGTTTCTTTTATTCCTCATTGCGTTGTTTAATACTATTCTGTTCCTGTGTGGTGTTTATACGCTTCACCAACTATCGTTTTAATTTAAATACTCCTCTAGATTTTCTTATGATTACTATATCCGGAGGATTAATAAGTAGAGGCATTGTTGGGGCTACACCTTTAGGGATTGCCTTTGAGTCCTTTTTTATGCTTTTAATACTGCATTGGATTTTATCCAAACTAACATTTCATTTTAAAACGCTGGGGTTTTTATTTAAAGGGCGTCCACAATATTTAATAAAAAATGGCGAAATTAACAATCAGAACATGCACAAACTCAATATTAGTATGCATGACCTTCTTGAGCAATTGCGACAAAAATTAAATACTGAAAATCTAGACTTAATTGATTCAGCAATTTTAGAAAGAACCGGTAATATCTCTTTTTTAAAGAAAAGTGAATATAAAAAATAATCCTGGTAAATAATTACGTACCTAAATTGGGGATCTAGTTTGTAAATTAGACCTATAATTTACGAATTAAATTTAGCTAAGACGATAAAATACCCTAGGGATAAGATGATAATTGATTTCTCCAGACCTTAAACGAATTTGTGTATTCTTCTATACAACCATATATAAGGACTATCATATTGCATGATTCGCTACCTTTAATTACGACCATTGCTATGGGGTTTGCTCTAGCATTATTTTTTGGTCTTCTCGCTGCCCGTTTAAAGCTTCCCCCTCTAGTGGGTTATTTATTAGCAGGTATTGCTATAGGTCCTGCTACCCCGGGATTAATGGCAGATGTAGGGATTGCTAATGAACTTGCGGAAATTGGAATTATGTTGCTCATGTTTGGAGTCGGGATGCATTTTTCTTTAGCTGATTTGATGCGAGTCCGCAAAATTGCGGTTCCTGGTGCACTAGTCCAAATTATTGTAGCAACACTCATGGGCACTTGTGTCGCCCTATTCTGGGGTTGGGATTCTAAAAGTGCCATCATCCTGGGCCTTTCTCTATCCGTAGCCAGTACTGTTGTGCTCTTGAGGGCACTGGAAGAAAGAGGGGTTTTAAAGTCGATTAATGGCCATATCGCGGTAGGCTGGCTTCTAGTCGAAGATTTAGCTATGGTAGTGGTGCTGGTTTTACTTCCTCCTTTAACCCACTGGCAGGGGGATAGTACGACTATAAATACAGGTCATAAACCGCTGTGGTTTGTTCTTGGTTTAACTTTATTCGAGGTATCAACCTTCATTGCATTGATGCTTTTAGTCGGACGACGATTTTTCCCCAAACTACTGTGGATGGTTGCTCGTACGGGCTCGCGTGAATTATTTACCTTGTGTGTGATTACTGCAGCCATCAGTATTGCATACCTGGCTGCTAAATTATTTGGTGTATCTTTTGCTTTAGGTGCTTTTTTTGCGGGTATGATTATGCGTGAATCTTCATTTAGTCATCGTGCAGCGGAAGAGTCTTTACCACTTAGAGATGCATTTGCCGTGCTGTTTTTTGTTTCTGTGGGCATGTTATTTAACCCCTTAGTTTTAATTCAACAACCCTTACAAATTTTAATGGTTCTAGGCATTATCATTATCGGTAAATCAATTGCCGCTTTTATATTAGTTCTTATTTTTCGCTATCCTTTACAAACTGCTTTAATCGTGTCAGCAAGCCTTGCGCAAATTGGTGAGTTTTCATTTATTCTGGCAGATCTAGGGGTAGATTTAGGCATGCTCCCAAAGGAGGGACAAAGTTATATTCTTGCTGGTGCCTTAATATCTATAGCACTAAACCCACTTATATTTAAACTAATAAAACCCCTTCATGGTTGGATAAAGTCTAAACCTCGATTGTGTCATTTTCTGGAACGTCCTAACGATTCTTTAACAGCCTTACCCACGACTACAAAAGAAGAGTTTCTCGCAAAACAAGTCGTTTTAGTAGGCTATGGACGGGTTGGGAAACATGTTGCCCAACTACTTTCTCAAGCGAATATCCCTTATATCGTAGTGGAAGAAAACAGGGAGATAATCTCGGCTCTAAGAGCCGAAGGTTTGCCTGCAGTTTATGGCAATGCCTCTGAACCCGAGGTACTGGTTCAAAGCCATATTGCTAATGCCAGCATACTCATGATTCTTATATCCGATACCGTACATCTAAGAAATATGATCCAATATGCCTATCAGCTTAATCCCAAAATAGAAGTCATTGTTCGTACGCATGATGAAGAAGAGGCAGAGCTATTACAAAAAGAAATTTCCGGGAAGGTATTCTTTGCTGAGGGTGAAATCGCTAAAAATATGGGTGAATATGCATTAAGTAAATACCGCAAACAAGAATAATTATAAACTTCCCCCGTAACCAAGCTACAGGAGAAGAAGGATAAACTGCTGTCCGCTATTGCTTATGCTCAACACAAGAAATAGTTCCACTATCAAAACTATCTGCATAGGTACCCTCTAAACTATTATCTTCTTTTGCTTTGAAGGTCATTTTACCACTAATTTTTTCTTGGTTTTTAGCCACATAAGTATAATCAAGGGTAATGGTATGATCAGGAGAGATAGTAAGAGGTCCAGATTCACCAACGTTATCAGTCCAATAAAACTTATCACCATCTTTTGTTATTTTAGCTTTCAGATCTTGACTATCTTTAGCACCTTTATAACTCATGTTACGCACGGTCAATTTTAAGCTGCCATATTTTTAAGCTCCTGCCAAGCAATCTGGTTCGCTCTAAGAATCAATTTGTACTTAATAGCAAAGTGATTTAAATGAGTT
>NZ_RZGQ01000014.1 GCF_003989735.1 Legionella sp. km772 | reverse complement strand
AAACTCATTTAAATCACTTTGCTATTAAGTACAAATTGATTCTTAGAGCGAACCAGATTGCTTGGCAGGAGCTTAAAAATATGGCAGCTTAAAATTGACCGTGCGTAACATGAGTTATTCAGTGTAGCAAAAGCCTTTGCAAGCTCTGCCTATGAAGGTGTTAAAGGTGCCTTGAAAGGTTTGGCTGAAGGTGTTGCAGAGGGTAAAGGCTTATCCACCATTGCAAGTGCAGTTAAAGGGGCCATATTTGGTGGATTTTCTGGACTCGCAAGTGGATTTAATAAGTCGCTAGAAAAAGATCTCGCTGCTAAACGCGAAAGCAGCGATATAGTATTGAGCTCACCTTCTAGTATGCAGAAAGGACAACCTCCCACCATCACGAGCACAGGTCCGCAAACAAGCATGAACGCTGAACGGTCTAAAGAGGAGACCGAGGATCACGACGATGACTATGAGCGCGGGGCTCATCCGGTTTAATTTTCGAGTAGCAAGGAGAAAATTTTTTGTAAATCGTGCTCATTGTTGTAATTAATTACCAGGGCCCCTTTTCCTGCGGCATTAGTCTTTAATTTAACTTGAGTTTCAAATCGCTGGGTCAAGTAATTTAATTGCTCTTGATAGCCTTGGGTTAAAGCTTCCCTTGTACTTTCTTTTTCACTTAAGCCTTTTTTCATGCGCTCTACTAATTTCTCCGTCTCTCTAACGGATAAATTTTTCGCAATAATAATTTGCGCAGCTTGGTTTTGTTGTTCTTCATCCAACACCAGCAAAGAGCGAGCATGACCCATATCTAAATCACCATGCTCTAAAAGCTTTTTAACCGAGCTAGATAAGGACATTAAGCGCAAGAAATTACTCACTGCAGTTCTAGACTTAGAAAGCAGATCAGCGACTTGCTGGTGGGTTAAGGCGAATTCGGTAGTGAGTCTATACATCGCACGTGCTTGATCCATGGCATTAAGATCTTCACGTTGCAAATTCTCTAACAACGCCATCGCCATGGCTGTTTCATCATCTACTTGTTTCAGGATAACAGGAACTTCTTTAAGGCCGGCAAGTTGACTCGCGCGCCAGCGTCGCTCTCCGGCAATGATTTCATAACTACCATTACTTAATTCGCGTACGAGTAAGGGTTGTAATACACCTTGTTTCTTTATTGAATCTGCTAATTCATTGAGTGGAATTTCTTCCATTTCTCCACGGGGCTGATATTTACCAGGTTGTAAACACTCAATCGCTAATTGCAATTGTTCATGTTGGGGTTTATCAGTCACTAATGTCGTGTTGGATTGACTTAATAAAGCCGATAAATTTCGTCCAAGACCACCGCGTTTTGCTGTCATTTATACCTCAATTAACCTGCAACAGTTTGTTTATTTATTAGTTCAGAGGCCAGCACCATATAAGCTGCAGCGCCTGGGGATGTTTTATCGTAATGTAAAGCTGCAAGTCCATGGCTTGGTGCTTCAGCTAATCGAACATTACGTGGAATCACGGTTCTATATACTTTAGACGGGAAATGTTCTAATAATTGTTTAGATACTTCCGCACATAAACGATTGCGCCCATCATACATAGTACGCAATACCCCTTCCAGGTGCAAACGCGGGTTAACTGAAGATTTAACTTGCTCTATAGTAGACAGTAAAGCCGCTAAACCTTCTAAAGCATAATACTCGCATTGCATCGGAATGAGGATCGAATCCGCGGCCACAAAGGCATTGATGGTTAGTGTATTTAAGGTGGGCGGACAATCGATTAAAATAAAATCATAATCAGCTTGAATAGGTTGTAAGGCTTTATATAAAAAAGTTTCGCGGTGGTTGCGTTCCATCAGGCTGACTTCGGCAACTGTTAAATCTTCATTGCCAGGGATCAAGTCATAGCCACAGTGAGTGGTTAGGGCAGCTTGCGCAGCCAGGCAATCGTGCAATAATACATCATTACTGGTGTGCACTAATTGATTTTTATCAACGCCGCTCCCCATAGTCGCATTACCTTGGGGGTCAAGGTCAATTAAAAGAATTTTTTGACGATTAGCGCTTAAGGAAGCAGCTAAATTGATTGCAGTTGTGGTTTTGCCTACACCGCCTTTTTGGTTGGCAATGGCTATTATTTTCGCCATCTTTATTCCTTAGTTATATTGTCAATTAGGACACAGCAGCGCTCGCCCTCAAGACCTTGCACCGTATACGATTGTACACGATAGTTTTTATTTAAGGCGCTCAATTCCTCATCCGGATAGCGCCCTTTCATCGCAAGCCATACACCTTCTTGCGCGATGAGATGCTGGGTCCAATAAATCATTTGTTCGAGGCTACTGAATGCTCTACTAGTTACTGTATCAAAACCTTGGTTTGGGTGGTAGTTTTCGACACGAAATTGTACTATTTCTAAATTTTTTAAGCCAAGCTGCCGTTTTACTTCATTCAAAAAGCGTACTTTTTTACCATTACTGTCTAAAAGCACGAAGTGGCGCTGGGGTTGAGCGATAGCGAGAGGAATGCCGGGTAGGCCTGCACCAGTGCCGACATCAAGAATAGAATCACCTTGCAACCACGGTAGGATGGCTAAGCTATCTAAGAGGTGTTTACTCACCATAGCCTCTATATCTCGGATGGCAGTAAGGTTATAGGCAGCATTCCATTTATGGAGTAGGGATAAATAATGAAATAAAGGCGAACTTAGTTCGCTTAAATTAAACTGCGCTAATCCCTGTATAAGAAGGTGCTCTACTGATTCATTATGCTTCATTTAATTGCCGTTGTTTTTTTAAATGGACTAAGAGTAGGGACAAGGCGGCAGGGGTTACTCCTGAAATCCTTCCGGCTTGGGCAATACTACGCGGCTTAATAGCGGCTAATTTTTGCATGACTTCATTAGATAAGCCACGAACCCTTGTATAATCAAATTCTTCGGGAAGGGAGGTATTTTCATATTTCTTAAGCTTTTCAATATCTTGCTGCTGGCGTTCAATGTAACCTGCATATTTGGTTTGGATTTCTACTTGTTCCATTACTTCAGCACTTATTGAGGGTAAGCCTAACTCTTCAATCAGAAGTAAATGTTGATAATTAATTTCAGGACGCTTCAAAAACTCGGAGGCGCGGTTATCATGTTGCATGGGATTGACTAAAATATCTTCAAGCAATCCATTATGGTTTACACGAACCCACGTAGTATCTAATAAGTTTTGGGTGGTATCGATAGCTTCTTTTTTGGCAGAAAAATGAGCCCAGCGGACATCGCCTACTAAGCCTAATTCGCGTCCTTTAGCAGTTAAACGTAAATCGGCATTGTCTTCGCGTAAGAGCAAGCGGTATTCGGCGCGCGAAGTAAACATCCGGTAAGGTTCTTGTGTACCGCAAGTAATGAGATCATCAATTAACACACCAATATAAGCCTCATCGCGGCGAGGGCACCATAGGTCTTTATCTTGTACTTGTAAGGCAGCATTCATCCCGGCAATAAGCCCTTGCGCCGCGGCTTCTTCATAACCGGTGGTGCCGTTAATTTGTCCAGCAAAAAATAGATTAGGGATAGCCTTTGTTTGCAAGAATGAAGTTAAGCCTCGGGGGTCAAAATAATCGTATTCGATAGCATAACCAGGCCGGGTAATATGGGCATTCTCAAAACCTTTAATCGTACGTACAAATTGTACTTGTACTTCAAAAGGCAGGCTGGTTGAGATTCCATTAGGATAAATTTCTTCTGTCGTTAAACCCTCAGGTTCAACAAAGATTTGATGCGATAATTTATCCGCAAAACGTACGATTTTATCTTCAATAGAGGGGCAATAACGGGGGCCAACCCCTTCAATAACCCCAGCATACATTGGAGACTGATGCAAATTATTACGAATAATCTCATGAGTGGCTTCGGTGGTGTGGGTAATATGGCAAGAAATTTGTTGGGGGTGGTCCGCAACCGTTCCCAAATAAGAAAACACCGGCAAAGGAGTGTCACCGGGTTGTTCCACCATTTGGCTAAAATCAATCGAGCGTTTATCGATGCGTGGAGGTGTTCCCGTTTTTAATCGCCCCACAGGTAAGTTTAAGTCGCGTAAGCTGTGCGATAAGGCAATCGATGGTGGATCGCCAGCCCTACCTCCGGCATATTGGCTCATACCCACGTGAATTTTCCCACCTAAGAAGGTGCCGACAGTCACAACTACTGCTTTAGCGCGTAGGGTAAAGCCCATTTGGGTTTTTACGCCGCATACCCGACCTTGCTCAATGACTAAATCATCCACTGCTTGCTGAAAAATGGTCAAATTAGGCTGTGCTTGCAGCATAGTTCTAATGGCTTGGCGATAAAGTACGCGATCTGCTTGCGCCCGAGTTGCTCGTACGGCCGGTCCTTTGGACGCATTAAGCATGCGAAATTGAATTCCCGCTTGATCCGCGGCTTTGGCCATCGCGCCATCTAGAGCATCAATTTCTTTAACTAAATGGCCTTTGCCGATTCCGCCAATAGCTGGATTGCAGGACATTTGTCCTAATAAATCGACATTGTGGGTCAGCAATAAGGTATTCACACCCATACGTGCTGCAGCTAAAGCTGCCTCTGTCCCTGCGTGGCCGCCACCAACTACGATGACATCGTACAATTGTTCAAGATTCATGGTTAACCGTAATTGAGAACAAAAAGAGCAATTATACACTTTTTTGGCAATTTCCCCAATAACAATCAGGAAATTCAATGAAAATTACTTGCGTTAACCGCCATTGGATCAATGACGGTTTTTCTAAGTAGGCAATTAGGATGAGGTTTGACCACTTTGCGATAACAGGGGCATAAGTTCCTCACTGTTTTGCTCGGAGGCTACGGCTTCTTTGTCCTTATTTTTGAAAAAGGATAGGGCGTTATTTGCTTTTTTATCCCAATTATCGGGGTCGGCACAAAACTCTTGATATTCCTTTTCGTCTAAGTCCTTCATCTCCTCTTTTTCCGCCTTAAAGAGTTTATTAATAAGGACATTAGTGCCAATGGCCAAAGCTAAAGCCGCTGCTAAAATTCCTAATCCTGCTCCTAATGGCAAAAAGACCAAACTTAAGAACACCAAGGGGGGAATCATTGATTCTATCAAGATAGAACGCATTAATTTCATGGTCTGAAGGGTAATTAGTTTTTCTTGGTATTCGCTCTCTATTTTTAATTTTTTAATTTCTAAGAACATTAATTTTTTAGCATTTTCCTCCGCATGGGGTAGGGCGGCTAATTCTTTAAAGGCCCTAATTCTCTCTTCTTGGTCCGCACGCAATTCCTTAACGGTCATTTTGGTTTTATGGATCTCAATGCCGCCTTTAATCGCATTATTAATTACGGAAAAAGCAAAGCATAAAACTGCACCGGCTATAGTCATTGCGGCAATGGTTGCTGCTGCAAAGGGGAAAAATGGGCCTGTTAGCAAGACAAATGCAAGCATTAAGCCAACCGCATAAGCAATACTAGTGGCTAGAGTCATTTTTTGATAATTCCATTCGCGTTCACATTTTGCTTTGGCTCGTTCTAAGGCTGAAACTTGGATGTCCAGCTCCTTAACACTATCCTCTTGCTCGGCTTTTTTAATTTGCAGCGTGCTAATGCGCATTTGTAGGCTTTGCATTTGGCTTTCTTCTTGGGCTTCGGCAAGCGCCAGCTTTAATTCGTTTAATTCTTTTTGAATTTTTTCATTACTGAGTTTAAGGTCAGTAGCCTGTTTTTTTAAGTGGTTTAGGGCTTCTTCATAATCATTGATTTGCTGGTTGTATTGGGTGCGTTGTTCCTCATAATCCCAAACCGCCAAACTAATATCAAACACTAAAAGGGCAATGGTGAGTATATCACCCCAGGTTCCGGCAGCCCCTTTTCCATACAACCAGAAAAAGCAAAGTAGATTTCCCGTAGCCCAAATAGAATCATTTAAAAGAGAAAATTTTCTTTGAGCCCACTGCGTTTTAAAACGCTCGGTCCAGCCCTCGCTTTTTTCTTCTGCACTCATCCACGGACCTGCAATCGTATGCTTTAATAATAAACCTAAATTAAGGGCAAAACGGAAGTAATATAGGCCCCAACTCATGGTCCCAGTATAGAGATCTGGGGAGCTTACTACCGCGTTAGCTTGATCGACATTAAAAAAATCTTCCGGCAATAAGGATAAGGTCGTTTTTAAGAAGACAGAAGCCCATACCCAATATAGTCTTTTTTCATTAATCCACCCCATATTATCCCGAATCTCTTTGGTGGTACTTCCAGAAGTCATTGCCACCATCTCTTCAGCAAAAGCTTGTCCCACCGCTAAGCCGGTATAGGCCACAGGTTTTCCATCGGAAAAATAAGCATGTTCAGGTGAGGGTTTTATCTGTTGTTCGGTGCAAAATTGGGAATACATCAGTGCATCAATTAATTCCTGGCACTTTTTTAGGTCCTCTTGATATTTTTTAGAGTTTTCCTTTTTTTGGTGTTCCAATTCATATTTTAGTTCACTCATCAGTAATAAATAGGTCACTTGTAAATCGCGCAAGGTTTGATTTTTTTGCGTTTCATTCATGTAGGGAAAAAGCGCTGATTGAGTATTGTCGAGTAAACCCAAATAGAAATTTAACGGAATTAGTAAATCATTGCCTTTGTTGCTTTTATTAAAAAGAAGTAGCTTTTGTACTTCTTCTTTATAACGCAGCTTATCTCTAGTATTACTATAGGCAGTAAGTTCATAGGCTTTTTGGATTAAGCTGCTTGTAAACATAAATTAACCTCAATTTCGAATATTTTATCTAAAAAGTTACAGTGTTCTTTTTTATAGCATAGCATCTATTTTAAAAACAATATGTGGAGGGCGAGCTTTACGAAATTGATACTAAAATTTGCATTAATTAACAGAAAATTAACAAATGCATGATGGGTCAATAAAAATTAACAGTTTTTACCCTTGAGGGTAGAATTTATAGCCCGGTCGTGGGAAGGCTTGTGCCAAAGCATCCAGCATACAGAGTATTTTTTATGAGCATTAGTGCTAAATAAACTAAGCCTTTATTGGTCAGAGCGAGAGTGATGGGAAGGTATTCTCTCCTTCCCCTTCCTAAAGACACTACATCAAGTTGTAAGTTGTTCCCGGGCATAAAGATCGTCAAAGCGTTGAATATCATCTTCTCCTAGATAATCGCCACTTTGTACTTCAATGACATATAAGGGTTCAGAACCATTATTACTCAGGCGGTGTAACGTGTTTTTAGGAATATAAGTAGATTGGTTTACACTCAGATGAATGGTTTCTTTATTGTTAATAACTTCAGCACACCCTGCGACTATAACCCAATGTTCGGCGCGATGTTGGTGCTTTTGTAAGGAGATTTTTGCCCCGGGTTTGACCATCAGTCTTTTTACCTTAAACGACAGGCCTTCAGCTAAAATTTCATAATAACCCCAGGGACGTGAGACTCTTAAATGTTCCTGAGTTATTTGCGAATGATCTTTACGTAAAGAATTCACTAATTCTTTTACATCTTGCGAATATTTTTTATCAGCAACTAAAACCGCGTCATTGGTTGCCACAATAATTTGATCTTGAATGCCTATGGTAGTTACCAGAATATTTTCACTATTAATAAAGCAATTATGACTGTCTTGGGTAATAACTTTGCCAATCACTGTATTACCTTGTTCATCGAGTTGATTGGCATCGGCAACAGCAGTCCAACACCCTAAATCACTCCAAGGCATAGCAATAGGGATAACTGCGGCTTGGCGGGTTTTTTCCATAATCGCATAATCAAT
The DNA here is from genome assembly GCF_003989735.1 of Legionella sp. km772. Lineage (GTDB taxonomy): Bacteria > Pseudomonadota > Gammaproteobacteria > Legionellales > Legionellaceae > Legionella. The sequence goes on along the minus strand of NZ_RZGQ01000014.1, from coordinate 30,424 downwards.
CGATTCAGCTTTACATTGAGTAAAATGCTCTAGATTAAGACGTAAAAAATCGTGGTGGCTGGCGCCATGACGTATGGCTTGTAGGCTGTGCTCGTACATCGCCGGTTCAAATTCTTGCAACTGCTCTAAATAAAAACCAGCAGTACAAACAAACATGCCGCTATTCCAATAATAGTTGCCTTGATTGATGAATTGCCTTGCTGTTTGGACATCCGGTTTTTCTCTAAAACTAGAAACCTTCAGTACTTCATCACTCAAATGACTTCCCGCCTCTATATAGCCATAACCTGTTTTAGGTTGATTGGCAGTAATGCCGAAAGTAATAATTCCTGGTTGTTGCGCCACAAATTCTGCACCTGTAAGCATGGCCTCTTCCCAGGCTTTTACATCTCCAATCCAGTGATCAGAAGGTAAAATAAGCATTACGGCGTCTTTACCTACATTCGCTTGCAGATAATGGGCTGCGCAAGCGATAGCCGGGGCGGTGTTGCGCGCACAAGGTTCTAATAGATAGGTCGCGGCTTTAGGAAATGCTTGTAATTGTTCTTGGCAGAGAAAATAATGGGCGTCATTGCTGACTATAAGAGGCTTACTGTTGGGTAATTGACTAACTCGCTGCATGGTTTGTTGCAATAAGGACAGCTCGCTATTTAAAGCTAAAAATTGTTTAGGAAAATTTTGTCGAGATAAAGGCCATAAACGAGTGCCAGAACCGCCAGCAAGAATTATTGGGTATAAAGAAATCGTCATCACATTCCTAAGTGTGGCATAATTGGACATCATTTTAGCAGGAATTTTTAAGAGCGTGCAAATGCTCAATTTATACGAGGTATGATTAAGTGAAAAAAGCAGTCGTTTTATTATCCGGTGGTTTAGACTCCACTACCTGTTTGGCATTAGCTCGCTCAGAGGGGTTCTCTTGTTTTGCTTTAAGCTTTTCCTACGGCCAACGTCATTCAGCTGAGCTGCATGCGGCTACGCGTATTGCCGCGCAGATGAACGTTGCGGAACATAAAATAGTTTCTTTAGATACGGATTTATTTTCTGGCTCTGCATTAACGGACCAATCCATTCAAGTACCTAAATTTCAAGAGGGCAGCGAAATTCCGGTTACCTATGTCCCTGCACGTAATACTATTTTCCTGGCTATGGCTTTAGGTTTTGCTGAATCGATTGGCGCGCGTGATATTTTTATTGGCGCAAGCTCAGTGGATTATTCGCATTACCCCGATTGCCGTCCGGAATTTATTGCAGCTTTCCAAACTATGGCTAATCTTGCGACGAAGGCTGGCGTAAATGGTGATCTGTTCACTATTCATGCACCCTTGCAACATTTATCTAAAATTCAGACCATTCAATTGGGCCACCGTTTAGGAGTGGACTACTCCCTTACCGTTTCCTGTTATCAAGCGAATGAACAGGGAGAGGCCTGTGGTCATTGTGACAGCTGTATGTTTAGAAAAAGAGGCTTTATCGGTGCAGAATTAACAGATCCGACCGTATATAAATTAAGTTGATTTTTTTCTATTCAATAATTTGGTTTAAAATGATACAATCGTGCTTTTGTTCTGATGAGAATAGTTATGGTAGTTAGTGATTGGTATAAACGAAATAAGGCGCGAGCCAATACGACCTTAATCTCTGCAGGGATCTTTGGGGTTACTGCAGCCCTTTTATGCTTTGCCTTCCCTGGGGTGTTGCCCTTCCTCGCATCAACAACTGTGTTGGGCTGGGCGCCTTTGGTTTTTTTAACTAAAGCGCCTATATTATTGGCCTGTGTTGCTGTGGGGCTAATGGTGAGCAGCCTCTCTTTAATCGGGCTTTCCTGCGCGGCCTTTATCCAGCAAAAAGTAAAGGCTTTTGCGCAACATTCGTCAACGTTATGGGGCCATGAGGAACGTCAGGCATTAAGCCCTGTGGCTGAAGAGTCTTATAAAAAGTTGCTGCAATCTAGTTTGCAGCCCTGTAAGTATCCTCATTATAAAGCTTATCGGACTGATGAGTTTGTCCTGGCCAATTGCCCAAGGCTTGCGACAGAAAAAACTGAGGTGCCTCCCTTAGCATTGGCTAGTTCAGAAGATCTTAATACCTCAGTTTTAAGCTGCTCATTTTAAGAATCTCTTTAATTTAATCCATAAGATAGAAGTGTGAAATAAAAAATTATTTTGCACCTATTTTTTGCTTTAAGTCTAAACAAAGTTAATTTCTTTACGTTTTTGTTACAATATATTGCTCAGTTTCGTTTCACAAGCACTTCGTTCATTGCTACAATCCCCAGCGGTTTTTATAATCTTTATGGAGTAAAGAAATGACATTTAAAGAGTTTATGGTAGGTAGTTTTCGTTTGCCAGCAAGGGTTTTGAGTGCAACGATGACGCTAGTTTTTGGTGCTTCTGCCCTTAAACGAGATGGAACTGTTGATGAAAAACGCTCTTTTCCAGGCTTATTAGGTTTAGTTTTAGGTTCCGCTTCAGCTCTTCTTGATCTGATTAAAGGATTAGGACGGGGTTTAACTGGCTTAATTAGAAAGCATCAACAAGCGATTGCTAGTGCTTTTTGGATGTCTTTATTAGTAGGTGGTGCTGCTGCTTTAACAGTAGCTTTATGGCCTGCTGCTCTAACTGCGGTGGTTAATTTCAGCATTGCTGGCTACTCTATTGCTTCTGTATTTGGTACTAATTTTGCAGTCCAAGTGGGCGCAACCGCGGGTATCGGCGCTGTATTAGCAAGTGCTGCGGTCTATTCTGTAGCGGCTTTCGCTAATTTCGTTAGCTTTATCAAAAGCTGCTGTACAAAAGCCCCTGCTGCAAATCAAGCTGATTTTGTAGCTGAAGGCCCTAGCAACACCAGCGCTGCATCTTTAAGCAAATTAAGTAAAGGTACGCCAACCGTGGTTGCTGATCTTTCTGTAGGAACTGCTCCAATCCATAGCTCTATATTATCATCTAAAGCGTCACCCAAAGAACTTGATGCTGAGCAGATTAATAACATCACTGCAACTCTGTAGTGACCTGCTAATAAAAAAACGCGGCTTAAGCCGCGTTTTTTTTAGGATTCTTTCCAGCGTTTGGTTAGGCCGCAATCTAAATTAAATAAATCAAGTACTCGGCCTACGGCATCGTCAATTATTTCTTCGATGGTTTGGGGGCGATGGTAAAAAGCCGGAACAGGGGGATAGATAATTCCGCCCATTTGGGTTACCTGGAGCATATTGTTGAGGTGACCAAGGTGAAGGGGCGTCTCTCGGGGCATGAGCACTAAGCGGCGGCGCTCTTTTAACACTACATCTGCTGCGCGAGTAAGTAAATTACTACTTAAGCCATGAGCAATTTCACCCAGGGTATTCATAGAACAAGGGGCGACAATCATTCCTAAGGTTTTAAAGGAGCCGCTGGCAATTGAGGCACTGACATCAGAGCATTTATGGTACACATCCGCTAAAGCACGTAATTCTGCCGCACTAAGCTCGGTTTCGTAAGCCCTAGTTAATTGTCCTGCTTTAGTCACTACTAAATGAGTTTCAATGGGCAATTCTTTTAAAATTTGTAATAGCTTTATGCCATAAATGATGCCAGAAGAGCCGGTAATGCCAATAATGATTCTCGATTTTTGCGCGGTCATAGCTATTTATCTTTGGTAAAAAACATTCTGTTAATAGTAGCAAACTATCTTCCTCTGCATGTAGAAAAATTAATAAGATACTGCATTTCAACGCAGCATTTCTTTTAACTTTGCGTTATAATTGCTCGTTTTACAGTACGAGTCTTCATTTTATGGCTACAGAACGCAAAATGCTGGTAACCAGCGCTTTACCCTATGCAAATGGACATCTTCATTTAGGTCATATGGTAGAGCATATTCAAACGGATATTTGGGTGCGCACCCATAAGATGCTGGGCATTCAATGTATAAGTGTGTGTGGTGATGATGCTCATGGAACACCAATTATGCTTAAAGCCGAGCAAATGGGTATTAGTCCAGAAGCATTAACGGCTGAGATAAAATTAAGTCATGAGCAAGATTTTAAAGCCTTTGCTATTGATTATGATTGTTACCATACCACCCATTCCCCAGAAAACCAGCAATTAGCCAGTTTCATTTATGAACAATTGCAAAACGCCGGCGCCATTGTAAAAAAGACTATTCGTCAAGCCTTCGATCCGCTCAAGAACATGTTTTTACCTGATCGTTATGTTAAAGGAACCTGTCCTAAGTGCGGTGCTCTTGATCAATATGGCGATAATTGTGAGTCTTGTGGGGCAACTTATGCACCCACCGATTTAATTGATGCCGTCTCTGCTATTTCGGGTGCTAAGCCGATAGAAAAAGACTCTGAGCATTATTTCTTTGACTTACCTCGCTATGAACAATTATTAAAAGAGTGGACCACCAGTGGGCATCTACAAACCGAGGTGGCAAATAAGTTAAGTGAATGGTTTGAGGCAGGATTAAAGCAATGGGATATTTCCCGTGATGCCCCTTATTTTGGTTTTCCCATACCTGGAACTGTGGATAAATATTTTTATGTTTGGTTGGATGCCCCCATTGGCTATATGGCTAGTTTTAAAAAATATTGTACTGAGCAAAACCTTTCTTTTGCTGAGTTTTGGTCTAAAGACAGTAGTACGGAGCTCTACCATTTTGTCGGGAAAGACATCGTTTACTTCCATGCTTTATTTTGGCCAGCCCTTTTAGCTGCCAGTGGTCATCGTACTCCAACTGCCGTATATACCCATGGTTTTTTAACCGTCGATGGTCAAAAAATGTCGAAGTCACGTGGCACGTTTATTGAAGTGCGTAGTTATTTAGCCCATTTAAATCCAGAGTATTTACGTTATTATTTTGCCGCTAAGTTAAATGGCCGGGTTGATGATTTAGATTTAAATTTTGATGATTTTATTAATCGAGTCAATGCTGATCTAGTCGGGAAAGTAGTCAATATAGCAAGTCGTTGTGCCGGTTTCATTAATAAACGCTTTGCTAATCAATTAAGCTCTGCTTTGGCGGAGCCGCAGCTATACAATGACCTAGTCAGTGTTCGGGAAACGATCATTGATGCTTATGTGAGCCGTGATTATGCTCGTGCTATCCGGCAAATCATGGATTGTGCGGATAAAGTCAATCAATATATCGATGCTAATAAACCCTGGGTTTTAGCTAAAGATGAGGCGCGTTTAGCTGAGGTGCATGCTATTTGTACAATGGGGATTAATCTCTTTCGAGTCTTGATGACCTATTTAAAACCCGTATTACCACAAATGAGCGCCGCTGCAGAGCAATTTTTAGCTTGTGAGCCGCTTATTTGGTCATCAATAGACAGTCCCTTATTAAACCATCCAATAGCTAGTTTTCAACCCTTAATGGTTAGGGTAGAAAAAGAAAAAATCGAGGCCATGTTAATGCAAAATAAAGACACAACACCGGTAGAGGATAAAAACAAGTTAGCTACAGCTGCCCAGGAAGAATCCTTTGTGAGTATTGATGACTTTGCCAAAATTGATTTACGTATTGCAAAAATCATTGATGCAGCACCTGTGGAGGGGGCAGATAAATTACTCCGTTTACGCCTCGATTTAGGTGAACAACAAAAGCAGGTCTTTGCTGGGATTAAAAGCGCTTATGAACCAGAACAATTAATCGGCCGCCTTACCGTCATGGTGGCGAATTTGGCGCCGCGAACAATGCGCTTTGGTGTGTCTGAGGGAATGGTTTTGGCTGCGGGTGATGGAAAGGGTATTTATTTATTACAACCAGATTCTGGCGCTTTACCAGGAATGAAGGTGAAGTAAGATGTCTTTAGTTAAGCAAATTGATGCCTTATTACCGCAAACTCAGTGTGGCGAATGTGATTATGCGGGTTGCCTGCCCTACGCTGAAGCCCTAGTGCAGGGAAGGGCACCCATTAATAAATGCCCGCCCGGCGGGGTTGAAACGGTGAAGGCCTTAGGAGGCTTATTAAATATTGATCCCAGCCCTTATTTAAAGTCAGCGCTGGAAAACACTAGACCCCCCTCCGTTGCTTTAATTCGTGAAGAAGAATGTATTGGCTGTACTAAATGCATCAAAGCCTGTCCGGTGGATGCCATTATTGGTAGTGCGAAATTAATGCATGTCATCCTTGCGCAAGAATGCACGGGTTGTGGTTTGTGTGTTGAACCTTGTCCCGTTGATTGTATTGAAATGGTAGATATTCCTAATGCCGATTATGATAGGGATCGCGCCCGCGCCCGCTTTCATGCTAAAACAACCCGCTTATTGCGGCTTGAGCATGAACAACAGCAACAATATCGAGAAAAAAGGCTGCTGGCGCAACAAAGTTCAAACCAACAGCAGGATGTGCAAGCAAAGCAAGACTACATTCAGCAAGCCTTGGCTCGAGTAAAAGCGAAAAAAAATGAATAAGGGGCAACGCCATGAACTGTTTAGCCGTTTGCGCGAGCAAAACCCTCACCCCACCACTGAGTTAATTTATCATTCGCCCTTTGAGTTGTTAATCGCGGTCATGTTATCTGCGCAAGCAACTGATGTGAGTGTTAATAAAGCCACGGCTAAATTATTTCCCCAGGCTAACACGCCGCAAGCTATTCTTGATTTAGGGTTGGATAAGCTTAAAGAATACATTAAAACCATTGGCCTTTATAATAGTAAAGCGCAAAATGTAATAAAGACTTGTGCCTTATTAATTGAAAAGCATCAAGGGCAGGTACCGAGAACCCGCGAAGAGCTAGAGGCTTTACCCGGAGTCGGACGAAAAACGGCGAATGTCGTGTTAAACACCGCCTTTGGGCAGCCCACTATGGCGGTAGATACCCATATTTTTCGAGTTGCTAATCGCACGGGGTTAGCCGCAGGGAAAACCCCTTTAGCCGTAGAATTAGCTTTATTGAAAAAAATTGAACCTGAATTTCTCCGCGATGCTCATCATTGGCTTATTTTACATGGCCGTTATGTCTGTACCGCTCGTAGTCCACACTGCTCGCAGTGCATTCTCGTTGATTTATGTGAATATACTCATAAAAATTTATAATTGCTTATAGGCTTTCATACCAAGCAAAGAAAGCAGTGAATAACTACTAGAGCTTGTCTAAACGTGCTAATACTTTAACTATAACTCAGATCACTAGACAGCGATGGGGGTAGAAGATGTTTTTTATTGATGCGCTTGATAAGCTCAATAATTTCGGGATCTGCTAGCTGCTGATGCAGTCGTTGGAGATCAAGGCTTATAGCCTCAATCCGGCGGTTAAATGCGGTAATAGCCTTATCATCGCTCGAAGTATGCGAGTTATCCGTCTCATTAACTACGGCACGGGCAATATCGAGGGCTTGTTCATGCGAAATGAGTTCTTTGGTGAGGGCGATGAGTGCGGCATCGATTATCGATTTATAAATAAAAATGCCTTCAGCGGCAAATTGTTTAATTTCATCTGGACTTAGATTTTTTAGATCATGAATAAAAATGGCTGACATTGCAGCCCCAGCACTACGCAGCATCGCTCTAGCTACATCGATATCGGCTTCGCCATTATCGCCAAAAAAAATAAATTGATAGTCCGCGTACAATTTGGAAAATTTGTCAAAATTAGCTATTTTTCCTTTGCCGAGACTTTTATACATGCTTCCTGGCTGGGGCAAACAATGGAGGAAGTCACCCCATAAAATGAGTTGCTTCTCTAGCGCAATTCCAGCAAGGCGCAAAGCATCAGACGTAATTTTTTTCATTTTACTGCTGAGCGGCCTAAAGTGTTTAAATAAAGGCTGGCCGGGACGTGCCGTTAGAAAGGCACAAAGCGAGGCCTTGCGCCTCAGGGGTAAATCATCGTTACTATTCCCGTGAAGTAAGGCTTTATATAACTCCTTAATTCCAGGGTAGGGAGTAGAATTACTTTCATAACGGGGATCACGAGAGGATAAAAAAGTGTTATCGATATCAGAAATAAGCAGGCTGGGTTTTTCTTGGCGCTTTTCTGGCGAAACAGCTTGAAGGCTCGCTAAGCGCTCAATAATCGCATTACGTAAATTTTTACTAATGCTGCGCTCATAATGGAGACAGTTCATTAATATTTGCGGTGCTTTTAGTAACAAATCCTGGCGGTAATTCCATAGCTCATAGTCTTTTTTTGCCAAAATAGTTTCAAGAAAAGCAGTTTCAGGGGTAACAGAAGTAAAAAAATTGAATTTCAAAATGTGTCTTCCTGATTCTGCATGTTCAATATCTGAGCATTTTAGCAGCTCTATTCACTGATGTCAAAATATGTGCAATTGGTTCTTAATTTTTCCATATCAATTGATTGTGAAAGGGAGACAAGGGAAGATCATCAGCGACGCTTATTTTCGAGCCCCAGATAAAATCTTTAGGAATAACATTGTTGATCAGTATAAAGAGCCTATGGCTTGGTTAATCCATCGCTGAGCTATACTGCAAATAAAGTGAAAAAAACTAAACCGCTAAGTCCATTAAGGAATAAAGCGATCCCCCCACCAGGTCTTGGCGTCTGAGTTACTGTATTCAAAAAGGGTGGTTATCCACATCGCTAAAGTAAAGCTGTAATTTATTACTATTAAATCGTAATTAAAGGACTTTTTTTTTGTTAAGGCTTGTCTTAAATAACTGCGGGTCAATTGATAAGAAAAAAATAAGGAAAAAAATAGTGGTAAGGTGTTTGGGAGATCGGCTAAAACGCTTTTGCTTGTATGCCGGCTCATTACAATAAGTACTGCTACCTAGGCTATATAATAATAGGACGGAGAAAAATAAGGGTAATCTTAAGATTGATTAGTTGCGTTTTTATGTTAAGCCTTAAGTCAAAACAGTCTATCATCGTTGAAAATTAAAATAATTGCACACTTCCATGCCTTAAAAAAGCAGCTATTGCCATTTACCAGCTAATCGTTTTATTTTTGAACGGAAACCCCTAGTATTTCTCATTTTTTAGCCCTAGAATGAAATTTCATGGAGTACACAAGGAGTGTATATGAGCTGGTGGAGTTCATTTAAAGAAAAAGCAAGTGCAGCAGGTAATGGAGCTGTAAATGGGGCGAGTTGGCTTTGGAATAATGCGACTATAGCAAATGCTAGTGCTGCAGGGCAGGGGCTTGCCAATGGTGCAACTTGGTTATGGAATAATGCTACCCTAGGAACTATCTCGAATGCGGCATTTAAATTTACGGTAAATACTACCTTTCATATTTTGGAGCAGGGCTTAGCCTTACGTAAGGCGGTACCCACTTTATTGTATAATAAAGAGGCGCGCCAGATAGTGAATGGCTTTACCCATGTAGTAGTGCATGATGTGTTGCCCATCGTGACCATGAATGTAGTAAACAATCAAGTGCAAAATTATTTCCGGGATGGCTATGAAGAAAATGAGGCTTCTGCCGCCTATTCCTTGCTCATCAGCGTCCTTACTTTAGGAAATTATTTAGTCACTGCCTACACCTGGCGCCGAGGAACTGAATCCTTCGTCCGCGTTGCGGTGTTAGATTCTTTTGCGCCCGCCGCGTTTAATTCTAATAAAGCCATTACCCCGCCCTCTTTATGTGATGAGCTGGCCTGTAATACCAAAAGAAGGCTTAAAGGTTCCGGCAGGGAGTTGGGTATCTTATGGGCCAATGAAGCGTTGATCGCCGGTGTTAGCGCTATTCCCTACATAGGCACGCCAGCCTCTAAGGCGCTCACCGTAGTTAATAATGGGCGTTATATTACTCGTTCAGCGACTCCGGAACGTTGCGAGCGCCATAAGTTTATGGAACAAGAATTTGTGCTAGCCCTAGGCTTAACCTATGAGTTGGCTTCATGGTTGCTGGATCAAGGTTTAGAATCAACCACTGGTCCTATCCCTTATTTGTATTTAAGAACCCTAAGGCATATTTTATTGGCTCTTTCGGTTAACCTTGCGGCGCACATGGCCGTGCCTTTAGTTGAGCCTAAAGACGCCACCATCCCTGATCCTTTTCATTACTATGAGCGAGCTTGGCGATTTTTAATCGATGTATTTTGGGCTGGTTTATTAGTTAGAGTCCCGATTGATTTTAAACCTCAGCCTGGAGAGCAGCCCTTAATTCCTTTAGCCACGTCGCTACAAGCAGGCACGACTGTTTTCCAAAGTGATCTGGAGCGGGTCAATGCCACAAAATCTTATCCCCTCGTGAAAGCAGTTAAAGACCTGACTATACCTCCTTTATTTCGGAGCAGTTATCAATTTCCCAAAGATCCTGTATTAAAAGAATATTGGCCGGCCATTCGTGAAGGTGCTATTCGTATTTTCACAGGAATTGAGGTTAATGGGAAAACCAGGGTAGTCAAGACCTTAACGTGGAGTCCTAAAACGGCGGCTTTCATCTTAAATTATGAGTTAGGTGTGCCCGAAACCCTCACTAAAATTGCCTTAATGCTAAGTAAAGAACGCGATTTTTGGGCGCTCAGCCGCGCTTTAAAAGGATGGTTCGAGCGCCACCCCTCAACCTTAAAAAGCCTACTAGAAGAGCCCAAAACGCCCTTACTCGCACTCTTAGGAGATAAACCGCCCAGTCGTCTTGCGGAAGGTTTAGCTACCACTGAAGAGGTAGTCCCGGTAAAGCAATTAATATCGGATAAAACAGCAACTACAAACAATTCGGCCACCAGCATCGCCCAAATAAAATCGCTGCGCAAGGACAGCACTACGGTGGATACGGCTATAAGCCAATTAATTCCGGTTAGGGAGGTTAGGGATCAGACTGTAGTGGTCGGTGCGGATGATCCTTTGCGTTTTATGAGCACTCGTCGTAGAAAACCTCCGCAAGACAATGTAAAAATAGAGGAGCTCTCTGATGAGCAAAGTCTGGTTCTTCACTAGTTTTGAGTATTAAGTCCTAATATTAGTGCTGCAATAGTTTAATTAATGCACAAATATTGCCAAGGCTTTGGCAATAGTGGTATATTTATGAACTAATAATTTATTATTTTTGCCCGGCCATTTCATGTTTAAGGATTAGCTCAAATGCTAGTCCTCAAGCGTGGCTAGCTGCTGTCTTAATGGAATTACCTTGTATGACTTTTTCTTCTTCTGGGCAACAACGCTCTGGGTTTTTATTTTTATCAGTGAGTGCGATTACTTTTCTGATTTTACTGGTTAATGTTTCATTTAAAATTATATTATGGCATGGCTTAGTATTCACAGTGAGTAGTATAGTTTGTCCTTTAATAGCGGGGTTGTACTTATTAGCCCTAAGATTTTGTAGTATTAAAGAGCAGCGACATCTATTAAACAGTTCATTGATGGGGCTTTATCTTTTTTGTATTGGTGTATTCATCTTAGTAAACCTCCCTGCTTCAGAATACATGCATGATAATCCGGTTTATCAAATTATTTTTGACAATATGCCGAAAAAATTTTTTGCTACGACCATTTCCTTTGTGTTGAGTTTTTATCTCCCGCATCATTTATTTTGTAAAGAAGCGGGGGCGGTGATTAATTCACCCAAGCGCTGTGTCCTTCTGGCACTTATTGGAGGTTTATCCTTTTTCTCCTTTGATTTTTATTTTTTATTTGCAGGCCCCCACGCGCATAATTTTCAGCAAATTTTTATCGACTCTTTTATGGTCTCCTTATTGTTATCATTAATAATCGGTGTTGTTTATCTCTCTTTTGTCCTTGATAGCAAACATGATAAAAAAATGCAGCCTGCAAGTCTTGGACGCCGTGTTGCTTTCCCTTTATATCAATACTTAATTTTCTTTGCTGTCATTGTGATGCTCATGTGTTTGGCTTGTGAATACCGCATTATTACCTTTGGTAAAGATAATATTTTAACCGCCAGCTGCATTTTTTTCCCGATTACCATGATTGTTAGTACTGTATTATGTGAGCTGTGGGGCTATCGGGCGCATTTAAAATTAATTGTGGCTTTGATCGGTTCGCAATTACTGTTTGATAGTTTCTTATTGGCGGTTGCCGGTTTTCCTTCCCCCAGTTTTTTAAATTTAAATCCTTTTTACAATTATATTATTCCACGCCGCCTACCGGCAGCCTCACTTTCTTTATTAGTAACTTTTTTAGCTAATTCCTTGGTACTCCATTATCTGCAAGGCAGTAAATGGCAAATTCCGCGTTGGATACGCATTGTGTTAGCAAACCTTTGTGCAAGCTCTTTACTCTGTTTTGTGGATTACAGTTTGCTCTTTTGGGGGGTATATCCTGCTGAGCAAGTTATTAATTTAGCCCTGCATGTTTGGAATTATAAGCTAATCACTACGGTCTTATTTCTACCCGTTATTTTGTGGCTGTGTAAACTGTTAGAAAAAGACAAAGCCTTTTTATTAAAGAGTAGCGCGGCAATTTAAAGATCATAAAAGCACCTTGGCTCCATTTTTGAACCAAGGTGCCCGAAGCCTAAGCCTCTTTTTTCGTAGGTCGTTTCCAGCCATATAGGGTTTTTTGTTTCGATTCGCTAAGCGTTAATTCGCCAGGAGGAACATTACGGCGAATAGTACTTCCCGCTCCCACAGTTGCTTGGGCACCCACGGTAACGGGCGCCACTAATTGGGTGTCGGAGCCGATAAAGGCGCCATCTTCGATAATGGTTTGATGCTTGTTGACCCCATCATAATTGCAAGTAATGGTCCCGGCACCAATGTTTACTTCTTTACCAATGGTAACATCCCCTAAATAGCTCAAATGACTTGCTTTAGAGCCTTCATCAAATCGTGCTTTTTTGGTTTCAACAAAATTGCCTATTTTACAATTTGCAGCCAGTTGAGTTCCAACTCGTAGACGGGCAAATGGTCCTACCTGGCAATTTTCACCTATCGTACAGCCCTCAAGAACTGAATTGGCATGGATTTCACAGCCAGCCGCTAAAGTGACATCGGTTAAAACACAGTTGGGGCCAATAACGCAATTATCACCCAAGACCACGTTACCATTAAAAACCGAATTTATATCGATAAATACATCTTTACCACAATGCAGTTGGCCTCTTATGTCGATACGGGTGGCATCAGCAATTCCTACTCCTTGCTCCAATAATCGTTCTGCCGTTCGTTTTTGCCAAACTCGTTCTAATTCATGTAGCTGGAGGCGATTATTCACTCCTTGAATCTCAATATTGTCTTCCACGGTTAAGGAGCTAATGCTTAGTTGCTCATTAACGGCTATACGGATAATTTCGGTCAGATAATACTCTCCTTGGGCATTATCGTTACTAAGCTTGGGCAGCCAAGAAGCAAAATTGTCACTACTGGTACAGCAGATGCCCGTATAAATTTCTTTTATATTCTTTTCTTGCTTATTTGCATCTTTCTCTTCTACAATGGTAGAAATTTCACCTTGGTTGTTTCTCACAATACGGCCTAATCCATAAGGATTTTCAAGGCAGGCAACCAGGAGAGCTAGGCTGGATTGGCCTGTTGTTTTCATACTCTCAATTAATGACAAAAGAGTTTTTGTTTGGATGAGGGGCACATCAGCCGAAAGAACAAGTACCTGCGAATGGGGCGGAAGATGGGGTAAGGCTTGCATGACAGCATGGCCAGTACCTAATTGTTCTGCTTGATGAACCCAATGTACAGGCAAGTCAGGGAGGGCCTGCTTAATTTTCTCTCCTCCATGACCATAAATAACATGTATTGCATCAGGATTTAGTTGTAGTGCTGTTTCCACCACCCGCTCTAACATGGGTTTACCGGCAATGCGGTGTAGCACTTTAGGGGTATTAGAATACATCCGCTTACCCTGGCCCGCAGCTAAAATAATGATTTGTAAATTCATGAGATTTGTGATTTCCTAGGTTAATAACATCTAAGCTGTTGAATTAAACAGTCTGCCTTAATGTTATGAATAATGTAAAGACTGAGCAATAAAAAATTGCAAGCACAAGGAGTAGCGCAATGCCCACTATTTTTATAAAAAACCTAAAAGATTTAATTTTCGGTCAATTAAATATTCGCTGGAGCGCCCTTAACGCTCAGCAAACAGCGTATGATTACGGATTTCTTAAGCTTAGTAGCTTCGTACATGATACCATGTTGTCGGTGGAACAAGCAGATATTATTGCCAACCTGCAAAAGACCATTGTAGCCTTTAATGGAACAGGCAATGATCAAAAAGATAAAGAAAAACTCAAAGAACATATTGCCGAGGCAAAAAAAGCAGTTGAAACTGCACGTGTAGACCATGAAGCCGGAGCTACCTCAGATACCTTAACCTGTCTACAAGACGTCAGTAATGCTATCGAAAACTTTTATATGCAATTGCAAGACTTTCCTTTTCCCTTATTAGGTTTACAGGATGCCGCAACACCTGAATTTATTATTTACTCTCATGCATGTCATTACTTAGGACTAGCCAAATTTCAACCTGATCCACATTGCAGTATCGAAATAAGAAAACAAAAAGAACAAGCCTTATACAATCGTTTAGACAAATTAAAAAAAGCAATTCGACCGGAATATACTTTAGATGAACAAAGAGAAGTTGCCTTACAAGCTTTAAAAGATTTAGATCGGGATAATAATGATATTGTGAAGCCTAAAAAAGCGGTCTCGGTTCCTCTTGTTTCCGCTGGTTTTTCCTTATTTAGTATGCCGGTAAAAGCCCAAACCTCTTCGGTAGGAACTTTAGAGAAAGAAATATTACTGGCAACTAAAGAAATTAATGCCATGACTGTGGACACTTCAGCCTGTCCTAAACCTAAAGCGGCTACCATTGTACCGATGCTGGTAAGGACCACTTCCAAGGATGCGCAACTTGCAGCCGAGCTCGCCGCACAAGCAAAAGCGGTAGTAAAAACGGCCAGAGGGGGAGAGGTGCTCGCTGACGATGAGGAAGTGGTTCCGGTGTTGGTAACACTAGCTTCTCAAGAAGCAAGTGGCCTAGCTGAATCTCAAGCAAAAAAAGCCGTTAAACCTCCTGTTACTAAAGACGAAATTGAGGTTGATGATGAGCATCATCAAGAGGATGGTTATGAAGAGGATGGTTATGAAGAAGACGATAGTGTTGATAATGGCAATAGTAGGTCTTCTTCACCATCACGTTAACCTTAGCAGGGATAGAGTGGGGCATGGCCCCACCAATTATCAAGTCCAAAACCGGTCTTAGAAGCTTAGAACTAATATACGCGTTATAATGGTGCGAGCAATACTAAATCAAAAGTTTATAAGGCTAGCTCGCCGACTAAATTGGTTTGCATCAGTTTTTTAATTTCCGGAATGGGAAGCTTCTTACTCAATAAATAGAGTAATTTACAATGCGCTGCTTCCGGGGTCATATCATGGCCGCTAATTAATCCAACGTCTTTTAAGGCATGTCCGGTTGCGTATTGTCCCATTTCTACCCTGCCTTGTTGGCATTGGGTGCAATTAACAATGATCACGCCCTTTTGACAAGCCGCTTTCAGCAAAGTTAAAAAGCGCGGGTCATTATTTTGGGCATTGCCAGCACCATAGGTTTCTAGAATCAGTCCCTTTAGCGGCTGCTCTAAAATATAAGCTAAAACATCCGAAGCAAAACCTGGGAAAAGACGGAAATTCGCAATAAAACTAGGGGTGATGGTTTGGAGTTGAAACGCCTTATGAGGTTTTTTTAATAATAAATGCGGGTGTAATTCTATCTCAATACCGATAGAGGCCAGATGAGGGTAATTAAGGGAGTCAAAGGCATTAAATTGTTGGGCATTAGTTTTTTGGCTGCGATTGCCTCGCAATAGCCTTTGGTTAAAATAAATGCATACTTCATTTAAAGCCTGGTGGGCGCAAAGCCAAAGCGAGCTGGTCACATTATCAATGGCATCATTGCGCACCTCAGATAAGGGGATTTGGGAGCCGGTGACAATCACGGGTTTGGCCAAATTCTCTAACATAAAGGACAAGGCGGAGGCCGTATAGGCCATAGTATCGGTGCCATGGAAAATAATAAAACCGTCATAACGCTCATATTCTTTGGCGATGTCGGTGGCAATCATATTCCATTCATGCACGGTCATATTGCTTGAATCCAGTAGAGGGTTATACTCTTTAATCGTGTAGTCGGGCATCTCTGGATGCTTGAGATTAGGGATCTTGCTTAAGGCTTCAGCCACATAATTTGCTGCTGGGGCATAACCATGTTGGGTTTTTACGCAACTTATGGTGCCCCCGGTATTCAGAATTAAAATATGTTTTTTCATGAGTAAATGCGTTCATTTTTTTATTATTATAGAGCGCTTTTAACATAGCCCCATAATAAAATTAAAGTTAATTACAATTATATTTCAGGATCTCATTGCAAAACACTTGTACTTTATGGAAAATCAAAATATTAACAAGTAATTCTAAGCAGTGACATCATGGTAATTGATCGTGCCGGTTATCGGTTGAATGTGGGCATTGTCCTGGTCAACGAATCGGGTAGAGTGTTTTGGGGAAGACGAAGTGGGCATGACGCTTGGCAATTTCCACAAGGCGGTTTAGCTGCGGGTGAAACGTCGTTACAAGCCATGTTTCGGGAGTTGCATGAAGAAGTCGGTTTGGATAAGGCCGATGTTGAGGTGTTAGGCTCAACCAAACGTTGGTTAAAATACCGATTGCCTAAACAGTATTTACGCCATGGCAGCGAACCCTTAGTCATTGGCCAAAAACAAAAATGGTTTTTATTAAAATTGGTTTCCAACGAACAAAAAGTACGCTTGGATTTAAGTGATTCGCCAGAGTTTGATAGTTGGCGTTGGATTGATTTTCATGAGCCTTGCCAACAAGTTATTTTTTTTAAAAGACAGGTTTATATCCAAGCTTTAAAAGAATTAGAGCCTTTGTTAAAAACTCGTCGTACGCCTTATGGCCTAAAACGAAAAAAGAGGACAACAAATTTGTAGATGCTAAAAGTACTTAAACGAATAGTCCAGGACGTTACTGCCGCCAGTAATTTAGTCGATGCACTCGGGATATTGGTGCGGCACATTAATAAAGCCATTAATGCTGAGGCCGTTTCCGTTTATCTTATCGATAATAAAAATGCTGAATACGTTTTAATTGCAACCGAAGGACTTAATAAACAAGCGGAGTTCCGCGTACGCATAGGACTTGATCATGGGTTAGTCGGCTTAATTGGCCGGCGCGAAGAACCCATTAACCTGAAAGATGCTCCTTTTCATCCTGATTTTCATCATAATTCCTTATTAGGCGAAGAGCATCTCAACGCGTTTTTAGGTGTGCCGATTATTCAACACCGAAAACTCTACGGCGTGTTAATCGTTCAACAAACCGAGCCACGCGCTTTTGATGATGCTGAAGAGTCTTTTTTAATTACTTTAGCCGCGCAATTAGGCGGTATTATCGCGCATGCTGAAGCCACGGGAGAGCTCGCAGAACTTACCCAACCTAAACCTTTGGGGGTTGCCAAAGTTGAAGTAGCTCCAATTGCTCTAGTCGGTGTTGGCAGTGTTCCCGGAATTGGGATTGGTACTGCCATTGTGGTTTATCCCCCTTCTGATATTGATGCGGTCCCTCGTCATCCTGTGGATGATGTCGAAGGCGAGGTTAAGGTTTTCTATGAGGCTTTAGAAGCCGCTCGTGATGATATGCGCCGTTTAAGTAAGCGCATGAAGGCTACGGTAGCTGAAGAAGAGCATGCGCTATTTGATGTCTATTTACGTATCTTAGATAAGGACAGCCTAGGTGCTGAAGTAGAAGAGGTTATCCGCCAAGAAAAAATAAGTGCGCAAGGTGCCTTAGCTACGGTAATTAAAAAGCATGTGGCTCAATTTGAAAGTATGGAAGATGACTACTTGCGTGAACGCGCAAGTGATTTCCGTGATTTAGGCCGACGTGTTTTAGCCGAATTACAGTGGTCCCAACGTGAGGAAATTACCTATCCTAAACGCACTATTTTAGTCGGGGAAGAAGTCACTGCTGCCGCATTGGCCGAAATTCCAGAGGGGCATTTAGCTGGGGTAGTTTCGGCGCGGGGTTCTAATAACTCCCATGTAGCCATTTTGGGCCGTGCTTTAGGCGTGCCTACGGTGATGGGGGTAAGAGGACTAAAACTCGAGCAGATTTCTCGTAAAGCAGTTATTGTTGATGGTTATTATGGCCATGTGTATATTTCGCCTTCTAAATCCGTATTGAGCGAATTTAAGCAATTAGCGCAAGAGGAATATGATTTAAATCAAAGCTTAGTTAGCTTACGTGATAAGCCTGCGGAAACAACTGACAATTACCGGGTTTCCTTACAAGTTAATACCGGGCTTGCCATGGATGCTGGTTTATCCATGAGCGTTGGTGCTGAAGGCGTAGGCTTGTACCGCTCGGAAGTGCCGTTTATGAGTCGTGATCGCTTCCCTTCTGAGGACGAGCAAACGATCATTTACCGCCAAACCTTAAAAGCCTTTGCCCCTCGGTTTGTTACGATGCGCACCTTGGATATCGGCGGTGATAAGGTTTTACCTTATTTTCCAGTGGAAGAAGAGAATCCTTATTTGGGTTGGCGCGGTATTCGGGTCACCCTCGATCATCCCGATGTCTTTTTGATTCAGGTCCGGGCAATGATGCGGGCTAGCGAAGAACTTAATAACTTACGCATCATGTTGCCTATGGTGACTAACTTAAGTGAAATTGAAGAAGCCACCTATTTGATTGAGCAAGCATTTAATGAGTTATTAGAAGAAGGCTCTATTATTGAAAAACCTAAAATAGGCGTCATGATAGAAGTTCCTGCGGCAGCACACCTGGCTCGAGAAATGGCCAAACGAGTAGATTTTATTTCAGTCGGGAGTAATGACTTAACGCAATATTTACTTGCCGTCGATCGTAATAATGCTCGGGTGGCTGGTCTTTATGATGCCCTACATCCAGCCATGCTACGGGTTTTGTTAAAAATTGTCGAAGGAGGGCATGCCGCCGGGGTGGAGGTGAGTATCTGTGGTGAGATGGCCAGCGATCCTTTAGCAGTAATTCTGTTGATCGCGATGGGTTTTGATACCCTAAGTATGAACTCAGCCGGATTACCGCGAGTAAAATGGGTAATCCGAAATTTTGCGATTGCCAATGCGCGAAAAATTTTAGCCGAAGTATTGGAGTTTGAGCATCCCACCGAAATTCGCTTTCATTTACAAAAGGCCTTGGAAGAAGAGGGCTTAGGTGGCTTGATTCGTGCCGGGAAGTCTTCGCGGTGACCTTGTTATTTTATGAGACTATCTTCATCTTTATCGGTTTATTTGCCGGGTTGATGGCAGGTGCTTTAGGGCTTGGCGGTGGAATAGTTGTTGTACCAGGCCTAGTCTTTTTTTTTCAATTAACCGGCGTCATTCCTGCAGAATCCATCATGCACGTGGCTATTGCTAGTTCTTTAGCCGTTATTTTATTCACCTCTTTAGCCTCCTTAAATAGCCATCGACGGATGGGTGAAATAGCATGGCCAGTCTTTTCCAAATTAAGCCCTGGATTAGCTTTGGGCGCCTGCCTAGGTGCCCTTAGTTCGGCCTTTATACCCACTTCCGTGTTAAAAATTATTTTCACCGTATTCTTGTTTGGGGTAGCCTTAAAAATGGTCCTGGATTTACACCGTAGCCATGAGCCCCATTTTCTGCCCACCTGGCTTTATGTCCTGAGCAGCTTACTTATTGGCTGTATAGCTGCCATCTTAGGTGTGGGTGGTGGTGTTTTGCTTATTCCTTTCTTAACTTATGTAGGGATCGAGAGCCGGAAAATTGCCCCCCTTTCTAATTTAGGTGGACTCATCATTGCCACTGTAGGCATGGTGTTATTAATGATTGGCGGCTTTAATGAGATGGCTCATGTACCTTATACGCTTGGATATATTTATTGGCCTGCTGTCTTGGGGATTGCCATTCCTAGTAGCCTCATTGCTCCCTTTGGGGCAAAATTAAATTATATTTTACCCATGCATTACTTAAAGTATGGTTTTATTGTGATTTTAATTTTAACCGCTATTAAAATGCTCGTTTAAAAGGAAAGTATTAATTCATGTTTATTTACCCTTCGATTAATCCAGTGGCATTTTCGCTGGGTCCTGTGCAGGTCCATTGGTATGGCTTAATGTATTTAGTCGGTTTTGCTGGTGCGTGGTTATTAGCCTATTGGCGTGCCCAACATTATAAATTGGACTGGACGGCAGAACAGATAAGCGATCTTATTTTCTATGCCGCTTTGGGCGTTATCTTAGGTGGACGTATTGGTTATATGGTTTTTTACAATACCCAAGAGTTAATTCATCATCCGTGGATCTTAGTCAAAATTTGGGAAGGGGGTATGTCGTTCCACGGCGGTTTACTCGGGGTTATTCTGGCTATTTGGCTTTTTGCGCGTCGGTTCAAAAAGTCTATTTTGGCAGTAGGTGATTTTGTCGCACCGCTCGTGCCGCTTGGGCTTGCCGCCGGTCGAGTGGGTAATTTTATTAATGGTGAACTGTGGGGGCGGGTTACTGATGTGCCTTGGGCGATGGTTTATCCTCATGTTGATGATAAGCCACGCCATCCCTCCCAAATATATGAGTTTGGTTTAGAAGGTGTGGCTTTATTTTTATTAGTATGGCTTTATGCGGCAAAACCTAGACCAGAAGGTCGCGTGTCTGCGGTTTTCCTAATTGGCTATAGTTTTTGCCGGCTTATTGCTGAATGTTTTCGTCAGCCCGATGCACAACTGGGCTTTATTGCCTTTGGTTGGTTGACAATGGGTCAAATTTTATCTCTTCCTATGTTATTATTAGGCCTTTTTTTGTGGTGGCGGGCTAAACGATGAGAACCTATTTAGATTTACTCGAGCATATTTTGCAAGCAGGTGTGGAAAAAGAGGATAGAACCGGTACCGGTACTCTCTCCGTTTTTGGTCATCAAATGCGCTTTGATTTAAAGCTGGGTTTTCCGCTTGTAACGACTAAAAAACTCCATATGCGCAGTATTGTCCATGAATTATTGTGGTTCTTGCGCGGTGATACCAATGTGGCTTATTTACAAGAAAACGGGGTCACCATTTGGGATGAGTGGGCTGATGAAAAGGGTGATTTAGGTCCTGTATATGGTAAGCAATGGCGTAGCTGGCCTACCCCTGATGGTGGGAGCATCGATCAATTAAGCGAACTCCTCCAACAAATTAAAACTAATCCTAATTCACGTCGTTTATTGGTTAGTGCCTGGAATGTTGGCGAGCTCGATAAAATGGCCTTAATGCCTTGCCATGCCTTATTCCAATTTTACGTAGCCAATAAGCAATTATCCTGTCAGCTGTACCAACGCTCTGCTGATGTTTTTTTAGGTGTCCCCTTTAATATTGCCTCATATGCCTTGTTAACCCATATGATCGCTCAGCAGTGTGACCTTGAAGTGGGGGAGTTTATTTGGACAGGGGGTGATTGCCATCTTTATTTGAACCATCTTGAACAGGCAAGAACCCAATTATCCAGAGAGCCTTATCCTCTTGCGCAATTAAAGATCAAAAGAAAGCCTGCTTCTTTATTTGACTATGCTTACGAAGATTTTGAATTCAGCAATTACCAGGCACATCCAGCAATTAAAGCGCCCATTGCCGTGTAGTCAATTAAATGCCGTTAACCTAACGGCATTTTAGTACTTGAAGTGGCGACTAACTAGGTGTATCTATCCATTGGTTTTCTAATTTTTGCAGTTCTCCTTTGGCTTTTAATTGTTGCAGGATCTGGTTAATTTTCTTGGTCAGGGGCGAACCTTTTTTTAAGGCTAGGGCATACCCTTCATTTGACTTACCCAAGATGGAAGAAGCCAAGTTATTATTTTTAGCGCTAAATGCCTTACCTTGCACCCCATCCATCAGTACCAAATCAACATAGCCTGCTGAGAGAGCCTCAATGGCTTGATTATTAGTATCAAAAGCGACAATTTCATTGTGCGGGTAATGTTGGTGCGCCCAGAGATCAAGAACACTGCCCAATTGGACGGCAATTTTTTTATTCTTAATATCCTTTTTATCGTTAATAATTTGATTTTTAGGAAAGACTGCAGCCATAGTTTCAAAATAATAAGTAATCGAAAAATCAAAATTCTTTTTGCGTTCTTCAGTGACGGTGATCGTTGAAATAGCCAGGTCATCTTGGCCAGAATTGAGGGCAGGCAGGACTGCACTAAAAGACCTATTATCGAAAACTGCATTTTTACCTAATTCTTTAGCAATAAGGCGGGCTAGGTCTATATCAAACCCTTGGATATTTCCTTTGCTGCTGTATTCAAAAGGTGGGTAATCAGCGCAGGTGGAAAATCGCAGCTCGTCATCCTCCTTCTCTTCACTACACGATACAAGTAACAGGCTAAAGAACAGAGAAAATAAGAAAATCAATGCTTTCATTTGAATTTAAATCCACAAAAAAACCATTTTATGAATATAAAGTGGAAGCCTTGTTCTGTCAAGCTAAAATGAATATAATTTCATGTAATTAGATTTGTATTCATTTGGAGGGTGTGCATGACTCATGATGGGCTAGTGGATGATTTGATTTTAAGTATTGTACATAGCGAAGCTATTGCTGAGCAAAGCGACTTACAAAACAGCCTAAGAAAAAGAGGGCATGAAATGCCTCAGGCTACCTTGTCACGCCGTTTAAAAAAACTAAATATCGTAAAAGTTAGCGGTTTATATAAAGTTATCGATTACAAACAACCAGGCCTGCCTCTGGTATTAAATGTACAAGTGTCAGAGTTTGGCTTAATTGTCTTACAAACTCATCCTGGAAACGCCAATAGCTTAGCTTATTACATTGATCGTAAATACGTCTCTTTTGCTATCCATGAGCAAAATAACTCTGGTATTTTAGGCACCATCGCCGGTGATGATACCGTACTATTGATTCTTAAATCCAAAGAAGACCACGCCCGAGTTTATGCTTTACTGCAAGAAGAGTTTCCTTATCTCTTTTATTAATGCGGATATCTGGGGCGCTTTCCTTAAAGCGGGGAGCCTCCCCAAATTACAGCTACTTGTCAATTGCTAAGTTTGGTACCCATTCTTTACGAGCATGTTAGCTTGCAGCTCTTTTTGGGCAGTTTTTCTTTGTAAGCAATAAATACCTAAGGCTCCAAGGACAGCGCAAACAGGGATTAAACTTAAGGCGTATTGAAAGGTTGCTAAGGAATAAATTTTAAGTCCTTGGCCGTCTACCGTACCTGTCCAAAAGCCATCCATTAATTTTCCGATTAAGGTATGGAAAAAGGAGCCTCCGAGCATGTTAATACAATTTAAAAACGCAACAGTGATGCCTAATAAGGCAGGGTTAACTAAGCGGGAGCCCGCGGCAAAAACAATCACTTGATAACAGCAAAGCAGGCCGATCGTAAAAAATAAAGTACATAACGTCAGCCAGTTACCCAAGCAGTTGGAAAGCAAAAGGCTAAACATCAAAGCCAGACCTAAGCCGCACCCGCCAAGGACCTTAAAATTGCCCACTCGTTTTGCCAACAAGGCAAGTAATGGTCCGCCAAACAGCATGCCAATGTAGATGAATGAACATAATAAAGCAGCATCCGCTTTATTAAAAGAATAGGCCTGCATTAAATAGGACACGCCCCAAACGTCAGCAAAACCTTCTAAAGCACCTACCATTAATAAATTCGCTATAGCTAAAAGCCAGATGGATTTGGACGATAAAAGACTTTTTAAATTAGCTATTTTTAAAGAGTTGGCTTGGTTGTTTTCTAAGTCCGAGGGCTTTCTTAAAACAAGTACCACCGCAAACGCGATAAAAATTGAAAATAATGATAAGGCAAGAGCAATAAAATGACTATCATAATGGCTGAGCAAAAGACTCAAGGGTTTACCGCCATAAACAGCTCCTAATAAACCAAAAGTGAAAGATAACCCAATCATATTGGCATAGTGTTCCTTTTTGAACCATTCGGAAACCACTTGGGAGACACCAAGGAAACCCACTGCAGACCCAGCTCCAATTAAAAAACGGCTGAATAAGGCCAGATAAAAATTATTAGTGGAGCTAAACAAGAGCATGGCTAAGCCACACAAGACGGCGAAAGTCGAAATAATGGTTCGTGCACCATATCTTTGTAGTAAGATGGCGATAGGGATTTGCATCCCTGCATACCCATAATAATAGCTCGCGGCTAGCAAACCAAAACTTCCAGCATCAATAGAAAATTGGGCCATGAGGGGCTGCATCATTAAACCCGGCCAAAGACGTAAGATAAACTGATAAGCAAAAAAGAACAGCGGGAATAACCACATCAAAAAGGCTTTATATTGGTGAACCATTAAAAATCTCCCGAAACGAGCGCTAATAAAAATGTCTAGTTCATAATTCGTAAGCTCCCCCTAGAGGGGCGGAATTATGAAATAGCATGCACCACTCTAGGGGAGGGAGGGCATAATAATAATGCTTACAGAAAGGTTTTTATTCCCATGAACGGCAGCGGCAAGTGCTATCTCTGCGGAGGAGGCTGCAGGAAGTAGCTTCTTGATTAAGGGCTGTATGTTTGAGTTCATGGTGATTAGTTAGACATAATAATGCAAATAAGAATAGCAAGATGTGCGTTCAATTGTCAACATGCAATTAATATGTTTAGCTCTTTACTAGTGAACGGATAATGTCCGGCAAGGGCACGGATTTTCCTTGGGCATAATCTACCCAGACAATTTTACTCATGCCATGGCTCATTAAGATTTCGCCTTGATAAAGATGATGATCCATCACCATACTGGAGTTGCCAATACTATGGATACTGCTGCGTAGGGTTAGGGTTGCGGGATAAACTACAGGTTTTAAAAAGGTGGCTGAAACTTGGATAACAACAGGACCAGTAGTCCCGGTCATGGGTAGATTGAGGTCTTTTAACCATTCGATCCGCGCTTCTTGAAAATAATCCAGATAACGGCTGTTGTTGACATGGCCTAAAGCATCCATATCACCCCAAGCAATAGCAAAGGTTTTTTCATGGATGTTAATTGCTTTTTCGCTCATGATAAGTCCATAGGATCGACATCCACATTCCAGCGGATGCCCGTAGTTAATTTATTCATTGTTAACCATTCCCGCATTTGTGTCAAAGCGCTTTTTAAAGCAGGCCTTGAAGCAGATTTTATTAATAATTGCATGCGGTATTGATTGGCTTTGCGGGCAAGAGGAGCCGGCGCAGGCCCCATAATGCACAGGGAAGGTATTTGTAGGTATTGCTTAGTGGCTAATAATAACTGGGTTACTGCCGCAGGGGATTTACCTTGTGCTCTTAAAACGGCCAAAAAATGAAAAGGCGGTAACGCCGCTTCTTGGCGTAAATCAAGCAAGGCATTAGCAAAGGGTTCATAACCTTGTTGCACTAATAGATTAAGAAGAGGGTGCTGTGGTAAATGGGTTTGAATCAGTACCTCTCCCGCTTCTTCTGCCCGTCCTGCCCGTCCTGCCACTTGTGTCAGCAATTGGCCTACATGCTCAATAGCGCGAAAATCCGGATTGTAAAATCCGGCATCGGCATCAAGAATAACCACCAAAGAGAGGCGGGGAAAATGATGGCCTTTTGCTAACATTTGCGTCCCTACAATAAGTTGCGCCTCGCCTTGGGTAATTTTCCCTAACTGTTCGGCAAAGGCATTTTTTTTCCGTGTTTCATCTTTATCAATTCGTAAGACTTTGACCTCGGGAAAATAAGCACTCAAATACTCATGCACTCGCTGGGTACCCACCCCTACAGGAATGAGCTCTTGGCTTGCGCAATTTAAACACTGAGTTGGAGGGCGATAGCTTAAACCGCAGTGGTGGCAATGCATTTGCCTGCTTTGCTTATGTAAGGTTAAATGGCTGTCACAGGCTTTGCAATCCATTATCCATCCGCATTGATGGCAAAGGACCACGGGAGCAAAGCCTCGGCGATTTATAAAGACTAGCACTTGGTTGTTATTCGCTAAATGTTTTTTTATGACGTCTAAGGTGGGGGTTGCTAAGCCCTCATGAAGGTTTTGGGCACGTAAATCAATAATTTGATAATGGAGTGGGGTGGTCGTTAAAGCCTTGTTAGGCAGCTCTAACAAGGTATATTTCTGCTGTTTGCAATTATATAAACTCTCTAAACTGGGAGTTGCTGAGCCTAAAATAATAGGGATATTGGCCCTATGCGCACGCATTAATGCCGTATCCCGCGCGGAATAACGCACCCCGTCCATTTGTTTAAATGAAGTATCATGTTCCTCATCAATAATAATCAAACCTAAATGAGGCATCGGCGTAAAAATAGCGGCGCGGGTTCCGATAATAATGTTTACCTGATTCTCTTTAGCCGCTTGCCAGGCAATTTGTCGTTCTGATTCGTTGAGATTAGAATGAATCACGGCTATTTTTTGTTGAAATCGTTCTTGGAATCGGGCTAGTAATTGAGGAGTTAAGCCAATTTCCGGCACCAGTATTAATACTTGTTTATGGTGGTCTAAAACCTCATTGATGGTGTGGAAGTACACTTCGGTTTTACCACTTCCCGTTACCCCGTTTAATAAAAAACAATGGTAGTGGTGCAGTTGTTGTTTTATGGTGTTAAATGCTGCTTCTTGTTCAGGATTTAAGTGCAGGATTTTGGTCGTTTTGCTGGCTGCAGAGGGCTCGTAAGTTTTAATTTGCTGCGATAATTCAATAAGGCCAAGTTCCAATAAAGGTAGGAGCTGGCTCGAGGTAAATCCCTGCGCGCTTAAGTCTGCTTTTGTAATAGCTTGGTCCTGTTCATTGAGCCAAGAAATTAGGGCTCTTTGCTTTGATGCCCTGCTGTTTATTTGTTTTAAGGCCTCTGCTGCTGGCATAACAAGCTGGTAACAATCGGTTTTTGGCAGCTCGCATGGAGAACCCAAGCGATATTTTTTGGGTAATGCTAAGGCTATAACCTCCGATAGTGGGGATTGGTAATACTGCGCTATCCATAAGCACAAATTTAACATGTCGCCATCAATTAATGGCCCATCGTCAATAACCTCCACAATCTCTTTAAGCGCTTTGCTAGCGGTCGAAGACTCATATTCGTCAATGACGATGCCCAATTTTTTTTGGTTGCGAAAAGGCACCCATACTCGAGCACCAATACAAGGGAGGCATGATCCTGCCAGGTAATCAAAAAAATCTCGATGCGTATTCGGTATACAGACCTTATACCGCCTCATTTAGCTTCTTTGCCATTCATGGCTTGCCGATTGACCTGGTGCAGAGAATACCTTGACTAGCACTTTATCAATTTTATGTTTATCAAGCTCAGTGCGATCATGGATTAATTCATTGACAAACCAACGCGATAATTCTTCAACAGTGATATTGGTTAAGGGTAATAAGGTAAGGTCTTCCTTTAAAAAAGGAATCTTTTTATGGTTAAAGGTGAAATAGTAATAATCCTCATCTTCTGCATAAGCTAAAAAAGGGGAAAATTGCGGCATTAAAAAGGTTTGATTTAATTGTCGACAAAGTTTGTGAACCCGTTCTTTATAATAGCGGTAATCAAAGGTCATCCCGTTTTCCTCAACCCAAAGACTTAATGCTAAATAAACGCGATACATATGACCATGCAAGGGTTCTCGTTCTGTGGCTGAAAAGATAGTAGTGTGGCCCGCAGAAAACTTCATCGATTCTTTTTCTAGCTCAATGGTGGTTAGGTATCTTGCCATTTATAAGCTCACTCGTTTATCGTTTAAGAGAAAGCCAGTTAAAGGGATTGCAAGATTTTTGGTTAAGGCAATCACTTTAAATAACTCGCCCATTTCATTTTCTTGGATTAATTGTTTTGCAGCTTGCTTGGCGCGAAAAGCTGCGTGCTCCTCTTTGATACTATTAACAAAGTGTAGCAGACCATTGGCGAGTAAAAAAGAACCTTGGTTGGTGTAACCCGCTACATGAAAGCCGGCATTTTGCCCTGCTTCGGCAACATGGGTAAAATCTACATGGGCGGTAATATCTTGCTCGCCCACATGGATAAGTGGGTTGGTGTGAGCATGATGTTGATAATGGCACATTAGCGTGCCTTGATTACGATCGGGATGATAATATTCATGGCGAGGGAAACCGTAATCGATGAGCAAAACGAGCCCTTGGTTTAACAGCTGATACAACTCCTTAATCCAATCGTCAATAAATAAATTAACTTCAGAGAGGTAAGGTGAACCTAGGCTAGGCAGTTTGTCTTGCAGGTAAGTTAGTAAACGGGCATTAGTGGTGGGCAGAAAGTGCTCACTGAGTTGGCCTTGGGCATCTATCCGCACATAACTTTCTAAAACTTTATTTTCAACCCATTTAAACCGATGAATGGGCATAGCATCTAACACTTCATTGGCAATAATTACCCCATTAAATGACTCATTAGGCCATTGCTCCAGCCAGTGTATTTTTTCGGCTAAATGGGGGATTCTTTGCTGGACGAGCTCTTGTTGACCATGCCGCAAATGAGCGCTTAATTCTAAAATAAAATAATGCTCCGGTAGGCAGTTTACCCGCTCTAACTGTTCTAATAGTGTAACGCATAAAGCCCCGGTTCCTGCGCCAAATTCTAAAATGTTTGGCGAAGGTACCATCGATAAAATTTGTTGGCACTGATTGGCAAGGGTATAGCCAAATAAAGGACTTAATTCTGGCCCCGTAATGAAATCACCTTGCGCACCAATTTTAGTTAGGCCTGAGCTGTAGTAGCCTAACTGGGGCTCATACAGAGCCAATTGCATAAATTCAACAAAAGGGATTTCTCTTTTTTGAGTTAAGTGCTGCTGCAGGTGTTGGAATAAGCTCATATAAATTCAGGCTCGGAAAAATGGTGCCACCTTACCCTGAATCTAAAAAACAAACAAGAGTAGCGGCAGGCAATAATCATTAAGGTTTAGTAGATAAAAACTCTTGAATTTGCGCTATGGAGGCTAAAGTATAAAACTGGCTTAATTGCTCGCTGGTTAATTCATGCCGAAAGTAATAGCGGACTAGGGATTTACTTTGTAATAGTGCTTTGTACTCGTCTTCTAATTGAGCTAAGGCTTGCAGATGCGTTATAAAAAGGTCTATTTTTTTTTGCTTGGTTATACTTAATTTGCCTTGTTGCAGTAATTCTTGATAAAGCCAGGGATGGCCACTGCCACCCCGGGCTATCATATAGGCATCGCAAGCTGTTTCTTTTATCGCACGCGCTAAATCTTCGGGATGGCGGATATCGCCATTAGCGATAACCGGAATAGAGCTTAGCTGTTTAATTTTAGCTATTTGGTTTAGATCACAGGCTATATCATAATCATCTTGCCAACGTCGACCATGTACAATCAGTGCATCTGCCCCTGCGTCTATTATTTGTTGGGCAAGATTTAAGTCCTGATCATTCCCCTGAATACGAATTTTAACCGTTAGTGGAATACTGATAGCCTTTCGTACTTTTTGAATAATGGCGCTTAATTGTTTAGGTTGTTCAAGTAGGGCGCTCCCCGCTCCTTTTTTGCGGATTTTAGCCTTAGGACAACCGCAATTAATGTCTATTAAATCAGCACCCTGTTCCTGCAAAAACAAAGCAGCTGCAGCCAGTATTTCAGGCTCAGTCCCAGAAATTTGATAAGCAAGGATTTTCTCTTGAGGGTCTCGATATAGATAACGAGATTGCTTGCTGTGCTTGTATAGAATATCCCGTGCGGAACTCATTTCGCTAACACAATAAGCTGGGGGAATAAATTGGTTAAAGAGAACTCTAAAAGGCGCACAACTGTAGCCTGCCAGCGGACCTTGGATAAGTCTATGCGGTAATTTTAAAGAAGCAATTTGCCAGGAACTATTGATAAAAGCGTGCATCAAATTAATTAACAGATATAATGACCTCTATTTTAACATAAATGTGCCAGAGTATGGATCGTCGTTATTTATCACCCTTAGAATTATTGAGTACCTCATCGCAACACGCATACTCCGCCGATTATTTATTGCGCCATGTCGCTTTAGGCGAGCTGCAACGCGGTGATGGCATTGATGTCTTAGCACCAGTTGTCTCCTTAATGTATCAAGCGTTCCAATTACTCTTTAAAGCTTATTGTTTGCATGATCATCGTCCCGTTAAAGAATATAAAAATTTGGTCGAATTAATGGAGTTAAATGCTCACCTTGGTTTATCAAGCCAAGAGATGGCCTTATTAAAAACCTTGTCACGGCAATATGCTTTTCATAAAGGGGTAGATTACGAGCTTTGGGAAAATCAGCAGCAACTGCACGTTTTTTGTGAAAAAATTCTTTCTCTCTATGAGAGGGTGCAGTTAATGATGCCGCTGGAACTACAAGGTGATTATTTTTCCTAAGTTATTAATGGCTCCAACTACCGCTTATTTCTTTGTTCCTATAACCTTATTCGCTGATCGTGTGAGGATTTTGACTTAGTTTTAGTAACTCATGTTACGCACGGTCAATTTTAAGCTGCCATATTTTTAAGCTCCTGCCAAGCAATCTGGTTCGCTCTAAGAATCAATTTGTACTTAATAGCAAAGTGATTTAAATGAGTTTTT